>CANRLX010000001.1 GCA_947631615.1 uncultured Acetatifactor sp.
TACAGCGGAGGAGCGGACTTTGCCACGCTGTTTTGAAGGCGGACAAGGCGCTCTATTATGTGAAGCAGCAGGGCGGCGGAAGCCATTACATCCATCAGGACAGCGGTGCCGGAGAGGAGAGCAATCCCTCCAGGGTGGATCTGAACCGGCTGGTGCAGTTTATTCAAAGCGGCGGGCGGCAAGAGGACGGCGGATCCGCGCTCTACCCGGAGTTTGACCGGATAGACGGCTTTATCCGGAGTAAGACCGATATCAAACGGCATCGGGTGAAGCTTCTGATGTTTACGGTCAGCACCAACGAGGGGATCAAGCTGACGGTGGAGGAGCGCGAGGAGATCATGGGCTACCTGGAGCGGGCGATCCTGGAAATCCTGCTGGATAAGACGCTGTCCATACGCTACAGCAGCTCTCAGCAGCTCGTCCTGCTGATCGACGGGGAGGAGCGGCAGGAGAAAGAGCAGAGGGATCTGATCATTCGGGAATTTTACCGGATGTATGACCGCAAGGAGGTCAACGTGCACTATGATATGAGCGTGTTGAGCGCCCCTGACAAAAACGGCCTTGACAAATAAGCCTGTTATGCACTAAAATCACATACAGATAAAGCGATGAAGAGGGTTAGTACGGATGGGAGGCATCCCAGAGAGAGGACGCGGCTTTTGGGCGATGTGGCGCCGGAGCCGGGCTGAGACGTCCTCATGCGGAAGATCCGGAACCTGCCTTGGAGCTTCCGTGTGAGGGACAGTATGCTTTCCGAAATACGGCGCAGTCCAGCGTTACGGGCACAAAAGATGGGTGCGTTCTTCCGTGGATGCTGTGGATGGGAGGATGCGTCAATTAGGGTGGTACCGCCGAGTTTTCGGTCCCTTGTCGGGGTCGAAGCCTCGGCGTTTTTTGTTTGTTGACGACATTTTAAAGGCGAAAAAGAAGAAGAAGGAGAAGAAGGATGGCAGAGAAGAAAATGGTTGAGGCAATCACCTCCATGGAGGAGGATTTTGCCCAGTGGTACACGGATGTGGTGAAGAAGGCGGAGCTGATCGATTACACCAGCGTGAAGGGCTGCATGGTGATCAAGCCTGCGGGATACGCGCTGTGGGAGCTGATTCAAAAGCAGCTGGACGAGCGCTTCAAGGCGACCGGTGTGGAGAATGTCTACCTGCCCATGTTTATTCCGGAGTCCCTGCTCCAGAAGGAGAAGGACCATGTGGAGGGCTTTGCCCCTGAGGTGGCGTGGGTGACTCACGGGGGACTGAATGAGCTCCAGGAGAGGCTCTGCGTGCGCCCCACCTCGGAAACGCTGTTCTGCGATTTCTATAAAAACGACATACAGTCCTATCGGGATCTGCCCAAGGTATACAACCAGTGGTGCTCCGTGGTGCGCTGGGAGAAGGAGACCAGACCCTTCCTGCGCTCCAGAGAGTTTTTGTGGCAGGAGGGGCACACCGCCCACGCCACGGCCGAGGAGGCGGAGGAGCGCACCATCCGGATGCTGAATGTGTATGCGGACTTCTGTGAGGAGGTCCTGGCGATCCCTGTGATTCGCGGTCAAAAGACGGACAAGGAGAAGTTTGCGGGGGCCGCCGCCACCTACACCATCGAGGCGCTGATGCACGACGGTAAGGCGCTTCAGTCCGGCACCAGCCATAACTTCGGCGACGGCTTCGCGAGGGCGTTTGGCATCCAGTTTGCGGACAAGGACAACACGCTGAAATATGTCTACCAGACCTCCTGGGGAATGTCCACCCGCATCATCGGCGGCATTATCATGGTGCACGGAGACAATGACGGCCTGGTGCTGCCGCCCAGAGTGGCTCCTGTCCAGGTCTGCATCCTACCGATCCAGCAGAAGAAGGAGGGGATCCTGGATAAGGCATACGAGCTGAGAGATCGGCTTGCCGGAGCGTTCCGCGTGAAGGTGGACGACTCCGACAAGACGCCCGGCTATAAATTCTCCGAGGCGGAGATGAGAGGCTATCCGGTCCGCGTGGAGATCGGCCCCAAGGATATGGAAGCCGGAAGGTGCATCGTCTGCCGCCGTGACACCCGAGAGAAGATCGAGGTGGAGCTGGAGAATCTGGAGGCGAGGATCGGAGAGATCCTTGAGACCATGCAGCGGGAAATGCTGGAGAGAGCCCGGGCGCACAGGGATCGAAACACCTTTACCGCCGCCAACATGGAAGAGTTTGAGAAGCTCTTTCGGGAAAAGACCGGCTTCGTAAAGGCGATGTGGTGCGGCGATCAGGCGTGCGAGGACGAGATCAAGGAAAAGCTCGGCGTCACCAGCCGCTGTATGCCGTTTCAACAGGAGCACATTTCCGACACCTGTGTCTGTTGTGGAAAGCCGGCCAAGAAGATGGTTTACTGGGGGAAAGCATATTAAGACCTGCGGGGGCAGGAGAGAAAGAAGGAGTGATACACCATGATTCATCTCACCTATCAGATACAGGTCAAGGGCTCCCTTCCGGAGGCGAAGCTTGTGACCTACATCCAGGACTATTCGGACGCTATGAAAATGCAGAAAAGGCCGTTGATCCTGATCTGCCCCGGGGGAGGATATCAGTATACCTCGGATCGGGAATCGGAGTCCATCGCCCTACAGTTTTTGGCGATGGGCTATCACGCGGCGGTGCTGCGCTATTCCTGCGCGCCGGCGAAATACCCGACGTCGCTTTTGGAGCTTGCCAGCGCTATGCTGTTGATCCGCGGCAACGCAGAGGAGTGGCACGTGGATGCGGAGAGGATCGTCGTGCAGGGGTGCTCCGCCGGAGGGCATCTGGCGGCCAGCCTGGGAATATTCTGGGACGAGGAGTTTCTGGCGCACGAGCTGGGGCTGGAGGGGCCCGACCATGAGATCCTGCGTCCGGCGGGAATGATCCTGTGCTACCCCGTGATCACCTCGGGGGAATTTGCCCACAGGGGCTCCTTCCAAAATCTCCTGGGCGACCGAGAGGAGGAGCTTGCGGAAAAATTGTCCCTGGAGAAACAGGTTTCGGAAAAGACGCCCAGGGCTTTTATCTGGCACACCTTTGCGGACGGCTCCGTGCCGGTGGAAAATTCCCTTCTGTTAGTGGGCGCTATGAGAAGGGCGGGAATCCCCACGGAGTTTCATATGTACCCCGTAGGGGGGCACGGTCTGGCCCTTGCCACCCGCCTGACGGAGACCAGCGACGGCCGGCATGTACAGGAGGAATGTGCCTCGTGGGTGGGGCTGGCAGAGACCTGGCTGAAGCATTTGTTTGCGGAAGGGTAATCGGGCATAAGACAGCGGGGGCGTTCCCCGCTGTTTTCAGTTTATAGTTTTTTTAGGAGTTTTCCAGCAGTTTATCATTTTTTTTTGCGCGGAAGTGTTTTATAATAGAATAGCCTGATTTTAGGAAAAACTCGAACAGGAAGGAAAATGAGAATGCTTGGATTAAGAAAAAGAAACTGCGGTATGGGACTGGCGTTCTTATTAGGGGGAAGTATTGCGCTGGCCGGATGCGGAAGCGGGGAAGCGGGTCAGACGGCGTCACAGGCGGTCGTTGTCGATCTGCAGGAGGCGCAGGCGGGAAGCCTGACTCTGCAAAACAGCTTTGTGGGATCGATCTCTCCACAGGAGCAGGTGTATGTGATCCCTTTTGCGTCCGGTACGGTGACGGAGGTAAATTATAATGTGGGCGATTGGGTCAATGCGGGCGATGTGCTGTTTCGGATCGACGACGCGGCGGCCCGGCTGCAGCTGGAGCAGGCTCAGCTGAGCGCTGTCAGTGCACAGCAGCAGGTGAATATGGCCACCGGAAGCCAGCAGGACTCCACGGACCTGCAGCTGGAAAGCGCCATCGTGCAGGCCCAGAGCGGGTACGAGCAGGCACAGATCGCCTACTATCAGGTGAGCAGTGCGTACGACGATCTGGAGGATGCGGTGACGAAGTTTGAGGACACCGTGAACCAATACAAGGAAGCTCTTCAGAGCGGAAATCCCATTGCCATTGGGCAGATCGAGGCCGCTCTGCTCCCTGTGATCAACAGCACAAGGGATAAGGAGGATCAGGTCTCCGGAGGCGATGCCGGAAGCGTTCTTATGGCCGCCCAGAGCTCGCTGGCAAGTATGCAGTCTCAGCGGGACACGCTGCACGATTCCCTGCTCCAGGCGGAATCGGCATATCGGGCGGCGGAGTCCGGTTTAAATATCGCCAAGGAGTCCAGGGATCTGACCCAGGGGGAGATACGAAAAGATTCCAACGCGCAGGCAAAAACCAGCCTGTCGATGGCGCAGCTGGGAGTGGACAGCGCCGAGCTGGCACTGTCCTACTACACGGTGAAGGCGCCGATCTCCGGCGTGGTCCAGAGCCGGAGCGTGGAGGTGAACGGGCTTGCCGGCAGCAGCAGTCCGGCGTTTACCATCGCCAATGAGAACAGCATGACGGTTACCTTCTCGGTCAGCGAGGCGGTGAAAAACACTCTGCAGGCGGGAGATAAGGTCACGGTGGAGCGAAACGGAACCGAATACGAGGGCCGTATCACGGAGGTGGGCGTTGCCGTCAATCAGACCACCGGCCTCTTCCAGGTGAAGGCCAATGTGGCCGCGGGGGAGGATGCCCTTCCAAACGGCGTATCGGTGAAGGTCACCGCCGACACCTACTCGGAGTCCAATGTGATCGTGATCCCCTACGACGCGGTGTACTACGACAACAATTCCGCCTACGTGTATTTGGAGGTAGACGGCAAGGCGGTCAAGACCTATATTGTCACGGGCATTTTTGACGATACCAATATCACGGTCACGGAGGGGATCTCCCAGGGAGATATGGTGATCACCAGCTGGTCCCCCAGACTGTTGGACGGCGTGGAGGTAACCGCTTCCGACAGCCTGGCGCGGGAGTAAGGAGGCGGACGGATGAATTTGACTAGACTGGCCTTAAAGCGTCCGGTGTCCTGTTTCCTGGTGATCCTGGCGCTGGCGGTGTTCGGTATATCTTCTGTTTTTGGCTTTCGTCTGGAGCTGACTCCGGACATTGAGATGCCGATGCTGATCGTGATGTCCACGTACCCCGGCGCGGATCCGGAGAGCGTGGAGGAACTGGTGGCATCCGTGATCGAGGACGCGGGTTCCTCCTTGAGCGGCGTGGAGTCTGTGACCTCCATGTCCTCCGAGAATTACTGCCTCGTTCTGTTTACATATGAGTACGGCGTGGATATCGCCGAGTGCCACAATGATTTGCGGGCGGCTATGGAGATGGCGGCGCTGAGCCTGCCGGAGGATGCCACGGAGCCTACGATCATTGAGATGAACATGAACAGCGTCCCCATTATCAACATATCCGCCATTGAGACGGGGGATGTGGATCTTTTGAAGATTGTGAATGAGTCCGTGGTGCCGGAGCTGGAGTCTCTGGCCGGCGTGGCGCAGGTCAGTGTCAGCGGCGGCAGCGAGGAGTATATCAAGGTCGAGCTGGACGAGACGCTGATGAGGCAGTACGGGCTGACCATGTCCTCGGTGGCACAGTTTTTGGGCGCGGTGGATTTCACCTATCCCGCGGGGAGCGTTGTCCAGGGCTCCCAGGACGTCAGTGTGGCCACCTCCATGGAGTACAATACCGTGCAGAAGCTGCGGGAGGTGCCGATTATGACGGGCACGGGCAGCGTGATCACCCTGCAGGATGTGGCGAACGTCACCCTGGCCTCCGGGGAGGCGGACGGCGTCAGCCGCTACAATGGGCAGGAAAACGTCAGCATAAGCCTCTTAAATAAAAGCAGTTACGGCACGGTGAACGTGTGTCGGGATGTAAAGAAAACGCTGGAGGAGATCCAGAGGGAAAATCCGGCCATCGCATTTGACGTCACCTACGACGCGAGCGAATCCATCCTGGCTTCTTTGTCCTCCGTAGCGCAGACACTTGCGCTGGGCGTGGTGCTGACCATGCTGGTACTGTTTGTGTTTTTTGGCGATCTTCGGGCGAGCCTGATTGTGGGCGCGTCCATGCCGATCTCCCTGTTTTTGACCCTGATCCTGATGAGCTTCATGGGCTTCTCCATGAATATCGTGACGCTGGGTTCCCTGGTCATTGCCATCGGCATGATGGTGGACTCCTCCATCGTGGTGATCGAGAGCTGCTTCCGAAAGCATACGGGAACGGTGGATTTCCGCGAGGCCGCTTTTAAGGGGACGCGGGAGGTGACCGCTTCCATCGTGGCATCCACCATTACGACCGTGGTGGTATATCTGCCTCTGGCAGTGATGAACGGCTTGTCGGGGCAGTTGTTCTCCCAGCTGGGTTTTACCATTGTGTTTGCTATGCTGGCCTCCCTGATCGTGGCTATGATGCTGGTTCCGCTGTTTTTCAGTATTTTCCGGCCGGTGGCAAAGGAGAATCTTCCGATCGACCGGCTTCTTGGGTGGGTGACGGCAGGATACCGCAGACTTCTGCGAAAGCTGCTGCACAGGCGCGGCGCCGTGGTGCTTTCCGCCGTGGGTATCGTGGCGGTCTCTTTGCTGTTGGCGTCCACGCTGAATATGGAGCTTATGCCGTCCTCCGACGAGGGCATGGTGTCGGTGTCGGTGAGCTTTCGCTCCGGAACCAGCCTGCAGGCGCAGGATGAGGCGATCCGGACCTGGGAGCAGATTGCCAGGGAGGATGAGAACGTGGAGAGCTATACCGTTTCGATCGGCGGTTCGGGCGGCATGTTGATGGGCGGATCCGGCGCGACGCTGACCGCCACCTTAAAGGATGATCGGGAGCTTTCCACCGCGCAGATGGTGGACCGTTGGAATGAGATCGCCGCAGCGATGACCAACATGGATATCACCGTATCCTCCACCGGCAGCAGCATGAGCAGTATGATGAGCACGGACAGCTATGAGGTGGATCTGCAGGGCGACGATATGGCGCTTCTGCGGCAGGTGGCGTATACGCTGCAGGCGGAGCTGGCCAAGGTGGACGGCGTAGTGAAGGTAGACAATTCCCTCGCCAATTCCAGCACGATGGCGAAGGTGGTGGTGGATCCTCTGAAATCGATGCAGGTGGGACTGACGCCCATTCAGGTGGGAATGGAGATCAGCAATGTGCTGAGCGGCGTAAGCCCCCTTACGATCACAAACCAGGGCTCCGAGTACGAGGTGCGTCTGGAGTACCCCGAGGGGAGCTATGACGATCTGAATAAGCTGATGGACATGGGATTTACGACGGCGTTTAACACGACGGTGCCGCTTCGGGATATCGCCGAGATCCAATATGTGGAGAGCCAGGAGACGATCACGAAGCAGGACGGACTGTACCAGGTGAGCCTGACGGCGACGCTGAGCTCTGACAAGATCTTTGAGGCCCAGGACGGAATCAACGCGCTGGTGGACGGATATGCGTTCCCCGAGGGAGTGTCTACGGCGGACAATATGATGGTCAGCATGATGACGGAGGAGTTCACCAGCCTTTTGCAGGCGATCCTGACAGCGGTATTTCTGGTATTTCTGGTGATGGCGATGCAGTTTGAATCGCCCAGATTTTCCATTATGGTCATGCTCTGTATTCCCTTTGCGATGATCGGTTCCTTCCTGTTTCTGGCGGTGACCAGATCCACGCTGAGCATGGTGTCCCTGATGGGCTTTTTGATGCTGATCGGCATTGTGGTGAACAACGGCATCCTCTTTGTGGATTCCACCAATATGCTGCGGCAGGAGATGCCTGTGGACGATGCGCTGATCGAGACCGGAGTCATCCGTCTCAGACCGATTTTGATGACCACCCTGACCACGATCCTCTCCATGGTGCCCATGGGCCTGGGGCTGGGAGGCGAAAACTCCCGTATGATGCAGGGTATGGCGCTGGTCATCATCGGAGGGTTGATCGCCTCCACCTTCCTGACCCTGATCCTGATCCCCACCTTCTATCTGATCCTGGATAAGAAGGAGAGAATGAGCAGAAGGTCGGTGCGGAAGCGCGCGGGCAAAAACGACGGAAATTGATCCTGTAGGTGATACGCCGGACAGAGCGATACAGATTCTGAGGATGGTCAAATGAATTACATTGTGTTAGATTTGGAATGGAATCAGAGCAATACCGGAAAAGAGAAGGAGGTTGACGAGCTGCCCTTTGAGATCATTGAGATCGGCGCGATCAAGCTCAGCGAGGAATGTAAGATGATGGGGGAGTTCAGCGAGCTGGTGAAGCCCCAGGTGTATCGGAAGATGCACCGGGTCACCAGCCAGCTGATCCATATGCAGATGCAGGAGCTGGAGCGGGGCAGGCCGTTTCCGGAGGTGGAGGAACGCTTTTTGGAATGGTGCGGCGAGGACTACCTGTTCTGCACCTGGGGGACGCTCGATCTGACGGAGCTGCAACGCAACATACGGTTTTACCGGATGGAGCCTCTGGCCGGCAAGCCGATCCCCTTTCTGGACGTCCAAAAGCTGTTCAGCATTGCCTACGAGGACCGAAAGAGCAGGCGGGCGCTGGAGTATGCGATCGACTTTCTGCACATCGAGAAGGATATCCCCTTTCATCGGGCCTTCAGCGATGCCTACTACACGGCCAAGGTGCTGACGGTTTTAAAGCGGGATAAGCCCCAGGTGTTTTCCAACGTGTCCTACGACCTTTTCCATCCGCCGAAATGCCGTGAGGACGAGGTCAGGGTGCAGTTTGACACCTATGCGAAATATATTTCTCGAGAATTTAAGAACAAGACGGAGGCGTTTTCCGACCGGGAGGTGGTTTCCAGCAAATGTTATCTTTGCCGATGCAATCTGAAAAAGAAGGTCAAATGGTTTACGCCGAACGGAAGGCACTACTACTGTGTGGCGTACTGTGACAGGCACGGTTACCTGAAGGGAAAGGTGCGGGTGCGCAAAACGGAGGACGATCGGGTGTACATTGTCAAGACCACCAAGCTGATTTCGGAGGAGGACGCCAGGGAGATAGAACAGCGCAGGCTCCATGCCAGGGAGCTGCGAAGGCGGAGGAAGAAAGCAAAAGACACCGAGGGAACGGCGTAGCTTCGCTTTTCCTACTTCCACCTGCGGCGGCGTGCGTTTCTTCTCCTGCGCTTGGCATCGCGGATCTGCTCTCTGTGCCGGCTGCGCTTTTCCCTGGCGGCCTTGCGCTGGATGCCTCCGCGCCTCCTGCGTTCTCTGCGCCAGCCGCGCCGTGTGCTGGTGCCGGGGTTGGCGAGGCGGTAATTTTTTGACAGGACGGTTCCCAGAATGAAAAGTCCGGCCACGGCGGCGATTGCCATAAGACCCAGCAGGATCTTCACCACATTGACAAAGATCACAGGGGCTTCCCGAGGGGGAGCCTCTTCGACGTTCTCCTGGGCGTTGGCGGAAAAGTCAAAGACATGCTTTTCCTCCGCGCCGACGGCAAGATCCACGGATGCCGAGCCAATATACACGTCGTGGTAGGTGTAGGTGATGATCGCCGCCTGGTTGGGGCTCTCCGTATCGTAGGAGATGGAGGAGACCGTGTCGGCAAAGGTGGCCGTCTTGGGCAGCACAATAAAGTCGTCGCGGTTTAAGGACAGGATCGGCTGAGAGTTTCCGAAAATGTCATTGCCGCTGTAGAAGGAACCGGCGGTGTCAATATTGTATTTCGTCTCGGTCTGCGAGACATTGACCCGCTCGAAGTTGGCAAAGCCATAGTCAAACAGGGCGATGGTGTCCGTGTAGTACTGGGGATTTTCATCCCGCATCACCACGCAGATGAGCTTTAGGCCGTCCCGTTCCGCACAGGAGACGAGAGTGCTCCTGGCGGCATCCGTGTAGCCGGTCTTGCAACCGACGAGATACGGATAGGCATACTTTTTCCCGGGCAGCAGGAGCATCTGGTTGGCGTCGTACAGGTCGCCGTTTTCCTTGGGGATATGCAGCATCGGGGTCGTTGTGATGCGGCAGAGCATTTCGTTGGCAAAGAAGGCCCTTCCGATCATTGCCAGGTCATAGGCGCTGGTGTAGTGGTTCTCGTCGGGCAGTCCGTTGGGATTGACAAAGTGGGAGTCCACACAGCCGAGCTCCTCGGCGCGCTCGTTCATCAGGTCGGCGAAGGCGTCCCAGGAACCGGAGATATGCTCCGCAACGGCGTAGGAGACCTCGTTGGCGGAGCGGATCAGGATGGCGTTCAGGCACTGCTCCACCGTCAGGGTGTCGCCGGGGTTCATAGCGATATTGTTGCTCCCTCTGGGGATGCCGAACACGGCGGAGCTGGACATGACGACCTCCTCGTCCAGAGAGCAGCGCTCGGAGAGCAAAAGTGTGGTCAGGATCTTGGTGGTGCTTGCGGGGTACTCGGCCTCGTGAATATTTTTGGCATAGAGAATAGCGCCCGTCTCCGCCTCCATGAGGATCGCGGACTCCGCGCTGACCACAGGGCCCTGGGGCCAGTTCTCGACCTCGTTGGATTGCACGGTGAGAGACTGGTTGAAGGCGATGCGTTCCTCGGCCGTGGAGCCGGAGGTGTTGATGACGGCCTGAGCCGTCAGGCTCTGCTGGATAAAGAGGGTGAGCGCCCAGAGAAGGGAAAGAGCGCCGGACAAATATTTGTGATGGAAATGATTTCTGTGCAGCCGCATGATAAAAATCCTTCTGAAAAGTCAAGAGTCCGACGTGTCTTTCGCACGCCGGACTCTTATGTAGCCGTTTCGATTACTCAAAATCCTTGGAAGCGATCTCGGAACCGTCCGCGTTGACATACACGAAACGAACCACCAGATCGTCCTGACCGATCTCGTCTGCAAGCTGGTCAACCGTGGAGCCAAGGCTGTCTGCCAGACCGTCGATGTTCTGGGTCATAGCTGCGACCACATCCTCGCCCTGCTGCTCTTCAAAGGTAAAGGTGAATACCAGGACATTTCCGTCAACAGAAGAGATACCCACGTCGAGGCCGTTGCCGCTGAACTGGGAAGCCATCGTCTTGGCTGCCTCGGAATTTGCAAACTTCTCTACCTTGCTTCCGCCGCCTCCGCAGGCTGTGAAAGCCAGGGTCATTACCGTGATCATAGCGAGTGCTATTACTTTTTTAACATTCTTCATCTTTTTTCTCCTCCAACGTTTTGTTTTTTCAAACAAACAATAGAAACAAATAGCATTATAGTACTGATTTTTCTGCCTGTCAAGGAAAAAATATCCAAGCCGTCGATCTGCGCGTCATTTCTTGACAGATGAGAGTGCCGTGGAGTAAATTAAATAAGTAAGGAAACAAAAAACGTGAGTGAGTAAGTGAGAGAGAAAGGTTTGTTGTCGCTATGAGATTGCGCAATATCACCGGTTCCCGCGAGGTGATCGCTCAGAGCCCCTATGTGGTGAAGGAGGAGCTTCTGCCGCAGTGCCCGGGGACGTGGCGGGATATTTTTGGAAATGACGGCCCGATCCATATCGAGATCGGCATGGGAAAAGGGAAATTTATCTATACTATGGCGAAGGAGCATCCCCACATCAACTATGTGGGGATCGAAAAGTATTCCAGCGTGCTTCTGAGGGCCATTCAGAAAATGCGGGAGGAGGAGCTTCCGAACCTGAAATTTATCCGCATGGATGCGGAGGAAATCGACAAGGTGTTCGGCAGGGGCGAGGTGGACAAGATCTATTTGAATTTTTCGGACCCCTGGCCCAAGGACCGCCACGCGAAAAGGCGCCTTCCGTCCAGACAGTTTTTGGCCAGGTATCACACGATCCTAAAGAAGGACGGCCGTCTGGAATTTAAGACGGACAATCGGGAGCTGTTTGAGTTTGCGGTGGAGGAGCTTGCGCCCGCCGGCTGGAAGGCGGAGGTTATCACGCGCGATCTGCACAGCGACGAGGCGCTGATGAGGGACAATGTGACCACGGAGTACGAAGAAAAATTTTCGGCGATGGGCAATCCCATTTACAAGTACATTATTTACAGGTAAAATGGAGAAAATAAAAGCCAAAGAGAAAGGAGAGGCTGTTATGGAGTATACGTTTACCACAGAAAATTTTGAGGAGGAGGTTTTAAAGTCCGAGATTCCCGTTTTGGTGGATTTTTACGCGGACTGGTGCGGCCCCTGTAAGATGATGGCTCCCGTGGTGGAAAAGATGGCGGAGGAATTTGAGGGGAGGTTAAAGGTCGGAAAGTGCGACACGGACGAAAATATGCCCCTCGCCCAGAAGTATCGGGTGGCCAACATCCCTTGCTTTAAGATCTTTAAAAACGGAGAGGTCGCCGCGAATTTCATAGGAAAAATGGGCACGGAGGAGTTTGTGGAGAAGATCGAGGAGGCGCTTGGCGGTCATTGAGGGGCCTGCCTTTTGTCAAAAAGCCTGCCGGTGTATGGAGAATCTGTGCTGGGAAAGAAAAAGGGCCGCGGCTTCCGGTTGTTCTTACGGAAACTGCGGTCCTTGCATATGCGGTTTTTGAATCTTAGCGGGAGTTTTTGTCCTTCAGGGCCTCGGCGATAAAGCCCTTAAACAGCGGGTGCGGTCTGTTGGGGCGGGATTTGAGCTCCGGATGCGCCTGCGTCGCCACAAAGAAGGGGTGCTCCGTGATCTCGCACATCTCTATGATCCGTCCGTCAGGGGATGTACCGGACAGGCGAAGCCCCTTTTCCTGCAGAATGGCGCGGTAATCGTTGTTCACCTCGTAGCGGTGGCGGTGTCTTTCATGGATGGTATCTACGCCGTAGAGCGCATATGCACGGGAGGCCTTGTCCAATACGCAAGGGTAGGAGCCCAGCCTCAGAGTGCCGCCGATGTCCTCCACGCCGTTCTGATCCGGCATCAGGGCGATGACGGGATGGGTCGTGTTGGGATCCAGCTCCACGGTATGGGCGTCTGTATAACCGATGACATTGCGGGCAAACTCTACGATAGTGAGCTGCATTCCCAGGCACAGCCCCAGGAAGGGCTTGCGATGGGTGCGGGCGTAGTGGATGGCGACGATCTTGCCCTCGATGCCGCGGGAGCCGAAGCCGCCGGGAACCAGGATGCCGTTACAGTCGCCGAGAAGCTCCTCCGCGTTTTCCGCCGTCACCTTCTCCGAGTCCACCCACTTGATATTCACCGTGGCGTGGTTGGAGATGCCGCCGTGCTTTAAGGCTTCCACCACACTGATGTAGGCGTCGTGCAGGGAGACATATTTTCCCACCAGAGCGATCTTCACCTCGTCGGTGGGGTGCCGTAGATCGTTGACCATGTCGATCCAGTCGGTCAGGTCAGGCTCCGGACATTCCAGGTGGAGACATTCGCATGCCACCTGCGCCAGGCGCTCCTTCTCCATTGCCAGGGGCGCTTCGTATAAATATTCCACGTCCAGGTTCTGCAGTACGTGATTGCTGGGCACGTTGCAGAACAGAGCGATCTTGTCCTTCAACCCCTGATCCAGAGGGTGCTCGCTGCGGCACACGATGATGTCGGGCTGGATTCCCATTCCCTGCAGATCCTTGACGCTGGCCTGCGTGGGCTTGGTCTTCAGCTCCTGGGAGGCGTTCAGGTAGGGGATCAGCGTCACATGGATCAGGATCGCGTTGTCATGCCCCACTTCGTGCTGAAACTGCCGGATGGACTCCAGGAAGGGCTGGCTCTCGATGTCGCCCACGGTGCCGCCCACCTCAATAATGGCGATCCGCATATCGGGGTCGGTGAAGTTGCGGTAGAAACGGCTCTTGATCTCGTTGGTGATATGGGGGATCACCTGTACGGTGCCGCCGCCGTAATCGCCGCGCCGCTCCTTCTGCAGGACCGACCAGTACACCTTGCCGGTGGTCACGTTGGAATTTTTGTCCAGGCTCTCGTCGATAAAACGCTCGTAATGCCCCAGATCCAGATCGGTCTCCGCGCCGTCGTCGGTGACGAACACCTCCCCGTGCTGGATCGGGTTCATGGTGCCGGGATCGATATTGATATAGGGGTCAAATTTCTGCATGGTGACTTTATACCCTCTGGCCTTCAGCAGTCGGCCCAGAGACGCGGCGGTGATGCCTTTTCCCAGTCCGGAAACCACGCCGCCTGTTACAAATACATATTTTACTGGCATAATTATGTCCTCCGATAAAAAGCCGTTTCAAAAGCAATACTAAACTTTATTATAAATGAGATACTTATAAAAATCTACTTAAAAGTACAAAAAAATTAAGAAATCTTTTAGACCTGACACGGTTTTTTCACATTTATGCTATTGATTTATCAGGTGGTAATCTCTATAATAAAATAGACTGACATTAGAGAAAAAGAGTCATATTATGATAGAAATGGAGTAAGCATGGACAATCAAATGAACCAGTACGACAACGGCGGAGGCTACAACAACGGCAACCGGGGCAATGGCGGACGGGGAGGCCCGGGGGGAGGAAACGGACAGCCCCCCAGAAAACCAAACGTCACGATGATGGTCCTGGCGGCGTTGAGCGCTGTGATGATCGCCTTTTTGTTTTACAATATGCTGCTGGGAAGCGCGGCCAGCGCGCAGGAGGTAGAGTACACACAATTCCTGCAGGATCTGGATGCCGATCTGGTGGAGTCGGTGGAGCTGAACGCGGAGAGCGCGGAGCTCCAGGTCACGTTAAAGCCGGAGGAAGACGAGGGATCGAGAGGCACAGACAACTACTACTATCCGCTCGGTATGCTGCAGATGCAGCAGAACAGACAGTATTCCACGCTGGTGATGGAGAGCATGGATACGCTGATGGAGCGCCTGGAGGAGCACGGCGTGGAGGCAAAGCGCGTGATCAACAACAACTCCGGACTGTTCATGGAGATTTTGGTCACGGTGGTGCTTCCGGTAGCGCTGATCTGGCTGGTGGCGGGTTTCTTCTTCCGCAGGATGGGCGGCAGCGGCGGCCCTATGGGTGTGGGAAAGAGCAACGCCAAGGTGTATGTGCAGAAGGAGACCGGCGTCACCTTTAAGGACGTTGCGGGGGAGGACGAGGCGAAGGAATCCCTGGTGGAGATCGTGGATTTCCTGCACAACCCCGGGAAATATTCCAAGATCGGCGCGAGACTGCCCAAGGGAGCTCTGCTGGTGGGCCCTCCCGGAACCGGTAAGACCCTGCTCGCCAGAGCGGTGGCGGGCGAGGCGCACGTGCCCTTTTTCTCCCTGACAGGCTCCGACTTTATTGAGCTGTATGTGGGCGTGGGCGCCAGCCGTGTGCGGGACCTGTTCAAGGAGGCCAACAAAAACGCGCCCTGTATCGTGTTTATCGACGAGATCGACGCCATCGGCAGGAGCCGTGACTCCAAGTACGGCGGGGGCAACGAGGAGCGGGAGCAGACGTTGAATCAGCTCCTCTCCGAGATGGACGGCTTTGACGGATCCAAGGGAATTTTGATCCTGGCGGCCACCAACCGTCCGGAGATCCTGGATAAAGCGCTTCTGCGCCCGGGCCGTTTCGATCGGCGCATTATTGTGGATAAGCCGGATCTCAAGGGACGTGTGGAGATCTTGAAGGTACATTCCAAGGACGTGAAGATGGACGAGACGGTGGATCTGGATGCCATCGCGCTGGCGACCAGCGGCGCTGTGGGCTCCGATCTGGCGAACATGATAAACGAGGCCGCTATCAACGCCGCCAAGGAGGAGCGCGAGTATGTGAGCCAGCAGGATCTGTTTAACGCGGTGGAGCAGGTGCTGGTGGGCAAGGAGAAGAAGGATCGTATCATGAGCAAAGAGGAGCGCAAGATCGTCTCCTATCACGAGGTGGGACACGCGTTGATCAGCGCCCTGCAGAAAAATTCCGAGCCGGTGCAGAAGATCACCATCGTGCCCCGTACCATGGGGGCGCTGGGCTACGTGATGCACGTGCCGGAGGAGGAGAAATACCTGAACACAGAGGCGGAGCTGCGGGATATGCTGGTGAGTCTGGTGGGCGGCCGCGCCGCGGAGGAGGTCGTCTTTGACACCGTGACCACCGGAGCGGCAAACGATATTGAAAAGGCTACGGACATCGCCCGCAACATGGTGACCCGTTACGGCATGAGCCGTAAATTCGGCCTGGTGGGCTTAGCCACCGTGGAGAGCCAGTATCTGGAGGGAAGGACCTCCCTGAACTGCAGCGACAAGACCGCGGCGGAAATCGACGCCGAGGTGGTGGAGATCATCAAAGAAAGCTACGACAAAGCGCTGGGGATGCTGCGCGAAAACCGAGAGCTGATGGATAAGCTGGCCGCCTTCCTGATCGAGAAGGAGACAATCACCGGCAAGGAATTTATGGAAATTTTCCGCAAAGAAAAGGGTCTGCCGGATCCCAAGGAGGAAAAGAAGGAACCGGAGAAGGAAAAAGAGAACGAGAACGCGAAAGCGAACGGAAGCGAGAGTGCAAATGGGGACGGGAACGCGAAAGCGAACGAAGGCGGGAGTGCGAACGGGAGCGGGAAGGAAGCCCCCGACGGGATCCGCGAAGGCGTCACCTTCGAGAGCCGCTTGAACAGTGCGCTGGAGGCGGCTCCGTGTGACAGGGAGCCGGAGGATGGCAATACGCCCCAGAGCGAGGCGAAAGCGGAGACGCCGGACGCCTCTTTGCAAGGGGAAAACGGCGTTTCTCCCGACGGGGACAACGACCGTCCCAGGGGACGTTTTTCCAACGGAAGATTGGATTAGGCATATGGTTAGGTCGTACAGGCAGTGATCCGGAGGGATGGCTGCCTGTTTTTAAATCTCTTTATTTTCCTTTATAATTCTTGACAAATGCAGTATAATAGGCATATCGAACCCTCTGCCAGGGAGTCGACCCTTCTGTCAAGGAGGCAAGTTATGTTTAACGTTGAGGAAGAGCTGAAAAAGCTCCCGAAGGAGCCGGGAGTCTATATTATGCGCGATCAAAATGACGTGATCCTGTACGTCGGGAAGGCGGTCAATCTGCACAGCCGCGTGCGTTCTTATTTTCGCGGAAACATCGGCAGAGGGCCGGCCATCGATCAGATGGTGTCCCGAATCGCCCGATTTGAGTATATTGTCACGGACTCTGAGCTGGAGGCGCTGGTACTGGAGAACAATCTCATCAAGGAACATTCTCCAAAATACAATACCCTGCTCAAGGACGATAAGACCTACCCCTACATCAAGGTGACGGTGGGGGAGGAGTATCCCCGCGTCCAGTTTTCCCGCACGATGAAGAAGGACCGCTCCAAATATTTCGGCCCCTACAGCAGCGCGGCGGCGGTAAAGGACACGATCGAGCTTTTAAACAAGATCTATCAGCTGCGCACCTGCAGCCGCGTTCTGCCCAGAGATATCGGCCTGGAGCGCCCCTGCCTGAATTATCATATCAAGCAGTGCCTCGCCCCCTGTCAGGGCTATGTGGACAGGGAGCAGTATCGGGCGCAGGTGGCCGGCGCGCTGGAATTTTTAAACGGCAGCTACCACCCGATCCTGAAGGAGCTGGAGGAGCGGATGAAGGCGGCGGCCGGAGAGCTTGCCTTTGAGGAGGCGGCAAAATATCGGGATTTATACAACAGTGTCAAAGCGGTCTCCCAGAAGCAGAAAATCACGGACAGCGACGGAGATGACAGAGATGTCATTGCACTGTATCAGGACGAGACGGAAGCGGTGGTGCAGGTATTTTTTGTTCGAGACGGGAAGCTGATCGGGAGAGAGCATTACTATATGACACATGTGTCTGAAAATGACAAGGCGGGTGTCCTGCAGGATTTTGTCAAGCAGTTCTATGCGGGGACGCCCTTTATTCCCAGGGAGCTGATGCTCCAGTACGAGATCGAGGACGCCGAGCTGATCGAGAAATGGCTCACCGAGCGGCGGGGAGGCAGAGTCTACCTGCGGGTGCCGAGGATCGGCGCAAAGGAAAAGCTGGTGGAGCTCGCCGCCCAGAATGCCAAGCTGATCTTAAGTCAGGACAGGGAGAAGCTCAAGCGGGAGGAGGGCAGGACGATCGGCGCGGTGAAGGAGATCGCGGAGCTTCTGGGGCTTTCCTGCGCGGACCGCATGGAGGCGTTTGATATCTCCAACACAAACGGTTTTGAGAATGTGGGATCCATGGTGGTTTACGAGAAGGGCAGGCCGAAGCGCAGCGACTACCGCAAATTTCGCATCCAGACGGTGGCGGGGCCCGACGATTACGCCTGTATGAAGGAAGTGCTGACCAGACGTTTCGTTCATGGCATGGAGGAGACCAGGGAGCTGACGGAGAGAAAGCTGGGGAGCCAGTACGGCAGCTTCAGCCGGTTCCCCGATCTGCTTTTGATGGATGGCGGAAGGGGCCAGGTCAATATCGCGCTGGCAGTGCTGGACGAGCTTCACATTTCCATTCCGGTGTGCGGCATGGTGAAGGACGACAGCCACCGCACCAGGGGACTGTATTTCAACAATGTGGAGCTGCCCATCGACACCCATTCGGAGGGGTTTAAGCTGATCACCCGCATCCAGGACGAGGCGCACCGCTTTGCCATTGAATACCACAAATCGCTGCGGAGCAAGGTGCAGGTGAAATCCGTTCTGGACGATATACCGGGGGTGGGGCCGGCCCGCAGAAAGGCGCTGATGCGGCATTTTAAATCCCTGGAGGACATTCGGGGAGCCACGCTGGAGGAGCTTACCGCCATACCGGAGCTGAATGAGCGGACGGCGCAGGCGATCGTGGATTTCTTTGCCAAGCGGACTTCACAATAAAAAAACGTTGTGATACAATCAAAAAAAATGAGTATGCTGACTCATTGGGAAACCGGAGGTGCATTATGGCGGGCGTAGGGCTGAAAAAGATTATAGAAAAGCTGAATCTGGAAAATCTGACACCGGAGATATCCGTGGACAAAATTCGGGTCAATCTGCCGGATCTCAATCGGCCTGCCCTGCAGATTGCAGGGTATTTTGAATATTTTGATGCGACGAGACTGCAAGTTATCGGCTTTGTGGAATACACTTATATGGAGGGCTTCACAAACGAGCAGAAGAGAGAGGCGTATACCAAGCTTTTGTCCTACGAGATACCCGCCATCGTGTTCTGCCGCGAGCTGATGCCCGATCCGATCTTTCGGGAGACGGCGGTTGCCCACGGGATCCCGCTTTTGTCTACCAAGATGGAGACCTCCGCGTTTATGGCGGAGACGATCCGCTGGCTGAACGAAAGGCTGGCGCCCTGTATCTCCGTCCACGGCGTCCTGGTGGATGTCTACGGCGAGGGACTTCTGATCACGGGGGAGAGCGGCATCGGAAAATCGGAGGCGGCATTGGAGCTGGTCAAACGTGGACACCGCCTTGTGACGGACGATGTGGTGGAGCTGCGCAAGATCAGCGACGACACCCTGATCGGCTCCGCGCCGGAGATCACCAAGAATTTTATTGAGCTGCGAGGGATCGGCATTATCGATGTAAAGGCGCTCTACGGCGCGTCCGCGGTCAAGGACAGCCAGCAGATAGACCTGGTGATCCGCCTGGAGGACTGGGACAAGGAGAAGGAATACGACAGGCTCGGTCTGGAGGACAGCTATACGGAGTATCTGGGGAACAAGGTGGTATGCTATGATATCCCTATCCGCGCCGGACGAAACCTGGCGCTGATCTGCGAGGCGGCTGCGGTGAACCACCGTCAGAAAAAAATGGGCTACAACGCGGCCAAGGAATTGTACTCCCGCGTGCAGAGCTCTCTCGCCAAAAAGCAGGAGGATGAGGAGTGAGCCGCGCGGCCAAAAAGTCAGGAAGTAGTCGGGAAGTGAGGAAGAATCGATGGGAAGATATGCGTTTGGGGTAGATATCGGCGGGACGACCGTGAAGCTTGGTTTTTTTGACGAGGAGGGCCATCTTTTGGAAAAGTGGGAGATCCCCACGGTGACGGACGGCGAGGGAGCCGCCATCCTGCCGGATGTGGCGGAAAGCATCCAGGCGAAAATGCGGGAGAAGGGGATCGGTTCGGACGATGTGGCAGGCGTCGGAGTCGGCGCGCCCGGCGCTATCGATTCCGAGGGCCTTCTGGTGGGCGGAGCGGTCAATCTCGGCTGGGGCGTGTTCAATGTGGCCAAGGTGCTAAACGGCTATCTGGATCTGCCGGTAAAGGCGGCCAACGATGCCAATGCCGCCGCGTTCGGAGAGATGTGGCAAGGCGGCGGAAAGGGCTACTCCAACCTGGTGGCGGTGACGCTTGGCACCGGCGTGGGAGGCGGGATCATCGTCGGCGGGGAAATTCTGACCGGCGCTGCCGGAGCAGGCGGCGAGATCGGGCACATTCATATAGAGGACGACGAGACGGAGAGCTGTAACTGCGGACACCGGGGCTGCCTGGAGCAGTATGCCTCCGCGACGGGGATCGTGCGCCTCGCCAGAAGACGCCTTGCGAAGGACGACAAAGAGAGCGTGCTCCGGCAGGGGGAGCTTACCGCGAAGGCCGTGTTTGACGCGCTAAAGGCGGGGGATCCCGTGGCGGAGGAGATCGCGGAGCAGTTTGGAGAGTACCTGGGCAAGGGATTGTCCGTGGTGGCGGCCGTGGTCAATCCGGAGATCTTTGTGATCGGCGGCGGCGTGTCGAAGGCGGGGGACATCCTGCTGAAATATGTGGAGCCGGCCTTTCAAAAATATGTGTTTGGACCCTGTAAAAACGCAAAGTTTGCGCTGGCGACCCTGGGAAATGACGCGGGGATCTACGGCGCCGCGGGTCTTGTTTTAAATGAGCGGATGGGAGCGGGAGCTGATGATTAGCGAAGCGGTATTGGAAACCTTAAGAGATCTGGCGCCGGCGGAGGACATTTATGTGCAGGAGCCTCTGGCGGAGTATACGACCTTTCGCGTGGGAGGTCCGGCGGACTGCCTGATCTCCATAGGGAGCGAGGAGCAGCTCGGCAGGCTGCAGCGGTATCTCCACATGGTGGATATCCCCTTCTTTGTGCTGGGAAACGGGAGCAACACCCTGGTGCGGGACGCCGGCTATTCCGGCGTTGTCCTGCAGATCGGCAGGAAGATGAGCGGCATACGGGTGGACGGCGACCGCATCGTAGCCCAGGCGGGCGCGCTGTTGTCTCAGGTGTCGAAGGAGGCGCTGGCGCACGGGCTGTCCGGTCTGGAGTTTGCCTCCGGCATCCCGGGGACCGTGGGGGGCGCCGTGGTCATGAACGCCGGAGCCTACGGCGGTGAGATGAGCCAGGTCGTCACGGAGGTGACGGTGATGAACCGAGAGGGAGAGATCATGGTCCTGGACAATGAGACCATGGAGTTTGGTTACCGTTACAGCACGATTCGTCATCAGCCCTTTATTGTGACGCAGGTGTCGTTTTTGTTGAGAGCGGGGGAACCGGAGCAGATACGCGCCAGGATGGAGGAACTTTCGGCCAGGCGGCGTGAGAAGCAGCCGTTGGAATACCCCAGCGCGGGCAGCACCTTTAAGAGGCCGGAGGGGTACTTCGCGGGGGAGCTGATCATGAAGGCGGGCATGAGGGGCTTTCAGATCGGAGGCGCCAGGGTCTCGGATAAGCACTGCGGCTTTATCGTCAATGTGGGGAACGCCACCGCGGCGGATATCCTGGACGTCATCGGAGAGGTGAGGGAGCGGGTGAAGGAGCGGTTTGGGGTAGATCTGGAAATGGAGCCCGTGGTGTTGTAGGGTAAGCCCGAGATCCGTCTTGCGCAGCGTATGCGCGGAAAAGAGGAAGCAAATGAGATTTGTGGTAGTGACAGGAATGAGCGGAGGAGGTAAGAGGACCGTCCTGAAGATGCTGGAGGACGTGGGCTTTTACTGCGTAGACAATCTCCCCGTGTCTCTCATTGAGAAATTTATGGAGCTGATCTCCGTGCCCAACAGCGAGATCAGCAAGGTGGCGCTCGGAGTGGACGTGCGCTCGGATCAGTCCTTCGAGGAGGCGACCCGCATCCTGCACCAGCTGAGGGAGAAGGGGTACGAGTTTGAGATCTTGTTTATGGATGCGGACGAGAATGTTCTGATCAACCGCTACAAGGAATCCCGACGGATCCATCCTCTGGCGGGGGAGGATCGGGTGGAGGAGGGCGTCCACAAGGAGCGCAAGGTCATGGAGGAGATCCGCAGAAATGCGGATTATGTGATCGATACCTCCCACCTGCTGACGCGGGAGCTCAAGGAGGAGCTGGACCGCATTTTTGTGCAGAACGAGGAATATAATAGTCTCATGGTGACGGTGATGTCCTTTGGGTTTAAGCGGGGAATACCGGTGGATGCGGATATGGTGCTGGATGTCCGCTTCCTGCCCAATCCCTTTTACATTGCGGAGCTGAAGCACCAGACCGGAAACGACAGGGCGGTTCAGGACTATGTGATGAGCTATCCGGAAGCGGGTGTGTTTTTGGACAAGCTGACGGATATGCTGCAGTTTTTGATTCCCAACTATGTCAAGGAGGGGAAATACCGCCTGGTGATCGCCATCGGCTGCACCGGCGGAAGGCATCGCAGCGTGACGCTGGCGAACGAGCTGTATCTGCGCATAAAGGACCGTGGACACTACGGCGTCAAGCTGTATCACAGAGATGTGGAGCGGGAGTGAGCGCCGTTTGCGGAGGATTTGCCATGTCGTTTTCAAGGGAAGTGAAGGAGGAGCTGGCAAGGCATGTCAGCCCCGCGAGGCACTGTCAGATCGCTGAGCTGGCGGCCCTTGTGAATTTCTGCGGCCAGTATGGAAGGGACGCCCAGGGCGGATATACCGTCGGGTTTCAGACGGAAAACGCGGCAGTTGCCAGAAAAGGCTTTACATTATTGAAAAAAACATTTAATATAGATACTGGTGTCGCGATGAGCGAGGAGCAGATGCGGGAGCTTTTCCAGAAGGTCGGAGACCTGGAGGAACCTGTCAGCAGTCTGCTCATCAAAAATTCCTGCTGTCAAAGGGCATTTTTAAGAGGCGCTTTTCTGAGCATCGGATCCATGAGCGATCCGCAGAAGAGCTATCATCTGGAATTTGTTTGTACCGATGAGAGGAAAGCGAGGCAGCTTCAGGGTGTGATACAGGGATTTGGTATCGATGCGAGGGTGATCCTTCGCAAGAAATACTACGTGGTCTATCTGAAGGAAGGAGAGAGCATCGTAGATTTGCTGAACGTCTGTGAGGCCCATGTTGCGCTGATGAAGCTGGAGAACCTGCGAATTATCAAGGATATGCGCAATTCCATCAATCGCCGCGTGAACTGCGAGACGGCCAACATTACCAAGACCGTGAACGCTTCCGCCAGGCAGATCGAGGACATTGAGTATATCCGAGACCACTATGGCCTTGAAAAGCTTTCTTCGGGGCTTCGGCAGATGGCGGAGGTCCGGCTGGAGTATCCGGACGCGCCGCTTAAGGAGCTCGGGGAGTATCTGGAGCCGGCGGTAGGCAAGTCGGGTGTCAATCATCGCTTAAGAAAACTAAGCGAGCTTGCGGATAGACTGAGATCGTAACAAGAGGAGGCTGTTATGACTACAAAAAGTGTTCAAATCAAACTGGAAGGCGGATTGGAGGCCAGACCGGTGGCATTGTTGGTGCAGGAAGCCAGCAAGTATGAAAGCACGGTATACTTTGAGGCGGCGGGAAGAAAGGTGAATGCCAAGAGCCTGATCGGCATGATGAGCCTGGGGCTTGCAAGCGGCGAGGATCTGAAGGTGATCGCGGACGGACCGGACGAGCGCAGCGCGGTGGAGAGCATCCGGAAATTTCTGAGCGGAGAAGCCTAGGAGTCTGTAGAGCGAGAGCGGATAACGGGCGGGATTGACGGGCGTGAGTCTGTCGGTCCCGCTCTTGTCAAAGACGGGGAGAAAGCTTATGGAGCGATTGTACAATAAAAAAATGCTTTTTGTATACAATCCGAAGGCCGGAAAAGCGCAGATCCGGAACAAGCTGTTGGATATTCTGAATATTTTTGCGGCGGCGGGCTACGAGATGACGGTCTGTCCGACCCGCAGGCGGGGAGACGCCATACAGATCGTGCGCAGCCGGAAAAAGGGGTACGACCTGGTGGTGTGCAGCGGGGGCGACGGCACGCTGGACGAGGTGGTCACCGGCATGATCAAGAGCGGTTTCAGGACTCCCATCGGCTATATCCCCGCCGGCAGCACCAACGATTTCGGGGGCAGCCTGGCCCTTCCCAAGAATATGCAGAAAGCGGCCCAGATCGTCGTGGACGGCAGCGACTTTGCCTGCGATGTGGGCACCTTAAACCAAGATGTGTTCGTCTACATTGCCGCCTTCGGGCTGTTCACCGAAGTCTCCTACGAGACGGACCAGGAAGTCAAAAATGTGCTGGGGCATATGGCGTATCTGCTGGAAGGGGTGAAGTCGCTTTCCAACATCCGTTCCTACCCCATGAGGATCACCTGCAAGGACAGGGTCATCGAGGATGATTTCATCTTCGGCATGATTACCAACTCGTCCTCCGTGGGCGGATTTAAGCGGATCACCGGAAAGAACGTGGAGTTAAACGACGGCTTGTTCGAGGTGACGCTCATCAAGCGCCCCAGGAATCCCATTGAGCTGAACAATATCATGGTGTCTCTGCTGAACAGGGATATCGACAGCGATGCCATGTACTGCTTTAAGACCGCGGAGCTGACTTTGGAGAGCGAGGAGGAGGTGGCCTGGACCAGGGACGGCGAGTACGGCGGCGTCCACCGGAGGGTGGAGATCCAAAATATATCCGGAGGGATCGACATCCGCGTGGCAGATGCGGCAAAATAGAAAGCGCGCGCAGGAAACGTCCTGCCATCAAAAATCATGGATAAAATTTTAACAAGGTGGTTTTCTTTTGGGGAAGACTATGATATAATAACATCTGTTAAAACCGTGCGATCTGCAGATAAATATAAAAAATATCATTAAGTAAACGGAGGTAGAAACATGTTAGTATCTGCGACAGAAATGCTCAAAAAGGCAAAGGCTGGTCATTATGCGGTAGGCCAGTTCAACATTAACAACCTGGAGTGGACCAAGTCCATCCTGCTCACCGCAAAGGAAATGAGAAGTCCGGTGATTCTCGGTGTGTCCGAGGGCGCAGGCAAATATATGGGCGGTTATCATGCGGTAGTCGGCATGGTCAACGGTCTCTTGAAGGATCTGGACATCGATGTCCCCGTTGCACTGCATCTGGATCACGGCAGCTTCGAGGGTTGCTACAAGTGTATTGAGGCAGGTTTCTCCTCCATCATGTTTGACGGTTCCCATTATCCCATTGAGGAAAATGTGCAGAAGACCACGGAGCTGGTGAAGGCCGCTCACGGCAAGGGGATCTCCATTGAGGCAGAAGTCGGATCCATCGGCGGAGAGGAAGACGGCGTCGTAGGCATGGGCGAGTGCGCGGATCCCAAGGAGTGCAAGGCGATCGCTGATCTGGGAGTGGATTTCCTGGCGGCAGGTATCGGCAATATCCACGGCAAGTATCCCGCAAACTGGAAGGGACTGAGCTTTGAGACTCTGGATGCCGTACAGCAGCTGACCGGCGAGCTTCCCCTGGTGCTTCACGGCGGTACCGGTATTCCCGCGGATATGATCAAGAAGGCAATCTCTCTGGGCGTTGCCAAGATCAACGTAAATACCGAGTGTCAGTTGTCCTTCGCCGCAGCTACCCGCAAGTATATCGAGGAGGGCAAGGATCAGCAGGGCAAGGGCTTCGACCCCCGCAAGCTTCTGGCTCCCGGCGCGGAGGCGATCAAGGCTACCGTGAAGGAGAAAATGGAGCTGTTCGGTTCTGTCGGAAAGGCGGAATAAAAGGAAAGAAAGACCCTGAAAAGGGAGGATGCCAAGGGAGTATTCCCTTGGCATTTATTATGAAAAAGTTATTTAGTGTAAAAAAGAAATTGTCTGTTTATCAGAAACGCCGCCGCGTTTCTATGAGTACA
Source organism: uncultured Acetatifactor sp. (assembly GCA_947631615.1). Taxonomy (GTDB): domain Bacteria; phylum Bacillota; class Clostridia; order Lachnospirales; family Lachnospiraceae; genus Acetatifactor. Next base: position 25,687 of record CANRLX010000001.1, read on the forward strand.
GTATAGACAAAAGAAATGTCTAAAACATGAGGGGAAATTAAAAAAAATTTAAAGGTTTTGTGAACAAAAAATGAACGGGATCAGTGGCCGGAGGCCTTCTCTGGTTCCGGATAATCGACCCCGAAGGTATCTACGGTGACGGTCTCCATCACCTGCTCCTCCAGCGGTCTGTCGGTGTAATCGGTGGCTGTTTTGGCGATGCGGTCCACCACATCCATGCCCTCGATCACCTTGCCGAACGCGGCGTAGCTGCCGTCCAGATGGGGCGATTTTTTGTGCATGATAAAAAACTGCGAGCCGGCAGAGTCGTAAGGCTGCGCCCGGGCCATGGAGAGCACGCCCTCCGTATGCTTCAGCGTGTTATCCACGCCGTTTGCCGCAAACTCGCCCTTGATACAGTAGCCGGGGCCGCCCATGCCGCTGCCCTCGGGACATCCGCCCTGGATCATGAAGCCGCGGATCACGCGGTGGAAGATCAGCCCGTCATAAAACTTTTTGTGGATCAGGCTGATAAAGTTGTTCACGGAGATGGGCGCGATATCGGGGTAGAGCTCCAGACGGATGATGCCGCCGCCCTTCATGGTGATGGTCACGATGGGATTTTTTGCCATAATAATTACCTGTACCTTTCCTATAATGTAAAAATAAGATATACTTGTAAAGGACTATTTTATTGTAGCGGAAAAAGAAAAAAAGGTAAAGAGGAGTCGCGGTAGTTTTCATGTATTATTTACAAAAGGTGAATGTGGTATTGGAATACACGGCATACGAGATCTTATTTGCGCCTCTGGCGGAAGAGCTGCGCCGGAGGGGGATCCGCATGAGGACATACGGGATCGACACGGCGGAGGGAAGGGCGCTGTCAAACGAGCTGTCAAACGCACAGCCAAACGAGCAGCCGTCAGAGGAGGGTCTTTTGTGGATCACGGACCACCCTGAGCTCGCCCGCAGGCTGGCGGAGGAAAAACGCGCGGTTCTCGCTTTTTTGCACGAGGGGAACGAGGGGCAGGATTTCGGCGAAGTGCGGTACGCCTGTGAAAACCCTGATGAAGTGGAGAGCGTCTATCTGGAGGGAGTGTACCGCAGGTACAGGGGGCTTCCCCTGGATATCCTGTCCACGGAGAGGCTGTATCTGCGGGAGACGACGGAGGCGGACGTGGATGTTTTTTACCGCATCTATGCGGATCCCTCCATCACTCAGTACATGGAAGGGCTTTATCCGGACCGGCAGCAGGAAAAAGCCTATGTGCGGGAATATATCGAGAAGATATACGGGTTTTATGATTTCGGCGTCTGGACCGTGGGAAAGAGGGATACGGGAGAGGTCATCGGGAGAGCCGGATTCGCCTACCGGGAGGGGTTTGAGGATCCGGAGATCGGCTTTGTCATAGGGGTGCCCTGGCAGAGACAGGGGTACGCCTACGAGATCTGCACTGCCATCCTCCGGCACGGATGGGAGCGCCTCGGCTTTACCAGGGTGCGCGCTCTGGTGGAGCCGGACAATACCGCCTCCCTGCATCTGTGCAGGAAGCTTGGCATGGAATGTCAGGGGGAGGTGACGGATAAGGGGATCCGGTATCTGTATATGCTGCTGTGCCGCGGCGACGGGGTTCCGGCGTCTGTCTGACCCGGGCGCCGCCGCGAAAAATACGCGGGTTTCGGCGGGAAAGCTATTGACATCTGTTTGGAAACGAGTATAATAATGGCAGACGAAGGCGTTTTCAGGACAGGAAGACGTTTTTTTGTTTTGACAGGGAAGAGGTTCTCTCATGAAAAAGTTGGAAATTATCATCAAACCGGAAAAACTGGACGATCTGAAGGCCATCATGAGTGAGAATGAGGTGAGCGGCCTGAATATTGTCAATGTCATGGGGTACGGCAGCCAGAAGGGCGTGGTCAAAAAGTACCGCGGCGCGGAGTACAAGGTGGACCTGCTTCCCAAGGTGAAGGTGGAGACCGTGGTGGAGGACGACAGGGCGGACGTCCTGATCGACAGAGTGGTGGCGGAGATCAATACCGGAAGCATCGGCGACGGCAAGATCTTTGTCATGGATGTGGAGGATGCGATCCGCATCCGGACCGGAGAGCGCGGAGACGAGGCGCTGTAGAAGGGATGCCCCAGAGGGCTGTCCCCGTATTTTCATCCTGTTTTGACGTATCAAAGGCGATAACAAAAGGGGAATCCCCGGCGTTGCCGCCTTTTTTGTTTTTCTTTTTGCTTTCCTCTAATCCCTTAGTTTGGTAGATACAGGTCTGCACGGCGTACTGCGACTTGCGCCGTGCGGATCGGGCCCCGGGCGCTTCCATTGCCCGGGGCCTTTTCCTGTCGGAAAAAAGCGGGAAAAGCGGCAGAGATTTCGGCTTTGATAAAAAACAGTTGCGCGGATGTGGAAAAAGTACTATTATGAAAAGGGACGAAATTGCTTATGGTATACAACATATAAACAGAGGCAGGTTTGGGCAAGTATGAAGGTATATATCTGTTTCCCGGAAGGAAAAAACAAGGCGCTGACAATGAGCTACGACGACGGCAAGGTGGAGGATATCCGCCTGCTGGAGATCTTTAACAAGTATGGCATTCGGGGAACCTTTAATTTGAATTATGGGATTATGCAGCGGGATCAGACCGGACAGAAGCATCCCAGGCTTTCCATGGAGCAGGTGAAGACGCTTTACACCGGACATGAGATTGCCACCCACAGTCTGACCCACCCGACGATCGGCCGCTGTCCCCTCACGGAGGTGGCTGCGGAGATCCTGGAGGACAGGAAGGGATTGGAGGAGCTGACCGGCGCTCTGGTGAGAGGGCACGCGTACCCCAACGGCTCCTACAGCGAGGAGATCAAGCAGCTTCTGCGCCAGCTGGGGATTGCCTATGCGCGCACGATCAACTGCGTTGCGGACTATGCGCTGCCGACGGATCCTCTGGAGTGGAATCCTACCTGCCACCACAGCGATCCGGAGCTGATGGAGAAGGCGAAATTTTTTGCGGAATTTAATAAAAAGCAATATCTGAAGCTCATGTATGTGTGGGGGCACAGCTACGAGTTTGAGGAGCATGACAACTGGGAAGTGATCGAAGAATTTTGCAGATATATGGGCGGCCGCGACGACATCTGGTATGCCACCAATATCGAGATCATCGACTATATTGCGGCGGCCCGCGGCCTGCAGTTTTCAGCGGACAATGAGTCCGTGCACAATCCCAGCGCGACCGGCGTGTGGCTGCAGGTCAATGGAAGTCAAAATGTGGAGATCCCGGGGGGCGCGTTTGTAAATATCAATCGTCTGTTATAAGGGATAGAGGACCCCACCTGTGTGAAGGGCTGACGGCACAGGCGGGGTTTTTGTACCGTTTCAGGAGGTGTCTATGCAAACCTATATTATGGCTCTGGATCAGGGGACGACCAGCTCCCGCTGTATCCTTTTTGACAAAAAGGGCAATATCTGTTCGATGGCGCAGAAGGAATTTACTCAGATCTATCCCAAGCCGGGATGGGTGGAGCATAACCCGATGGAGATCTGGTCCTCTCAGCTTGCCGTGGCGACGGAGGCGATGGCGATGCTCGGCGTGGGAGCGGAACGAATCGACGGCATCGGGATCACCAACCAGCGGGAAACCACGATCCTCTGGGATAAAACTACCGGCGAGCCGGTGTACAATGCCATTGTGTGGCAGTGCCGGCGCACCGCGGACAAAATCGAGGAACTGAAGGCGGACGGGTTCGACCAGGTGATACGGGAGAAGACCGGACTGATTCCGGACGCCTATTTCAGCGCGTCCAAGATCGCCTGGATATTGGAAACGGTTCCGGGGGTGAGAGAGCGGGCCGAACGGGGGGAGATCCTCTTTGGCACGGTGGACACCTGGCTGATCTGGAACCTGACCAAGGGAGCGGTGCATGTGACGGATTACACCAACGCGTCCCGCACCATGCTCTTTGACATACACCGGCTGACCTGGGACGAAGAGATCCTGGAGCGCTTCCGCATCCCTGCATCCCTCCTTCCCAAGGTGTGCCCTTCCAGCTGTGTGTACGGCCATACGGACCCTTCCGTGCTGGGAGGCGCCATCCCCATTGCGGGCGCGGCGGGAGATCAGCAGGCGGCCCTCTTCGGCCAGTGCTGCTTTGAGCAGGGCGAGGTGAAAAACACCTACGGGACCGGATGCTTTCTGCTGATGAACACGGGACACGAGGCGATCCGGTCCAGGTCGGGGCTTCTCACCACCATTGCGGCCGGCACGGAGGATCGGGTGGAGTACGCGCTGGAGGGCAGCGTGTTCGTGGCGGGAGCGGGAATACAGTGGCTTCGGGACAGTATGCGCATGATACGGACGGCGCCCCAGTCACAGGAGTACGCTTCCCAGGTGGAAGATACCGCAGGCGTGTATCTCGTGCCTGCGTTTGCGGGCCTGGGAGCCCCCTATTGGAATCCGTATGCCCGAGGCACGGTTGTGGGACTTACCAGAGGGTGCACCAAGGAGCATTTCATTCGGGCCGCCCTGGAGTCCATCGCCTACCAGACGGCGGATGTCCTGGCGGCTATGGAGCAGGACAGCGGGATCCGCTTAAAGAGCTTGAAGGTCGACGGCGGCGCAAGCGCCAACGATTTTCTGATGCAGTTTCAGGCGGATATGGTGAACACACAGGTGCAGCGCCCGAAATGTATCGAGACCACCGCGCTGGGGGCGGCGTATCTGGCTGGCCTGGCGGTGGGCTACTGGAAGGACAAGGCGGAGATTCGCGAAAACTGGCAGATCGAGTCGGTTTTTGAGCCCGCGCTCTCAGGGCAGAAGCGGGAGGAGCTTTTGAAGGGCTGGAAAAAGGCCGTAAGATGCGCCCTTGCCTGGGCGGAAGAAGAATAGGAAAAGGAAGTGTTATCGTGTTAGTTCAAAAATATAAGGACATGCTGTCCGGCAAATCGGTGATCCGGCAGCTCTCGGAATTTGCCACCGCAAGAGGACAGGAGATCGGCTACGAAAATGTGTTTGACTACAGCCTGGGAAACCCTTCTGTGCCGGTCCCGCAGGCTTTCACCGACGAGATGATCCGGCTTTTGACGACCCAGGATTCGGTGGCGCTGCACGGTTACAGTCCGAGCCTGGGGATCACCAGCGTCAGGGAGGCGGTCGCCGCATCCCTGGAAAGGCGGTTCGGCCTGCCCTTTCGGAAGGAGCATATTTTTATGGCGTCCGGCGCGGCGGGAGCTCTGGCGCACGCATTCCGCCTAGTAACCCAGCCCGGCGATGAGATTTTGACCTTTGCGCCGTTTTTTCCCGAGTATCACCCCTATGTGGATCTGACGGGGGCCATGCTGAAGGTGGTCCCTCCCGACACGGAGAGTTTTCAGATCAACTTTGAGGCGTTTGAGGAGATGCTGACGGAGAAGGTTATGGCCGTGCTTGTCAACACCCCGAACAATCCTTCCGGCGTGGTGTATTCCACGGGGACGCTGCAAAGGCTGGCGGATATTCTGAGGAAGAAGTCCGCGCAATACGGACATGATATCATGCTGATCTCGGATGAGCCCTATCGGGAAATCGTCTTTGAAGGGGTCGATGCGCCTTGCGTAGCCCGCTTTTATGACAATACGATCCTGTGCTATTCCTTTTCCAAATCCTTGTCGCTGCCCGGTGAGCGCATCGGCTATGTGGCGGTGAATCCGGCCTGCAGAGACGCGGAGACCATGGTGAATATGTGCGGGCAGATATCCCGCGGCATCGGACATAACTGTCCGCCTTCCATCATCCAGCTGGCGGTCTCCAAGGTCCTGGATCAGACGGCGGATCTGAAGGTGTATGAGACCAACATGAATCTAATCTATCGGGAGCTGAAGGAGCTGGGATTTACCTGTGTGAAGCCCGGCGGGACCTTTTACATTTTCCCCAAGGCCCTGGAGGAGGACGCCAAGGCGTTCTGCAGCAAGGCTCTGCAGTATGATCTGGTGCTGGTGCCGGGAGACACCTTTGGAGCCCCGGGATTTTTCCGGATGGCGTATTGTATTGCGACCGAGAAGGTGGAGCGCTCCCTGGAGGCGCTTCGGAAATTTGTGAAGGAAACCTATTAAATGAAAACAGAAGGGGTGTAAGCGATGTATCAGGCAGGACTGGTCTTAGAGGGCGGCGGGATGAAGGGAATCTACACCGCCGGCGTGCTGGACTTTTTCATGGATAAGGGAATCCTCTTCTCCAGCGTGTACGGCGTATCGGCGGGAGCGTGTCATATGTGCAGCTATCTGTCAGGACAGAGGGGCAGAGCGCTGGACATCAGCATTGACTATCTGGATTCCAGACATTATTGCGGAGTGGGGAGCCTTCTTTCCACGGGAGATTTTTTCAATGTGGATATGTGTTACCATCTGATACCGGAGTACCTGTACCCATACGATTACGAGGCGTATCAAAAATACGAGGGCAAGGCGTTCAGCGTGGTCACCGACATTGCGTCGGGGAGGCCGGTGTATTTCCGGATGCGGGATATGAAGACGGAGATCGACAAGATACGGGCCTCGGCGTCCCTGCCGTTAGTCTCCCGAAAGGTGAAAATCGACGGCAGATATTATCTGGACGGAGGGCTGAGCGACTCCATCCCCCTGCAGAAGTCCGTGGTGGACGGCAACGTGAAAAACGTGGTGATCATGACAAAGGAGGTGGGCTACGTGCGGAAACCCGTGTCGTCCGCACAGCTGTCGCTCATAAAAGCGGTTTACCGCAAATATCCTAAAGTATACGAGCTGATGGCAAACCGCCACATAGCTTACAACGAGACGCTCTCCTATCTGGAACGTCAGAGGCAGAACGGCCAGGCATTTGTCATTCGTCCGGCCAGGGCGAACGATGTGGGGCGTATCGAGAGGGATACGGAGAAGCTGAAAGCCCTGTACGAGGAGGGCTATCGAGATGCCGAGGGCTGTTATGACCGGCTGATGGAATACCTGGAGCAGGAAAAATAAGGGAAAATTGCAGAAAACGCAGGAAAGAAAATGAAATTATTATTTATGATTGGAAATGCCGCTGTGGGCAAAATGACTGTCGGCCAGGAGTTGGCGAAAATAACCGGGCTGAGATTGTTTCACAATCATATGACCATTGAACCGGTCATTAAAATTTTTGGACAGTATAACGGCGCAGCGATAAATAGGCTTCGTCAGGTTGTGTTTGAGGAGTTTGCCAAGACGGATAATTATGGGATGATTTTCACCTATATGTGGGCTTTTGACCAGCAAACTGACTGGGATTATGTGGAGTATGTAAAGAATATCTTTAAGCCCTACGATACGGAATTCTACTATGTAGAGCTTATTGCCTCCCGTGAAGTTCGTTTAGAGAGAAACGCAACGGAAAATCGCCTTCTAAATAAAGCGTCAAAAAGAAATATTCCAGTGTCCAACCAAAGGCTGATAGATGATGATAATAAATATCGCCTTGAGAGTATGGACGGGGAGATTCCATTTGAAAATTATATGAAGATTGACAACACAAACCTTGCGCCTGATGTTGTTGCGCAGATGATAAAAAAACAATTTGATCTATAAAAGAGGGAAAGAAATATGACAGAAATCATCAAAGCGATTGTTTACGGCCTTGTGGAGGGCATTACCGAGTGGCTTCCCATCAGCAGCACCGGACACCTGATCCTGGTGGAGGAGCTGCTTCCCTTTTCCGGCACCAGCGAAAATTTTTTTGACATGTTCGATGTGGTCATCCAGCTGGGGGCCATCCTGGCGGTGGTGGTGCTGTTCTGGAACCGCATATGGCCTTTCGCGCTGACGCGCAGGGAGCGGGCGGGCAGAACCGGAGCGGCGTCGTTTATCAAAACAGACATCCTGAAATTGTGGTTCCACATTCTGGTGTCCTGTGTGCCGGCAGCGGTGATCGGCGTTTTGTTCGACGATGTGTTTGACGCGCTGTTTTACAATTATTTTTGTGTGGCGCTGGCGCTGATTGTCTTTGGGGTGGCCTTCCTGGTGATCGAGACCTGGAACAAGGGGCGCAGCCCCAGGATCACAAGGCTGGCGGATATCTCCTACCAGACGGCGCTGATGATCGGTGTGTTTCAGCTGATCGCGGCGGTCTTTCCGGGGACGTCCCGCTCCGGAGCGACCATCGTGGGGGCGCTGCTGATCGGCGTATCCAGGACGGTGGCGGCGGAGTACACATTTTTTCTGGCGATTCCGGTGATGTTTGGCGCAAGCCTCCTCAAGCTGGTCAAATTCGGTTTTGATTTCACGGGCCAGGAGCTGGCGCTTCTCGTGATCGGAACGGTCGTGGCGTTTGTGGTATCGCTGTTTGTGCTGCGGTTTTTGATGGAATATATTAAGAAGCATGATTTTAAGGTGTTCGGCTGGTATCGGATCGCGCTGGGAGCGCTTGTGCTCTTGTACTCCGTATTCTTTGCGTAGGCGGCAGGGGTAGGAGAAACCAAAACCGGATTGGGAAGGGAGAAAAAGCATGGAGAAGGTGCGGGTCGGGGTAATCGGCGTGGGAAACATGGGAAGCAAATATGCGCAGCTGATCGCGGAGGGAGAGATCGCGGGGCTGGAGCTGGCGGCGGTGACCAGGGTGCGGCCGGAGTATCGGGAAAAGCTTCAATCGGCGCTGGATAGCGGCCTTACCGTATATGAGTCGGCGGACGCGCTTTTCGACGCGGTGGAGAGCGGCGGGCTGTCTCTGGACGCGGTGGTGATCGCCACGCCTCATTATGCGCACGCGGAGCAGGCGGTGCGGGCCTTCCGAAACCATCTGCATGTGCTCTGCGACAAGCCCGCGGGCGTCTACAGCCGACAGGCCAGGCTGATCGAGGAGGCGCTTTCTGCCGCGGACAAAAAGCTGGTCTATTCGATGGTGTTCAACCAGAGGACCAATCCCGTCTACCGCCGCATGAAGGAGCTTGTGGAGAGCGGGAAATACGGGAAGATAAAACGCGTAAGCTGGGTGGTGACGGACTGGTATCGGCCGGATTTTTATTACACGTCCAGCAGCTGGCGCGCAACCTGGGACAAGGACGGCGGAGGCACACTGTTGAACCAGTGTCCGCACAATCTGGATCTTCTCCAGTGGATCTGCGGAGTGCCGAAGAGAGTGCAGGCGTTCTGCCACGAGGGCAAATACCATCCGATCCAGGTGGAGGACGACGTGACGGCCTACCTGGAGTGGGAGGATGGAGCGACCGGCGTCTTTATCGCGTCCACCGGAGAGGCGGCAGGCGTCAACCGCTTTGAGATCTCGCTGGAGGATGCGCTGCTCGTCTGCGAGGGAGGCCGGCTTTCTGTCTGTGAGGTGAGGGACTGTTTGGGAATGAGGGAGGAGGACTACCGCAGAACCTCCACGGACCCTTTCCCGAAGGTGACGGGCACGTGGCACACGGAGGAGTGCGGAAGGGAGGAGTCGCCCTACCGCGTGATCCTGCAGAGCTTTGCCGACGCTATCGTCAAAGACACGCCGCCTGTGGCGTGGGGCTCGGAAGGGCGAAACAGCCTGTATCTGTCCAACGCCATCTATCTCTCCTCCTGGCAGCGGAGGATGGTGGAGCTTCCCGTGGCGGGCTCCGAGGGGGAATTGCAATTTGAGCAGGCGTTTGAGCGGTGCTTACAGCAGAAAATAAAACAATATTCGTGAAAAATTACGCTTTTTAGTTGACATTTTGAGAGGAAAGGCATAAACTAGGAAATGTCAAGTGTAAACTTGTGAGGAGACAAGAATTTATCTAGTAGAAAGAAGGGAGACGTCATTATGGCAGTATCTAAGAAGAAAGTAACTGTTGCAACTGATTCCGCAAAGGTAACGCCTGTATCTGCTCCGGCTGAAGAAACCAAGGCAGTGACTCCGACAACTCCGGTTAAGACAGAAACTGTGAAAGAGACAGTAAAGAAAGAGGAACCTGCAAAGAAGGAGGAGCCCGCAAAGAAGGAGACCGTTAAGAAAGCTCCCGCTAAGAAGACGGCCGCAAAGAAGACGGCTGCAGCGAAGAAAGAGCCCGCAAAGAAGGAAGAGGCTGTGAAAAAGGAGCCTGCAAAGAAGGGCAGAGCGGCCAAGGCGGATATCAAGTGCGAGCTGCGCATCCAGTTCAATGGAAGAGACGATTCTCAGGAGGATCTGATGAAGATCGCCAAGGATATATGGAAGTATGATCTGAAGCGAAAGATTTCTGACCTGAAGACGGTTGAGCTGTATGTAAAGCCTCTGGAGCACACGGTTTACTACGTTATGAACCAGGAGGTTACCGGACAGTTCAGCCTGTAAGGGTTTGGCTGGTCTGCGGTGGCGCTTGAAAACAGAAGATTATGTCAAATGGAAGGCATATCTGTGTTTTGACACGGATGTGCCTTTTTCGTTGAAAACTTTTTTATAGGAAACTTTTTATAGAAACCTTTTATAGATAACTCTCTTATAGGAAACTCTCTTATAGGAAACTTTTCATAGGAATTTAATAAAAAAATTTGGAAAAACGGTTGACAACATATAAGCATAGTGATATTTTAGGTATTAAGATATTAGCACTCCCCTTGGACGAGTGCTAATAACAGAAAGGAGTGACGGGGATGGAGTTGGACGAGAGAAAGACGAAAATCCTGCAGGCCGTTATCCGCAATTATCTCGAGACGGGCGAGCCGGTGGGAAGCAGGACGATCTCTAAGTACACCGACCTGAACCTGAGCTCCGCGACGATCCGCAATGAGATGGCGGATCTGGAGGAGATGGGTTATATCTTGCAGCCCCACACCTCCGCAGGACGTATTCCCTCCGATAAGGGCTATCGCTTCTATGTGGATGCTATGATGGAGGAGAAGGAGCGCGAGGTCGTCGAGCTGAAGGATATGCTCCTGGAACGCCAGGATAAGATGGAGACCATGCTGAAGCAGGTGGCGCGGGTGCTGGCGCAGAATACCCGATACGCCACCATGATATCCGCTCCGCAGCCGCATCGCAACAAGGTAAAGTTTATACAGCTCTCCCGCGTGGACGAGGGGCAGATCCTGGCGGTCATCGTGGGTGAGGGCAATGTGATCAAGAATAATATCTTCGCGGTGGAGGAGGAATTGTCGGACGAGACGCTGTTAAAGCTGAACATGCTGTTGAACACGCATCTGAACGGCCTGTGCATGGAGGAGATCAATCTCGGCATGATAGCGGCTATGAAGCAGCAGGCGGGCATCCACAGCGATCTGATCAGCGGTGTGATCGACGCGGTGGCAGAGGCCATCAAGGCGGACGAGGATCTCCAGATATACACCAGCGGCACCAACAATATCTTCCGCTATCCGGAGCTGGCGGACCAGCAGAAGGCCAGCGAGCTGATCAACACCTTCGAGGAGAAAAATCTTCTGACCGAGCTGATACAGAACGACTCTGCGGCGGGCAGCGGAAACGATATCCAGGTGTATATTGGCGATGAGACGCCGGTCCAGAGCATGAAGGACTGCAGCGTGGTCACGGCGACCTATGAATTAAGCGAGGGCATGAGGGGAACGATAGGAATCATCGGCCCCAAGCGCATGGATTACGACAAGGTCATCGGCGCCCTGAAGACATTGAAAAGCCAGTTGGATGAAATGTACAAGGACGACGCCAGGGATGAGAAAGGAAAGGCATAGATATGGCAGAGCAGGAAAAGGATGAATTTGAGGAAGCGGATCTGGAGCAGGAGAACCTGAAGGCAGAGGAGGAAGCGGAGGCGGATAAGGCCGCGCAGGAGCAGGAACCGGAGCGCGTCGACGATGAAGCCGCAGAGGAGGCCGCGGACGAAGCCAATGAGGAAGCGGAGGAGACCGAATCCGGCGAGACTCAGGGCGGCAAGGAGCGGCCGGACAAAAAGGCTGCGAGGAAGCACTCCAGACAGGATAAGAAGGAGGACGCCTATCGGGAAAAGATCGATCAGCTGGAGGATCGGGTGAGACGTCAGATGGCGGAATTTGAAAATTTCCGCAAGAGGACGGATCGGGAGAAACAGATGATGTTTGAGACCGGCGCAAAGAGCGTGCTGGAAAAGATCCTTCCGGTCATAGACAATTTTGAGAGAGGGCTTCAGACGGTTCCGCCGGAGAGCAGGGAGGATCCCTTTGTGGACGGTATGAACCGCGTGTATAAGCAGCTTTTGTCGGAGCTGGAAAACATAGGAGTCACCCCCATCGAAGCGGTGGGACAGGAGTTTGACCCGAGCCTTCACAACGCGGTGATGCAGGTGGAGAGCGAGGAATACGAGTCCGGCGTCGTGGCGCAGGAACTGCAGAAGGGTTACATCTATCGTGACACTGTGGTGAGACACAGCATGGTAGCAGTAGTACAATAAAAAATTATAATTCATTTAACAGGAGGAATGAATCATGAGTAAGATTATCGGTATTGACCTGGGAACAACCAACAGCTGCGTGGCAGTTATGGAGGGCGGCAAGCCCACCGTTATCGCAAACGCCGAGGGCGCAAGGACGACTCCCTCTATTGTGGCGTTCACCAAGACCGGCGAGAGACTGGTCGGCGAGCCGGCAAAGCGTCAGGCGGTCACCAATTCGGAGAAAACCATCTCTTCCATCAAGAGGGATATGGGTACGGACCGCGGCCGCACCATCGATGACAAGAAATATTCTCCTCAGCAGATCTCCGCAATGATCCTGCAGAAGCTGAAGGCGGATGCGGAGAGCTACATCGGCGAGAAGGTCACCGAGGCGGTTATCACCGTTCCCGCATACTTTAACGACGCGCAGCGCCAGGCGACCAAGGACGCGGGCAAGATCGCCGGCCTGGACGTAAAGCGTATCATCAACGAGCCCACCGCGGCCGCATTGGCATACGGTCTGGACAACGAGAAAGAGCAGAAGATCATGGTATACGATCTGGGCGGCGGCACCTTTGATGTGTCCATCATCGAGATCGGCGAAGGCGTGATCGAGGTGCTCTCCACCAACGGCGACACCCACCTGGGCGGCGACGATTTTGACAACAAGATCATTCAGTGGATGCTGGATGAGTTTAAGAAGGCGGAGGGCGTGGACCTGTCCGGCGACAAGATGGCGATGCAGAGATTGAAGGAGGCGGCTGAGAAGGCCAAGAAGGAGCTTTCCAGCGCGATGACTACAAACATCAACCTTCCCTTCATCACCGCCACGGCGGAGGGCCCCAAGCACTTTGATATGAACCTGTCCCGCGCACAGTTTGATGAGCTGACCCGCGATCTGGTGGACAGGACCGCGATCCCTGTGCAGAACGCTATGAGAGATGCGGGGCTGACCAACGCGGAGCTGGGCCAGGTGCTTCTGGTGGGCGGTTCCACCCGTATTCCCGCTGTGCAGGATAAGGTGCGCCAGCTGACCGGAAAGGAGCCCAGCAAGTCTCTGAACCCGGACGAGTGCGTGGCAATCGGCGCATCCATCCAGGGCGGTAAGCTGGCCGGCGACGCAGGCGCAGGCGAGATCCTGCTTCTGGACGTGACGCCCCTGTCCCTGTCCATCGAGACCGCAGGCGGCATTGCGACCAAGCTGATCGAGAGAAATACCACGATTCCCACCAAGAAGAGCCAGATCTTCTCCACCTACTCCGACAACCAGACGGCGGTGGATATCAATGTGCTTCAGGGTGAGAGAGAGTTTGCGAGAGACAACAAGTCCTTGGGACAGTTCCGTCTGGACGGCATCGCGCCCGCTCCCAGAGGAATCCCTCAGATCGAGGTCACCTTCGATATTGACGCCAACGGCATCGTGAACGTGTCCGCGCTGGATAAGGGCACCGGCAAGGAGCAGCACATCACCATTACCGCCAGCACCAACATGTCCGACGACGAGATCGAGAGAGCCGTCAAGGAAGCGGCAGAGTTTGAGGCGCAGGATAAGAAGAGAAAAGAGAACGTCGAGGCGGTGAACGATGCGGATTCCTTCGTATACCAGACCGAGAAGGCGCTGAACGACGTGGGCGACAAGATCAGCGAAAGCGACAGGACCCAGGTGCAGGCTGACGTGGAGGCCCTAAAGAGCATCCTGAACGAGGTGAAGGGCAATGAGGCGAGCGCCAGCGACAGCACCATCGATTCCCTGAAGTCCGCCAAGGCGAAGCTGGAGCAGAGCGCTCAGAGCGTGTTTGCCAAGATGTACGAGAGTATGCAGCAGGCAGGCGCCGCAGGAGCGCAGGGCGGTCCCGCACCCGAGGCAAACGCATCCGCAGACAGCGGAGCGGCTCCCGAGGGCGATGTGATCGACGGGGACTTCAGAGAAGTATAAAGACCGGAAGGAAAAGAGAAAACAAGAGGTGTCACTATGGCAGAGCAGAAACGGGACTACTATGAGGTCCTCGGTGTAGATAAGAGCGCGGACGAAGCCGCGATCAAAAAAGCATATCGCGCACTGGCAAAGAAATACCATCCGGACGTGAATCCCGGCGATGCGGAGGCCGAGAAAAAGTTTAAGGAGGCGTCCGAGGCTTACGCGGTGCTGAGTGATCCGGAGAAGAGGCGCCAGTATGACCAGTTCGGCCACTCCGCGTTCGACGGGGCTGGCGGTACGGGCGGTTTTGACTTCAGCAGCATGGACTTCGGCGATATCTTTAGTGATCTCTTTGGGTTTGGCGATATCTTCGGCGGCGGAAGCCGCCGGGGAGGAGCGCGCGGAAACGGCTCTATGAAGGGCGCGAATCTGCGGACCAGTGTGCGGCTTACCTTTGAGGAGGCCGTGTTTGGCTGCAAGAAGGAAATTGAGCTGACGGTGAAGGAGACCTGCAAGACCTGTAACGGAAGCGGCGCGAAGCCGGGCACTACGCCGGAGACGTGCCCTAAGTGTAAGGGAAAGGGCCAGGTGGTGTATTCCTCCCAGTCCTTCTTCGGAACGGTGCGCAACGTGCAGACCTGTCAGGAATGTCAGGGAACCGGCAAGGTGATCAAGGAGAAATGCCCCGACTGCAGCGGGACCGGATACATTCCCATGAAAAAGAGATACTCGGTGGATATCCCCGCCGGTATCGACAACGGACAGTATGTGAATCTCCCCGGTCTGGGAGAGCCGGGCGTCAACGGCGGCCCTCGGGGCGACGTCAGGGTGGAGGCGCTGGTAGGGCGCCATCCCATCTTCCAGAGACAGGATTTCAACATTTACTCCACCGTCCCCATGTCCTTTGCGGTGGCGGCCTTGGGCGGCGAGATCCTGATCGACACGGTGGACGGCAAGGTGATCTACGATGTGAAGCCGGGGACCCAGACAGATACCAAGGTGCGCCTGAAGGGAAAGGGAGTGCCCTCCTGGAAGAACAAGGATGTGAGAGGCGACCACTATGTGACGCTGGTGGTTCAGGTGCCCGACAAGCTGAAGCCGGAGGCGAAGGAGCTGCTGCGGCAGTTTGACGCTGCGGCGGGAGACAGCCTGAACGCGGTGCAGAACGCCACCGGACAGGAGGAGAGCGGCGAGGCGAAGGAGCCGAAGGACAGCAAGAAAAAGAAATTCTGGAAATGATTTTCCGGAATTTCTTTTTTCTTGCTTTTGTGGTATGATAATCAGGGAATAAGACGCGAAAGTGACAGAAGACGGTGCGGAATATGAAAAACGAGAAAACGGGCAGATCGGAATTTCTGAGCACGGTCTGCGACTTTTATATTATAGTGATCCTGGCGGCGGTCCCGCTGTACACAAACGGCACCTACTATCTGATTGGGGACACAAAATACCTGGTCTATCGAAACGTGTCCATACTCTGCCTGGGATTGTGGCTGCTGGTGACGCTTGGCACGGCGGGAAGGAAGCTGATCGAACGGGGAGGGAGAGGCGCCTGGAAAACCACAGGGCTCTTTAGTACGGTCGATGTGGCGGTGCTCTCCTACGGCGTGTGTGTGCTGCTATCCGCACTGCACAGCGCCTACGCTCAGACCGCCTGGCTGGGCTACCGCGATTGGTATATGGGGGCATTGTCCCAGCTGTTTTTTGTGGGCAGCTATTTTTTCCTGTCCAGGAATTATTCCGGCAGCGCCGTTCCCATCTATCTGGAGGAGGCGGCGCTGGCCGCCGTGTCTCTGCTTGCGTTCGTCAATCGCCTGGGGATGGATCCCATCGGGGTCTATGCGCCGTATACGGAGCGAAACTGGGAGTACAGTCATATGCTGTCGACGGTGGGAAACATCAACTGGCTCTGCGGCTATCTGGGCGTGGCGGCCGCCTTTCCCCTGGCGGGTTATCTCAGCAGTACAAACATTAAGAGGACGGCGCCTTTGTTTGCGGTCAGCGCAGGAACCCTTGCGCTTTTGCTGCTCCAGGGGAGCGACACCGGAATCCTCCTCACGCTGGCGGCGCTTGGTCTCTGTTTTTTGATCGGGCTGACGCCTCTCTACAGGCGCCATATGAAAGCGTTTGCCCAGAAGGGCGCTCTGCTTGCGGCGGCGGTGGCTCTTCTGGTGGGCGCGATGGGACAGGGGATGCGCCTGCGGGGAACCATCCAGGCAATGCCCGCGGACAGTCCCCTTCAGGGACAGCTCACCTGGGGCGGATGGTGGTGGATGGCGCTTTTCTTCGCCGCTCTCTTTCTGGCGATACGGGTGCTTCCGGAGCGGACGCTGCGGGTGTCCGTCAGCCTGATGGCCGTTTTGGCGGGAACCGGCGTTTTGGCCGGCGCGGTGTGGTATCTGGCGGGACATCCCTTCGACGGCAGCTGGGGAAGCGGGCGCGGCAGCCTGTGGACAGCCGCGTGGAGAGGCTTCCGGGAGGCCGGATGGCTCCAAAAGCTGATCGGCGCCGGACCGGACTGCTTTGCGGAGTATATTTACCGGATTATGTCCGCGCAGGATGTCTCCCAGATCGGAGGATACTGGAAGGGCAGCATCTACGCCAATGCCCATAACGAGTGGCTGACGCTTCTGGTGGATGTGGGCGTGCTGGGGGCGGCCGCCTATCTGGCGGTCATGGTCACCGCCCTGGGCAGGTATCGGGGGATGCTTTTGGGTATTTTTGCGGTGGTGTTATATGTCTTAAATTCCCTGGTGAGCTTCCAGCAGGTGATGAATGTCCCGATCCTCTTTGCGGCGCTGGGGCTGTGCGAGTACCGCCTGCGGCGGGAGAGGGAAAGAAGCGCGGCAGACGATTGATTTGACAGCGGGAGAAGAATCGTTTACTATTATCCTCAGCGGTAACGTGTTAATCCTGGCGTCCGGCGCAGACGAAGTAAAGGGAAAGAATGAGCAAGAGAAGCGAGCAAGGCGGAAGAGAAAAAGAACGGCCATGGAAAACGATGGCGAGGGACAAAAAGGGCTGGGAGCGGCTCCTGCTCTGGTCGACCCTCCTTTTGATCACGGGGATCCTGGTCACTCTGTGCTTTGACCAGGGGGTTGACCTGGACGAGGCGTACAGCTACACTACGGTCAGGGGCAACACTCTGTTTGGCATCAGCCGGGATATCCTGGCTGCCAACGACACGGATGTGCCGCTCTATTACAGCGCGCTTTTCCTTTGGACGAGAGTGTTCGGGGAAACCTTTCTGGCCTGCAGGCTTTTTTCTGTGGCGGGAACGGTGGCCACCATGATCCTTGGCGTGACGGTGATCCGCCGGATCTGGGGGACGGGCACCTCCTTTCTTTTTTTGCTGCTGGTGGGGCTTACGCCGGCGATGATCCATGTGGGCGTCAATATCCGTATGTATTCCTGGACCGTCTTTCTGGTCACGCTGTGCGCCCTGGAGATGTATCTTATCGTGCGGGAGCCGGAGAGAAGGGGGATGTGGGCGGCGCTTTGCCTCACCACCTTTGCGGGGCTGTTTAGTCACTATTTCACCGCATTTCCTTTTTTGTTTCTCTATCTGTGGCTTTTTGGGGAGCTGCTTCCCAGGCGGAGGAGGGAGATTGGGAAGCTGTTTCTTTGCGGAGGGCTCCCGCTGATCCCCACGGCGCTCTGGTTTGCGGCCTCCGGAATCCTGAGATTTGCGGGGGAGGGAAGCTCTGGCACGACCGGAGAGAGCATGGATCCGGCGGCCTTTTTCCGATTCCTTTTTTTCACCGGCCTGGAAGATTCCGTGGCGATCGGTGTGGGGATTTTTCTTTTGGTTTTGTCGGCGCTTTTTTTGTTTCAGAGGAGGTACGAAAAGCCGGAGTGGCGCTTCGTGCTGTTTTGTCTGTTAAATATGGCCTGTTCGTATGTGGCGGCGGGAATGGCGGCGTCTTTGGGCTCCCACTTCTTTATTCCGCGGCATGTGATGCACGGCGTAGGGCTTTTGTGGCTGGCGATGGCGATTATCCTGCCGCGGATCAACCCTCGGGTGTACGGTTTCGGGGTGCTGTTCGCCGCCGTGATGGCATGTGCCTCCTACCGGAAGGAATACGCGCTGTCCTACGACACGGTGCCTTACCTGGAGGATACGATGGCGTTTGCCGCGGAAAATTTTCAGGCGGGCGACCTGGTGATCTACAACGCCGACCCGAGGTTTGGTATGCTGTATAGCTGTTATCTGCCGGAGCTTACGTTTGTGTGTCTGTGGGAGCTGGAGGATCCGGCGGCGCTGTTACGGGAGAACATGGGGGGGCGCGTCTGGTTCTTTCAGAGCCGTCCGGACTGGTTTTCACCGGAGACGACAGGGCAGCTTGTCATTACCGGCGAGAATATGGGGCATTATGGGTTTCAGATCATGGACGGAAGCACGGAGTTTGATGTGCTTCGTCTGGCAATCAGGGGTGTGACGGAATGAGGAAATGGCTGATTCTGGGGGTTATGCTGATAGGGATGGCGAGCGTATGGCCCTTAGGTCTGGTGAGGAGGCCGGCGGAGGAGCGCTCCGGAGATGTGGGGCATTTGGAGTCGGAGGCCATCGGCCCGGGAGAGTGCCTCTCGCAGACGTTTCTGGCCACGGAGAGCTATCTGGAGAGCCTGGGGTTTGTGCTTCGATACGAGGAGGGGCTGCCGCGGGAGGGAAGTATTCTGTTTGAGCTTCTGGACGCGGAGGGAAATCCTCTGTTCCGGCAGCAGGTGGGGTACGGGTGGATCCCCAACTACTCGTACTTTGATATTTATGTGAAGAAGCGTTTGAGGGCGGGCGCCCTCTATGAGTTTCGCGTGGGAAACGTGGACGTGACGGAGAATCTGCCGAGAGCCGTCTATACGGACGATGATCGGATGAACGCCTCCCCCAGCGTGGAGATGGCGGTAAACGGGGAGAGGGTGCAGGGGGCCGCCCTGGGGAGATATACCTGGATGGAGCCGATGGATTGGCAGAATGTGCTGGAACTGTGGGCCTTTTTGGGGATGGCGGGCTTCTTTCTGACAGAAGTGTCGGAAAATATCGGAGCCAGGCGCACGGACGCCGGAAAACAGGGAGAGAGGAAGGAAGTTAAGCGGATATGAAGTGGGTAAAATTTCGACTCAAGACCATAACGGATGCGGAGGATATCATTATCAGCACCCTCTATGACATCGGCCTGGAGGGCGCTCAGATCGAGGACAAGGTTCCTCTGACCGCGCTGGAGAAGGAGCAGATGTTTGTGGACATTCTGCCGGAGGGGCCCCAGGACGACGGGATCGCCTATCTCAGCTTCTTTGTGGAGGAAGAGGAGGACGGCTCTCTGAAGGTGCAGGGGGAGCGCGTGGAGCGGGACACCCTGCTTAAGCGCATAGAGCAGGAGCTTGAGGACCTGCGGCTTTTCTGCGAGATCGGCGAGGGCTCGGTCACGGTGGATGAGACGGAGGACATCGACTGGATCAACAACTGGAAGCAGTACTTTCACCAGTTTACCATCGACGATATCCTGGTGATCCCTTCCTGGGAGGAGGTCGCCCCCAAGGACGAGGGAAGGATGGTGCTTCACATTGACCCGGGGACGGCGTTCGGAACGGGGATGCACGAGACCACGCAGCTCTGCATCCGCCAGCTCCGCAAATACGTCACGCCCCAGACCGAGCTTCTGGACGTGGGGACCGGCAGCGGGATCCTGGCGATCCTTTCCCTGATGTTTGGCGCCAGGCACGCGGTGGGGACCGACCTGGATGTCTGCGCCGTCGAGGCGGTGCGGGAGAACTGTCAGGCGAACCATATCGATCCCGAGGACTTCGAGATGATGATCGGCAATATCATCACGGACAAGGCGGTGCGGGACAAGGTGGGCTACGGGCGCTATGATATTGTGACGGCCAACATTCTTGCCGATGTGCTGGTGGCATTGACGCCGGTCATCCAGGATCACTTAAAGCCGGACGGCATTTACATTACCTCGGGGATCATCCATGACAAGGAGCAGACCGTGGTGGACGCGGTGCAGGCGGCCGGAATGGAGCTTCTGGAGGTGACCAGACAGGGCGAATGGGTGAGTGTCACCGCGCGAAAGAGGAAGTAGGGGGGATCCTATGTATCAGTTTTTTGTGTCTCCCGATCAGATCAATATAACGGACAAAAGCGTCATAATTACGGGGAGGGACGTGAATCACATCCGCAATGTTCTCCGCATGAAGGTGGGGGAGGAGCTCTCGGTCAAAAACGGCGAGGACGAGAGAGAGTACCGCTGCGGGATCGTGTCGCTGGAGGAGGACTGTGTCCGCTGCAGCCTGCGCTTTATCAAGGAGGAGGGCGTGGAGCTTCCCGCCAGGGTCTATCTGTTCCAGGGACTGCCCAAGGGGGATAAGATGGAGCTCATCGTCCAAAAGGCGGTGGAGCTGGGCGTTTATCAGATCATTCCCGTTGCGGCCCGGCGCTGTGTGGTAAAGCTGGACGAGAGGAAGGCGGAGGCCCGGCGCAGCCGGTGGCAGGGGATTTCCGAGGCGGCCGCGAAGCAGAGCCGGCGGGCGATCGTGCCGCAGGTCGCTCCGGTCATGGACTTTGCCCAGGCGGTGCGCCAGGCGGCGGGGATGGACGTGAAGCTGATCCCTTACGAGCTGGCGGAGGGGATGGAGCGGACCAGATCCCTGATCGACAGCGTGGAGGCCGGACAGGATGTCGCCGTGTTCATAGGGCCGGAGGGCGGATTTGAGGAGACGGAGATCCGAAAGGCGCTTGCCCAGGGGATCGAGCCGATCACGCTCGGAAGGCGGATCCTGCGCACGGAGACGGCGGGACTTACGGTGCTCTCCTGGCTTCTGTACAGGCTGGAGCAATAACAGAAGGTTCTGTCGCTGCATATGATAGAACAGAAAAAAAGAAGCATTTTTGAAGCTGAGGAGAGTAGCAATGGAAGTGTATCTGGACAATTCCGCAACGACCCGCGTGTTTCCGGAGGTGGCGGAGTTGATGAAAAAGATTATGTGCGAGGACTACGGGAACCCGTCCAGTCTGCACACCAAGGGCATACAGGCGGAGGCGTATATCCGCTATGCCAGGGAGACGCTGGCGCGTATCCTGAAGGTCCATGAGAAGGAGATCTTCTTTACCTCCGGAGGCACGGAGTCCGACAATATGGCGCTGGTGGGCTGTGCTATGGCAAATCGCAGGCGAGGCAGCCATCTGATCACCACGCAGATAGAGCATCCGGCTGTTTTGCAGACCATGCGCTATCTGGAGGGGCAGGGCTTTCAGGTGACCTATCTTCCGGTGGATCCCTTCGGCCGGATCCGTTTGGAGGATCTGAGACAGAGCGTCACGTCCGACACGATCCTGGTATCTATTATGCACACCAACAATGAGATCGGATCGATGCAGCCCATCGCGGAGGCGGGCGCGCTCATCAAGCGGATCAACCCGTCGGCGCTGTTTCATGTGGACGCCGTCCAGGGGTTCGGCAAGGAGCGCATTTACCCCAAGCGGATGAATATCGATCTTTTGTCTGCCAGCGGCCACAAGATCCACGGGCCCAAGGGCGTCGGGTTTTTGTATGTGGGAGAGCGGGTAAAGATCCAGCCGATCGTATATGGCGGAGGGCAGCAGCAGAATCTGCGCTCCGGAACGGAGAATGTGCCCGGGATCGCCGGTCTTGCCAAGGCGGCGGAGCTTCTCTACGATCATCTGGACGTCGATTGGGAGAGGCTGCACCGGTTGAAACGATCCTTTATCCGAGGCGTGGAGAAGCTGGACGACGTGACGGTCAACGGAATCCTGCCGGAGGAGCCCCTGGGAGAGGGCACGGCGGCGCATGTGGTCAGCGTGTCCTTCGGCGGTGTGCGCAGCGAGGTGCTCCTGCACGCTCTGGAGGAGCAGGGCATCTACGTCTCGGCGGGAAGCGCATGTTCCGCCCGAAAGCCGCAGCCTTCGGCGACTCTGAAGGCGATCGGCGTGGATAAGCGGATGCTGGAATCCACCATCCGGTTCAGTTTCTCTGTGTTTACCTCCGAGGAGGAGATCGACTACACGCTGCAGACGTTGTATGACAAGATACCCATGCTGCGAAAATACACCAGGCGATGAGCGCGCGGAGCGCGTACACGGAAAGGAAAGCTATGTTTACTGCATTTTTGATTAAGTATGCCGAGATCGGTATCAAGGGAAAAAACCGCTATCTCTTTGAGGATGCGCTGGTGCGCCAGATCAAGTATGCCCTGAAAAAGTGTGACGGGGAGTTTCTGGTGCACAAGACGGACGGACGCATCTATGTGGATGCGCAGTCGGAGTTTGACTTTGACGAGGTGGTGACGCACCTGAAGAGAGTGTTTGGGATCGCGGGAATTTGTCCGGTGGTCCATGTGGAGGACGAGGGCTTTGAAAAGCTCTGCGGGACGGTCGTCTCTTATGTGGAGAACGTGTACCCCGACCGCCGTAAGACCTTCAAGGTGCAGGTGAGACGCGCGCGCAAAAACTATCCCAAGGATTCCCTGGAGCTAGCCAGGGACATGGGAGAGGTGATTTTGAACGCCTGTCCGGAGATGAAGGTGGACGTCCACAATCCGGAGATCCTGCTGCATATCGAGGTGCGCGAAAAGATTTATATTTATTCGGAGATCATTCCGGGGCCGGGCGGTATGCCTGTGGGAACGGGCGGCAAGGCGATGCTGCTTCTGTCCGGAGGCATCGACTCCCCGGTGGCCGGTTATATGATAGCAAAGCGCGGCGTGAAGATCGACGCGGTGTACTTCCACGCGCCGCCCTACACCAGCGAGCGCGCCAAGCAGAAGGTGGTGGACCTGGCCAGGATCGTGGCGAGGTACACGGGCCCCATCTATCTCCATGTGATCAACTTTACGGATATTCAGATGTATATTTATGAGAAGTGTCCCCACGAGGAGTTGACCATTATTATGCGCCGCTACATGATGCGCATTGCGGAGCATATTGCCCGGGAGACCGGATGCCTGGGACTGATCACCGGCGAGAGCATCGGACAGGTGGCATCCCAGACCATGAATTCCCTGATCGCCACCAACGAGGTGTGCGAGCTGCCGGTTTATCGGCCTCTGATCGGATTTGACAAGCAGGAGATCGTGGAGGTGGCGGAGCGGATAGACACCTATGAGACATCTATCCTGCCCTTTGAAGACTGCTGCACTATTTTTGTGGCAAAGCATCCGGTGACGAAGCCCAACGTAAATGTGATAAGACGCCACGAGCACAATTTGGACGAGCAGATAGAAGAGCTGTTCCGAAGGGCTGTCGACACGGAGGAACTGATTATTGCAGAGTAGATCTGTCAGAGTAGATCTGCCAGGGCAGGTCTGCCGGAATAGGCTTGCCTGCCTGTGCGTTTACGCCAGATAGGGAGTCAGGACATCCAGCACTTTCTCCGCCGCGTCGTCTTCCGCGTGAACGTTCAGATCAAGCGGTCTGGACAGATCCAGGCTGAAGATGCCCATGATGGATTTGGCGTCGATCACATAGCGGCCGGACACCAGATCAAAGTCGCAGTCAAATTTGGAAATATCGTTCACAAAGGATTTTACCTTATCGATGGAATTTAAAGAAATCTGTACGGTTTTCATAAAACATACCTCCTTGACGTAGTCGTTTCTTTTCTTTTCATGTTACTTACAAAAATAAGAAAAGTCAAGGAGAAAACAGAACAAAAAAGGCGGGAGACGCTATGAAAAATGTAGCATTACACAATCTTGGGTGCAAGGTAAATTCGTATGAATTGGAAGTAATGCAACAAATATTGCAGGAAAAGGGCTTTCACATTGTGCCTTTTGATGAAGCGGCGGACATCTACATTGTGAATACCTGCACCGTGACCAATATTGCCGACAGGAAGAGCAGACAGATGCTCCATCGGGCAAAGCAGAAGAATCCGAACGCGGTCGTAGTGGCGGTGGGCTGCTATGTGCAGACCGCGGGGGAGGCGCTGGAGAAGGACGACAGCGTCGACCTGGTCATCGGAAACAACCGAAAGAAGGACCTGGTGCCGATCCTGGAGGAATATCTGAGGGCCCGGGAGGGGGAGGGCGTTTCGCCGGACAAAACGCTCCGCCACACCACGGTCATCGACATCGGCCGCACTCATGAGTATGAGGAAATGACCCTGAGACAGACGGCGGAGCACACCCGCGCCTACATCAAGATCCAGGACGGCTGCAATCAGTTTTGCTCCTACTGTGTCATTCCGTATGCGCGGGGACGCGTCCGCAGCAGGAAGAAGGAGGACATTCTCTCGGAGATTCGGGGCCTGGTGGAGGCGGGATACCGCGAGGCGGTGCTCACGGGCATCCACATCAGCTCCTACGGGGTGGATTTTGACGGCGGCGGGACGGCGGGATACGAGGGGCAGAGCCGCCTGGTCGATCTGGTGGAAGAGATCCACGGGATACAGGGGCTGGAGCGCATCCGGCTGGGCTCCCTGGAGCCCCGTGTGATCGGAGAGGAAACCGTCCGGCGCCTTGCGGCGCTTCCCAAGCTCTGCCCCCATTTTCATCTGTCGCTGCAGAGCGGCTGTGACGAGACGCTGCGCCGGATGAATAGGCACTACACGACGGGGGAATACTATCAAAGCGTGGAGCTTCTCAGATCCGCCTTCTCTCATCCGGCGATCACCACGGACGTGATCGTGGGGTTCCCGGGGGAGACGGAGGAGGAGTTTGCGTGTACCAGGGCGTTTTTGGAGAAAGTGCGGTTTTACGAGATGCACGTCTTTAAGTTTTCCCCCAGGGCGGGCACCCGCGCGGAGGGGATGCCGGATCCGGTGGCGGATGATGTCAAAAATGCCCGCAGCAGCGAGCTTCTTTGTATGGTGCGGCGCCAGTCGGCGGAATTTCGGAGGTATTACATAGGAAAAGAGGTGGAGGTCCTCTTTGAGGAGAGCAGGGAGATCCAGGGCAGGCGGTATCGTCTGGGGCATACCCGAGATTACGTGAAGGTGGCGGTGGCGTGCGCGGAGAAAGAGGCGTCCCCCAAAGCCGGAGAGATCGCCGTGGTAAGGCCGGAGTCGGCCCTGGAGGAGGGGATCCTGCTGGGGCGTCTGTGAGGCCGGCAGCAGACGGTTTGGGAAAAGTTAGGTTTAATGTATTGAAATTTGGCAGTAAATGGAGTAAGATAAAAAATAGTAGTCGTAGTAAGCTGATAATGGGGTAGCTTTTGGCGCGGAATGTGAGGAGTATATGCAGGACTTAGGGAACACACAATTTTTTCAGGTGGAGACGGAGCCGGAAACCGGAGTGAAGGTGGTTCTCTCCACGGTGTACGAGGCATTGTCGGAGAAGGGCTACAATCCGGTGAACCAGATCGTCGGGTATATCATGAGCGGGGATCCGACCTATATCACCAGCCACAAGAGCGCGCGCAGCCTGATCATGAAGGTGGAGCGGGATGAGCTGGTGGAGGAGCTTCTGCGGGAATATATCAGCAACAACCACTGGCAGTAGGAGGGCGTCCATGCGGATTATGGGTTTGGATTTCGGCTCCAAAACGGTGGGGGTGGCAGTGAGCGACAGTCTGCTTCTGACGGCACAGGGGGTGGAGATCATCCGCCGCAAGGAGGAGAATAAGCTGCGGAGGACCCTGGCCAGGATCGAGGAGCTGATTCTGGAATATGAGGTGGAGGAGCTGGTGCTTGGGCTCCCCAGGAATATGAACGCCACGGAGGGAATCCGCGCCCAGCTCAGCTATGAGTTTAAGGACAAGCTGGAGCGAAGGACCGGCCTGCCCGTCCATATGTGGGACGAGCGGCTGACTACGGTGGAGGCGGACCGGACGATGATGGAGGCCGGCATCCGCAGAGAGCACCGCAGGGAGTATGTGGACAAGATTGCGGCGACATTTATTTTGCAGGGTTATCTGGACAGAAGGAACAGGGAACAGAGGGATCGCACGGAATGAGCAGGATGGAAAAGATCACTTTCCGGCCGGACGGGGAAGAGCCGGTAGAGTTTTATGTGCTGGAGCAGACCAGAATAGGGGGATATAATTACATTCTTGTGACGGACAGGGAGGAAGGCGACGGGGACGCGCTGATACTGAAGGATTTGTCCCAGGACGGCGAGGAGGAAAGCGTGTTCTGCGTTGTGTCGGACGACAGGGAGCTGTCCGCAGTGGCCGGCGTATTTGAAGATATGCTGGAGGATATTGAGCTGGAAAAGTAATACAACATAATTAAAATTTGCAATACATACAGAAATCCGCTTTTCGGACCAAGGGAAAACCGGCGCGGTTTCGCGCGCGAAGCGGCAGGCTTTTTGTGGACGGAAGAACAGAGAGACCGGTGGAGGCGCGGCGTTTTTCGGTGGAACGGAAAAGGGGAAGGTCTGTGTCATTGCGTAGAAGATGGAGGAGATTTTTTTGAAGAAAAAAGAGAATAACAGTGGTTTGGGGCTGAAGATCATCCCCCTGGGAGGTCTGGAGCAGATCGGCATGAATATTACTGCCTTCGAGTATGAGGACAGTATTATTGTGGTAGACTGTGGATTGTCTTTCCCGGCGGACGATATGCTGGGGATCGATCTGGTGATACCGGATGTGACCTACTTAAAGGACAACGTCGACAAGGTGAAGGGCTTTATGATCACCCACGGCCACGAGGATCACATCGGCGCGCTCCCCTATGTGCTCAGGGAGCTGAACGTGCCGATCTATGCCACCCGTCTGACGATGGGCATTATCGAGAACAAGCTGAAAGAGCACAATCTGATGAAGAACACCAAGCGCAAGGTGGTAAAATTCGGACAGTCCATCAATCTGGGACAGTTTCGCGTGGAGTTTATCAAGACCAACCACAGTATCGTGGACGCGGCCGCCCTTGCCATTTATTCACCGGCGGGCACGGTGGTGCACACCGGCGACTTCAAGGTGGACTACACCCCTGTGTTTGGGGACGCCATCGACCTGCAGCGCTTTGCCGAGATCGGCAGGAAAGGCGTGCTGGCCCTTATGTGCGACTCCACCAACGCGGAGCGCCCGGGCTTTACCCCCTCGGAGAAAACGGTGGGAAGGACGTTTGACACCCTCTTTGAGGAGCACAAGAACACCAGGATTTTCGTGGCGACCTTTGCCTCCAACGTGGACCGTGTACAGCAGATCATCAACACGGCGTACAAATTTGGCAGAAAGGTGTGTGTGGAAGGGCGCAGCATGGTCAATATCATTGAGACCGCCCGCAATCTGGAGTGCATCAGTATTCCGGAGAACACGCTGATCGATATCGACCAGATCAAAAATTATCCGGACGAGAAGCAGGTGATCATCACCACCGGAAGCCAGGGCGAGAGTATGGCGGCGCTGAGCCGTATGGCCAACGGTATGCACCGCAAGATCACCGTCGGGGCGGGAGATACGGTTATCTTTTCCTCCCATCCCATTCCGGGCAACGAAAAGTCCGTCACCAAGATCATTAACGAGCTTCTCCGCAAGGGGGCGGATGTGGTGTTTCAGGATGCTCACGTGTCCGGCCACGCCTGCCAGGAGGAGATCAAGCTGATCTATACCCTGATCCATCCCAGGTATGCGATTCCGGTGCACGGCGAGTACAAGCATCTGAAGGCGCAGGCCAAGATCGCGGAGAGCCTGGGGATCGACAAGGAAAATATTTTCATCCTCTCCTCCGGCGATGTGCTGGAGGTCAGCGAGACACAGGCGAAGGTCACCGGCAAGGTGCCCGTGGGAGCGATCCTGGTGGACGGCCTGGGCGTCGGGGATGTGGGAAACGTGGTGCTTCGGGACCGCCAGCACCTGGCGGAGGACGGCATTATGATCGTGGTCATGAGCCTGGACAAGGCCAGCGGCGAGCTGGTGGCGGGGCCGGATATCGTGTCCAGAGGGTTTGTGTATGTGCGCGAGTCGGATGAGCTGATCGAGGAGGCGCGCCATACGGTGGACGATGCGGTGCAGAACTGTCTGGGCCGCGGCATTACCGACTGGGGCAAGCTGAAATCCACCACCAAGGATGTCCTGAGCGATTATGTCTGGAAGAAGACCAAGCGCCGCCCGATGATCCTTCCGATCATCATGGAGGTATGACAAAAAATAAGGGATATAAGAGAGACGATACGGCATGAACAATGTGGATGAAGCGCTAAAGCAACTGATCGATGCGATCCTGGACTCCGAGACCTACAGACGGTACGACCGCCAGCGCAACGAGGTGAAGAAGTGCCCGGGGCTGAAGGAGCAGATCGACGAATTTCGCCGCCGCAATTATGAGCTTCAAAACGGCAGCGACTATGCTTTTGACAAGCTGGATCAATTTGAAAAAGAGTACGCGGATTTCAGAGAGAATCCGCTGGTGTCGGATTTCCTTGCCGCAGAGCTGGCATTCTGCCGGATGATGCAGGAGATCGACATAAAAGTAACGGCTGCTGTTAATTTCGAGTGATCGGCGGCAGGATGGAGGGAGTATGAATTCTGGCAAATTAGTGGGCGCCGTCTTCGGCGCGATCCTTCGCGTGGTGTTTGTGATAGCTGCCGTGTATGTGATCTACTATGGCGCCACCCGCTGTTACGACTATGGATACCGCGTCTTTACGGAGCCGGCGGTCTCCGTTGGCGAGGGTTATCCCGTCACGGTCACGATCACGGGGGAGGAATCCGCAATGGAGCTGGGAGAGCTTTTTGCCAGCAGAGGACTTTCCAGGGATGCCCGTCTCTTTGCGCTGCAGTATATTTTTTCGGAGCACCGGAAGGAGATCACGCCGGGCACCTATGAGCTCACCTCTGCCATGACGGCGGAAGAAATGTTTGCGGTGATGGCCGCTCCCGCCGAGGAGGAGAACGGCTCCGACTAGCCTGGAGGCTGAACATGATAATAGATGAGAGAACGGCTGCCTTTATCGATCTGTTGGATAAAGGCAACACGCCTTTTTTGGACGAAATAGAAGCCTGCGCCAACGAGACGAGGGTGCCCGTTATCCGAAAATCCACGCAGAGCCTTTTAAAATTTCTGTTGGCCTGTGCAAAGCCGAAAAACATCCTGGAGGTCGGGACTGCGATCGGCTTTTCTGCGCTGCTTATGAGCGAATACGCGCCGGAGGGCTGCCACATCACCACCATCGAAAAGTATGAGAAGCGTATTCCCGTGGCCCGGGAGAATTTCCGGCGGGCGGGACGGGAGGAGGCCATCACCCTTTTGGAGGGGGATGCCGCAGAGCTTTTACAGGAGCTGGAGGGCCCCTACGACATGATCTTTATGGATGCGGCCAAGGGGCAGTACATCCATTTCCTGCCAGATACATTACGGCTGTTATCAAATGGTGGAATCCTGATCTCGGACAACGTGCTGCAGGACGGAGACGTGGTGGAATCGCGGTTTGCGGTGACCAGGAGGAACCGGACGATCCACGCCCGTATGCGGGAGTATCTCTATGAGCTGAAGCATCACCCGCAGCTGGAGACCTGCATCCTTCCGGTGGGTGACGGCGTTGCGCTGAGCGTCAGGACCGGCTGATATAAAAACGGGTGTTTTTATTTGGGACGGAGAGCCCGTGCGGCCAAAGCGCGGGACAGGACAGAGGAGTGCGGAGAATGTGTGAACAAAAAAAGCCGGAGCTATTGCTTCCGGCAAGCAGCTTGGAGGTTTTAAAAACGGCCGTTATTTTTGGGGCGGACGCAGTGTACATTGGCGGAGAAGCCTTTGGCCTGCGCGCCAAGGCAAAGAATTTCTCCCGGGAGGAGATGGCGGAGGGGATCGCCTTTGCCCACAGCCGCGGCGTGAGGGTGTACGTCACCGCCAACATTCTGGCGCACAATGGAGATTTGGAGGGAGCCGAAGCCTACTTCGAGGAGCTGAGGGGGATGAATCCGGCGGCGGACGCATTGATTATCTCCGACCCGGGGATGTTTGCCATTGCCAGGGAGGTGTGGCCGGAGGCGGAGATCCATATATCCACCCAGGCAAACAGCACCAACTATAGGACTTACCGGTTCTGGTGGGAGCAGGGGGCCAGGCGCGTGGTCGCCGCCCGGGAATTGTCCCTGGCGGAGCTGAAGGACATACGGGAGCATATTCCGGAGGAGATGGAGATCGAGAGCTTTGTCCACGGGGCGATGTGCATCTCCTATTCCGGTCGATGCCTTCTCAGCAATTATTTCACGGGAAGGGACGCAAACCGCGGGGAATGTACCCATCCCTGCCGCTGGAAATACGCTCTGGCGGAGGAGACCCGCCCCGGGGAATATCTGCCGGTCTATGAGAACGATCGGGGGACCTATATCTTCAACTCCAAGGATCTCTGTATGATCGAGCATATTCCGGAGCTGGTGCAGGCCGGTGTCGACAGCTTCAAGGTGGAGGGCCGCATGAAGACGGCGCTCTACGTGGCTTCCATCGGGAGAGCCTACCGCAGGGCCGTGGACGATTACTTTGCTTCGGAGGAGAGATACCGCGCCAATCTGGACTGGTATCGCGCGGAGGTGTCCAAGTGCACCAACCGCCGCTACACCACGGGGTTTTATTTTGGCCGGCCCGACGACGGCGCGCAGATCTACGACGAGAGCACCTACGTCAACGAGTACGTGTATCTGGGGATCGTGGAGGAGGTAAGGGATTCCCTGGTAAAAATCGAGCAGAGAAACAAGTTTTCCGTGGGGGACGTCATCGAGGTCATGCGGCCGGACGGCAGCGACGAAGCCGCCGTGGTAAAGGCGATGTACAACGAGGAGGGGGAGCCGGTGGAGAGCTGCCCTCATCCAAAACAGGTGTTATGGATCGAACTCTCCGCCGGGGCAAAGCGCTATGATCTGCTTCGGATCAAGGCGGAGCAGGCTCTTTAAAAAATTTATTTTTATAAAATGTGAGAAAATAAAAAATAGGTATTGCTTTTTTCAAAAAAAAGGCGTATCTTAAAGGAAGCGAGGCGAAGCCGGCCGGTTTTGTCTCCCACATAGGTATCTTAGGACGAGGATGTTCCAATAGTAACGGGTTTACTTTGGAGCATTTTTTTTAACATTGGAGTGTCCCGGGAATGTCCTGCCGGAGCGCAGCCGTACCAGTGTTTGTAAGCCTCCCCTGGGTGTGTGGAATGAATAGAAGAAAGGAAGAGAAAAAATGAGCGAAGTATTGAATGTGGAAGAGATCTTTGCCAGCAAAGTGTTCACCCTCGGAAAGATGAAGGAAAGACTTCCAAGGAACGTGTACAAAGAGGTTAAGAAGGTCATGGACCAGGGAGGCGAGCTGTCCAAGGGAGCTGCCGACGTGGTTGCCAAGGCGATGAAGGACTGGGCGGTTGAGAACGGCGCGACTCACTACACCCATTGGTTTCAGCCGCTGACCGGCATCACCGCCGAGAAGCACGACTCCTTTGTCACCCATCCTGACGAGGAGGGCAAAATGCTCATGGAGTTCTCCGGCAAGGAGCTGATCAAGGGCGAGCCGGACGCGTCTTCCTTCCCCTCCGGCGGCCTGCGTGCCACCTTTGAGGCGAGAGGCTATACCGTGTGGGATATCACGTCCCCCGCGTTTCTGAAAGAGGATGCCACCGGCGTGATCCTCTGTATCCCCACCGCATTCTGCTCCTACAAGGGCGAGGCGCTGGATAAAAAGACTCCCCTGCTGCGCTCCATGGAGGCTGTCAGCGAGCAGGCGATCCGTATCGTCCGTCTGTTCGGCAACACGGAGGCTACCAAGGTGGTTGCCAGCGTCGGCCCCGAGCAGGAGTACTTCCTGGTGGACAGGGAAAAGTACCTGCAGCGCAAGGATCTGATCTTTGCCGGACGCACCCTGTTCGGCGCTCCCGCTCCCAAGGGACAGGAGCTGGAGGATCACTACTTCGGTACGATCCGCGAGAGGATCGGCTCCTACATGAAGGATTTGAACATAGAGCTGTGGAAGCTGGGCGTCACCGCCAAGACACAGCACAATGAGGTGGCTCCCGCCCAGCATGAGCTGGCTCCCATCTATGAGACTGCCAACATTGCCGTAGACCACAACCAGCTGGTGATGGAGACCATGAAGAAGGTGGCCGGACGCCACGGAATGACCTGCCTGCTTCACGAGAAGCCCTTCGCCGGTGTGAACGGCTCCGGCAAGCACAATAACTGGTCCCTGGCCACCGACAACGGCGTCAACCTGCTGGATCCTGGCGAGACGCCCAACGAGAACGTACAATTTCTGCTGGTTCTGGCATGTATTCTGAAGGCGGTCGACACCCATGCGGATCTGCTCAGACAGAGCGCTTCCGACGTAGGAAACGATCACAGACTGGGTGCCAACGAAGCGCCTCCCGCCATTATCTCCGTGTTCCTCGGCGAGCAGCTGGAGGATGTGGTAAAACAGCTGGTGGAGACGGGTATGGCCGACCATGCGATCCAGGGCGGCAAACTGCAGACCGGCGTTTCCACCCTGCCGGATCCGGATAAGGACGCTACCGACCGCAACAGAACCTCACCCTTTGCGTTCACCGGCAACAAGTTCGAGTTTCGTATGGTGGGAAGCAGCGATTCCATCGCAAGCCCCAACACCACCCTCAACGCCATTGTGGCCGAGGCGTTTTGCGAGGCCGCAGACGAGCTGGAGAAGGTGAAGGCCGAGGACTTTGAGGTCGCGGTACATGACCTGATCAAAAAATATCTCACGGAGCATCAGAGGATCATCTTCAACGGCAACGGCTACTCCGACGAGTGGGTGAAGGAGGCAAAGAGACGCGGCCTGCCCAACATCCGCTCCATGGTGGAGGCTTCCGGCACTCTGACCACCGACAAGGCGATCCGGCTCTTTGAGAAGTTCGGCATCTTCACGAAAGCGGAGCTGGAGTCCAGAGAGGAGATCCTGTACGAGACCTACTCCAAGACGATCAACATCGAGGCTCTGACCATGATAGATATGGCGAAGAAGCAGTACATCCCCGCCGTGATCAAGTACACCAAGGCTCTGGCTGATACGGTGATCGCGGTCAAGGAGGCCGGTGCGGACGCATCCGTGCAGGCACAGATCCTCTCCGAGGTCAGCGCAAAGCTGGCGGAGGCCAAGGAGGCGCTGAGCGCACTGGAGGAGAAGATGGAAAAGTCCGCCACCATCGAGAATCAAAAGGAGCTTGCCTTCTTCTTCAAGGATGAGGTGTTCGTTGCCATGGAGGCTTTGAGGACTCCGATCGACGAGCTGGAGATGCTGGTCGACAAGAAGGTATGGCCGGTTCCCTCCTACGGCGATCTGATCTTTGAGGTTTAATTTCCGAAACGGCTGAAATACAAAAGGCTTCGGCATCCAAAACGGATGCCGGAGCCTTTTTCTTTGGCAATGCTATTGCCAGGCGGCGGGAAAAGATGGTATAATTTCTTAAATTTGTCGGAAACACCGAGGAGCGGATATGAGCAAACGAAAAAAGATCGGTTTTTATGTGCTGGCGGCAGCGCTCTTTTTCTACACCGTCAAAAATATCTTTGTGGGGGCGGATGTGGACGAGGGCTACGGCATTATGGTGGGATATCGTCTGGCGACAGGGGACAGGCTGCTTTTGGAGATGTGGGAGCCTCATCAGACCTCTGCCATTTTTACGGCGCTTTTGATCAAACCGTTTCTCTGGCTGACCGGCGGAAATGAATTTTTAAATATTTACCTGAGAGTGGTCTACTTTGTGGGACAGGGGTTGATCGCCGCCTTCCTTTACCGGACGATACGGGCGTGCCTGCCCTGGGTGGAACAGGAGATCGCCCTGCTTTTGGGCATGTGCTTCTATGTCATCACGCCCAAGTGTATCTGTATACCGGAGTATTCCAACCTTCACATGTGGTTTTTTACGCTGCTTTGCATCTTCCTGGTCCGTTACTTTGCGCCCCAATCCCCCCAGAGAGGAAACGCCTGCTTTCTGGTGCTTGCGGGGGCGGCTCTCACCGGCGATGTGCTGGCATATCCCGGGATGGCGATCCTTTTTCCGGTCTGTGTCCTCTTTCTTCTGCGGAGGCACGTGCGGAGCCGCTGGAAGGAGATCCTGCTGTTTGCCGCGCCCTGTGTGGGGAGCGCCGCGGCCCTTGCAGGGTATCTGCTGAGTTATCTGTCTCCGGAGCTGATCCTGCGGATTGTGCCCTATATTCTGGGTGAGGGCTCCCACCAGACGGATGTGGGCGGCAAGCTTGCGGTGTGGGCCTTAAGCTTTGGCCACACGGCAGTGGCCCTGGGCGTGGGAGGCGCGGTGAGCTTGGCGCTGCTCTGGATGTGCCGCAGGGTTTTCCGCGGGATGGCGAAGGAAGATCCCGTGGAGTGGTATCTGTTTTTGTTTTACCTGGTGCAGATGGCGTATCAGGTCTACTGTTGGTTTCACAGCATCTATAACGCCGCGTACCCTCAGATCGTCTTTTGGGCGGTCTCCCTGATAGGGATTTTCTGCTACTATCGGGGGGGACGGAAGGAAAAGACGGGATTTTACCTGATCCTTCTGACCGGTATCAGTTATTTTGCCGTGCTGCTCATGTCCAACTGGGGCCCCACCAATTTAAACACCTACCTGCTCATGGGGGTGATCGGCGGCTTTTTGTGCTGGCACGGATGCTTCGGGGAGCGGGAACACGGACGCCGCCTGCTTTTGACCGCCGCCTGCTTTTTGTTCGTGCTGATCAACGCGGCTGCCTACAGTTATTTTATTATCGGTGGAGATACGGAGAACAGTTCGATCCTGGATGTGAGAGGAATCCATCGCGAGGGATTCCGGAAGGGGATACTGGCGCCGTACATGACGGCTTACCGATACAATCAAAATGAGGAGATCTGGGCGGAGGCGGTGCCGGATAAGAGCACGGTGCTGTATGTGGGACAGTCTCAGTTTTTTTATATGCTTGGAGACTGCACCGTGGCGTCGCCCAACACCATCAGTACGCCAACCTACGACGAAAGTATGCTGGCGTACTGGGAGTTGAACCCCGACCGCTATCCCGATGTGGTGGCGGTGGAGAGCTGGTTTGGGGATATCCGCATCATCCCGAAGGGAAGCTTTCTGGACGAGTGGCTGAAGGACTACCAGCCGTCTCGGGTGGAGGAATATCCCTATATTACGGTGTACTACAAATAGCGGCTATCCCATGGTGACCACGACCTCGTATTGGGTCTTGCCCTTCTCGTAGGGGATCACGTTTCCCTCCAGGGTCTTGCCGTCCACGGACAGCGATACGACGCCCTTCTGCACGCCGCTTGGGTTTTTGACCTGGATGTGATAGGTCCCCTCGCGGAACCTGCGGGTGACGGTGAAATCGCCGAATCCCTCCGGTACGCAGGGGTCTACGGACAGCCCCTTGTGCGTGGGGGACACGCCCAGGATATACTGGGAAATATTTACAAAGGTCCATGCCGCCGTTCCGGTCAGCCAGCTGTTTTTGGCCTCGCCGTGGAACTTGGCGTCTCTGCCGGCCACCATCTGGGAGTACACATAGGGCTCCGTGCGGTGGATCTCGCTGATATCCTCGATGTAGGCGGGACAGGTCTTTTTATAGATATCAAAGGCCCTGTCGCCTCTTCCCAGGACGGTTTCCGCGATGGAGACCCAGGGGTTGTTGTGGCAGAAGATGCCCGCATTCTCCTTATATCCGGGCGGATAGGAGGAGACCTCGCCAAGCTCCAGGTGATACTCGGTGTAGGCGGGCTGCAGGATCATGACGCCGTACTTGGTGTCCAGGCGTTCCTTTACGGAGTCCAGGGCCTTTTTGGCGTGGCCCTCTTTCACGCCCACGCCCGCCAGGACACAGAAGCCCTGGGGCTCGATATAGATCTGGCCCTCCTTGCACTCGTGGGAGCCGACCTTGTGGCTCTCTGCGTCATAGGCGCGCAGGAACCAGTCGCCGTCCCAGCCGTCCTTCAGGATGGCGTCATACATGATCTTCACTTCTCTGCGGGCGCGCTCCGCCTCCGTCAGGTCATTCATCAGCTCACACAGCTGAGCGTACTCCTCCCCGTATTTTACGAACATACCCGCGATAAACACCGATTCCGCCACCGGACCCTCGCTGGGGCCGAAGGTCTGGAAGGATTCGCCGGGATGGGCGGAAAAGCAGTTCAGATTCAGACAGTCGTTCCAGTCGGCGCGTCCGATCAGGGGCAGCCCGTGAGGCCCCTTGTGCGTCACCGTATAATTGAAGGAGCGCTTTAGGTGATCCAGCAGAGGGGTTGCGACACTCATGTCATTGTCAAAGGGAACCGGCTCCTCCAGGATGGAAAGATCTCCGGTCTCCCGTATGTATGCGCTGGTTCCGGCGATCAGCCACAAAGGATCGTCGTTGAAGCCGCTTCCGATGTCGGAGTTGCCCTTTTTGGTCAGAGGCTGGTACTGGTGGTACGCGCTGCCGTCCGGAAACTGTGTGGAGGCAATGTCGATGATGCGCTCCCTGGCCCGCTCGGGGATCAGGTGCACAAAGCCCAGAAGATCCTGGCAGGAGTCGCGGAAGCCCATGCCCCTGCCGATACCGGACTCGTAATAGGAGGCGGAGCGGGACATGTTGAAGGTTACCATGCACTGGTACTGGTTCCAGATATTGACCATGCGGTTCACCTTCTCGTCGGAGGAGGAGACCGTGTATCTGGCCAGAAGTGTGCGCCAGTAGCTTCTGAGCTGCTCGAAGGCTTTGTCCGCCTTCTCCTCCGTGTTGTATTTGTCCAGGAGTGCGTAGGCTCTGGTCTTGTTGATCACGCCGGGGGACTCCCACTTCTCCTCGTCGGGGTTTTCCACGTAGCCGAGCACGAACAGGAAGGTCCTGCTCTCGCCCGCCCCAAGCGTCAGGTTGATCTGGTGCGACGCGATGGGCGACCATCCGCTGGCGATGGAGTTGGTGCAGGCGCCGGCCTCCACTGCCGCCGGATGATCCGCGCCGCGGTAGGCCCCGAGAAAGGCGTCTCTGCTGGTATCAAAACCGTCCACGGGAGCGTTCACGGAATAGACGGCGTAATGGCTGCGCCGCTCCCGATACTCTGTCTTATGGAAGATGGCGGAGCCCTCCACCTCCACCTCGCCGATGCTCAGATTGCGCTGGAAATTCTTCATATCGTCGTCCGCGTTCCACAGGCACCACTCCACGTAGGAGAACAGGGTGAGCTCCCTGGCGGCGGACGAGCGGTTGGTGACGGTCAGCTTGGTGATCTCGCAGCTGTCCTCCATGGGCACAAAGACGAGAGCCTGTGCCTCCACCTGATTTTTGGCCCCGAGGAAGCGGCTGTAGCCCAGGCCGTGCCGGCACTCGTAGCTGTCCAGCTCCGTCTTTACGGGCTGCCAGGCCGGATTCCACACGGTGTCGCCGTCCTTGATATAGAAATATTTGCCGTTGGCATCCGCCGGAACATCGTTGTAGCGGTAGCGCGTCATGCGCAGGAGCTTGGCGTCCTTATAAAAGGAATAGCCGCCGCAGGTGTTGGAAATCAGGCTGAAAAAGCCGTTGCACCCGAGGTAGTTGATCCAGGGCAGGGGTGTCCTGGGGGTTTGGATAACGTATTCCTGCTGGGAATCGTCAAAGTAACCAAATTTCATAATTGCTCATCTCCGTTCTCATGAGGAAGCGCCCGAGGGATCCGGGAACGCCTCATGTGGTTTGTTGTAAAAGGATGGATTCAAACAGATACGAAAACGATTAAGGGGAAATGGTAGAACTTATTTTGAATTATACAGAAAATAAAGGGAAAAAGCAATATGAAATTGATGTATACAATAAATGGAAACAAAAATATACAAAAATTTTAATTTGGCTATTGAAATATTATAAAAAATGTTGTATAGTTAAAGCACGAAAACGATTAAGTTACGACTTGGGTAAACGACATGACATCACTAAAAGACATATCCAGGGTTTGCGGGGTATCGGTGGCCACGGTCAGCAAGGCGCTGAACGACCATGCGGATATCGGAAAGGACACAAAGGAGCACATCAAGAGAGTGGCGAAGGAGATGGGATATCTTCCCAATTTTTCCGCCAGAGCCCTCAAGACCAACCGGACGCACGACATTGGGGTGCTGTTTGTGGACGAGGCGATGAGCGGCCTGACCCACGATTATTTTTCCAGTGTGCTGGACAGCTTCAAGCGGACGGCGGAGAGGCACGGCTACGATATCACCTTTATCAATAGCTGCAAGGAGAGGGCGGGGAGAATGTCCTATCTGGAGCACAGCCGCTACCGCGGATTTGACGGGGTGGTGCTGGCCTGCATCGACTTTGAGGATCCGGAGGTCATCGAGCTGGTGCAGAGCGATATTCCGGTGGTGACGGTGGACTATCTTTTTAACAACCGCATCGCGGTGCTTTCCGACAATGTCTCCGGTATGCGGGAGCTTCTGAAGTACATATATCGGCAGGGGCACCGAAGGATCGCCTACATTCACGGCGCCGATTCGGCGGTCACCCGCAAGCGGCTCGCCAGCTTTTATCACACGGCGGAGGAGCTGGGGATCGACATACCGGAGGAGTACATCGGAGAGGCGGCATACAGGGACACGGCCTCCACATACCGCATCACGAACGAGCTTTTGGATCTGCCGGATCCGCCCACCTGTATTCTTTATCCCGACGATTTCTCCGCGTTCGGCGGGATCAACGCGATCCGCGTGCGGAAGCTTAGAATACCGGAGGATATCTCCGTGGCGGGCTACGACGACATCCCTGCGGCGGCAAATCTGGAGCCGCGCCTGACCACGGTGCGGCAGGACACCGAGCGGATCGGAAGCGTGGCGGCCGCAAAGCTGATCGAGCTGATCGAGAGGCCCAAGTCCACGCTGGCAGAGCCGATCCTGATCGCCGGCCAGGTGGTGGAGGGAAGCTCGGTGGCGGCGGTTTGATTTCGTTATTTGTGCGGGAGCATGGACTCCGGCATTAAATAAAAGTAACTGGTAACGCAGTTACATCACAACAATCTATCAAGCATAGGGAGGAAAAAAGATGAAGAAAAAGTTATTGAGCGCATTGCTGGTAACTGCAATGGCAATCGGTACACTCGCCGGCTGCGGCGGCAATTCCGATTCCGGATCCGCTTCCGGTACGCAGTCTGGGGGGGCAGACAGCCAGCAGACACAGGCCGCAGGCGGAGAGCAGGCTGCCGATGACGGAAAGGTGCTGAACATCTACGTTTGGAACGAGGAGTTCAAGAGCCGCGTGGAGGATCACTATCCCGGCTATGAGGCCGTGGACGCTACCACCGGCACCATCGGGGACGTGACCGTAAAGTGGAACATTACCCCCAACGACGACAACGCTTATCAGAACAATCTGGATGCGACCCTGTTAAAGCAGGCGGACGCCGCTGCGGATGACAAGATCGACATTTTCCTGGTGGAGGCGGACTACGCCCTCAAGTATGTGGACACGGAGTACACCATGCCGATCAAGGATCTGGGCATCACCGATGCGGATCTCGCAGACCAGTATCCCTACACCCAGGATATCGTAACCGACTCCAACGGTGTGCTGAAGGGACTTTCCTGGCAGGGCTGCCCCGGCGTTCTGTTCTACAACCGCGAGGCTGCCAAGGACGCTCTGGGCACCGACGATCCGGACGAGGTACAGGAGTATGTGAAGGACTGGGCGACCTTTAACGAGACCGCCGCAACGCTGCATGACAAAGGCTACTCCATCATGTCCAGCGTGAACGATTCTTTCCGTGTGTACTCCAACAACGTGACCTCCCCCTGGGTGGTTGACGGCAAGATCAACATCGACGACAACATCATGAAGTGGGTGGAGGACTCCAAGGCGCTGGTAGACGCAGGCTACACCAACACCTATGAGCTGTGGAGCGACGACTGGTCCAAGGGCTTCTATCCCGACGGAAAGGTATTCTGCTACTTTGGGCCCGCTTGGCTGGTAAACTTCTCTATGGCCGCTGACACCCCGGGCAGCATCGGCAACCAGGGCGGCTGGGGCGCCGCAAAGGGACCTCAGGGCTTCTTCTGGGGCGGCACCTGGATCTGCGCGGCAACCGGAACGGACAACGCTTCCCTGGTGAAGGACATCATGCTGCAGCTGACCACCAATCCTGAGATCATGACGGACATTGTGGTGAAGGACGATGACTTTGTCAACAACAAGCCCGCTATGGAAGCGCTGGCTGACGGCTCCCAGACCATCACCAAGACGGATGAGAACGGCAATGTGACCTATGAGGGCGTGTACTACAGCGATATCCTCGGCGGACAGAATCCTCTGCCCATGTACTGCGAGGGCGTTGCGGATCTGCAGCTGAGCAACTTAAGCTCCTACGATCAGGGCTGTAACGAGGAGTTCCAGAATGCGATGAAGGCTTATTTTGATGGCAATGCGACTCTGGACGAGGCAAAAGAGCTGTTCTACAAGGCAGTGGTAGAGAAATATCCGGATCTTACTTATTGATTCCAAGATAGAAACGTTGTGGAGGTCATGCCTGCCAGTGGGCAGGCGTGACCTTTCTACTGCTTTGCCTTGAGAGATTGGAGGGTGCCATGAAAACTGCAAAACGGGGAAAAGTCGTTCGTTACAATAAGTGGGGATATATTTTCCTGATCCCCTTCGTGCTGGTCTATCTGGTATTTCAGTTTATACCCCTGGTCAGCACCGTCTACAATAGCTTTTTTGAAAATTATCGCTCCGGTCTGACGCAGATCGGTCCGAACTTCGTGGGACTGGGAAATTACAAGACGCTGCTGTCAAACAGCGACATCTGGCTTTATCTGAGAAATACCATGATCATGTGGGTCATGGGATTCGTGCCTCAGATCATCGTGAGCCTTCTTCTGGGGGCGTGGTTTACCAACCCTTCCCTGAGACTGAAGGGACAGCGGTTCTTTAAGACCGTGATTTATCTGCCGAATCTGATCATGGCGTCCGCTTTTGCCATGTTGTTCTTTACTTTGTTTTCGGACGGAGGCCCGATCAACTCCATCCTGATACAGATGGGGATTCTGGATCAGCCCTTCCGCTTCCTCTCCAACGCCTGGAGCACCCGCACGCTGGTAGCGTTTATGAACTTTTTGATGTGGTTCGGCAACACTACGATTCTGCTGATGGCGGGAATGATGGGGATCGACACCTCTCTCTTTGAGGCGGCGGAGGTGGACGGAGCCACGTCCACCCAGGTGTTCTTCCGGATCACGCTGCCTCTGCTGCGCCCGATTTTGATCTATGTGATGATCACATCCCTGATCGGCGGCCTGCAGATGTTCGATGTGCCGCAGGTGTTGACCAATGGCACCGGAGAGCCGATGCGTTCCTCCATGACGCTGATCATGTATCTGAACAAGCACCTATTCAGCAAAAACTATGGTCTTGGCGGCGCTCTGTCCGTGCTGTTGTTTATCATTACCGGCATACTGAGCCTGCTGGTGTATCGGTTTTCCAATGAGAAGAATAAGTAGGAGGTGGATGAAATGACAAACGGAAACGAAC
Source organism: uncultured Acetatifactor sp. (assembly GCA_947631615.1). Lineage (GTDB taxonomy): Bacteria > Bacillota > Clostridia > Lachnospirales > Lachnospiraceae > Acetatifactor. The sequence goes on from CANRLX010000001.1 coordinate 67,214, forward strand.
AAAAAACCTCTAAGGGAATGGGAATCCATGCGAGACGGGGCATCGCCTATGTCGTTCTCGTCCTTCTCTCCTTCCTCTGCCTCTTCTGGTTCTACGTGCTGTTTATCAACGCCACCAGGAGCAACGGAGAGCTGACAAGGGGATTTGCGCCGCTCCCCGGGAGCAATCTGGCAACCAACTGGACGAATCTGATTCACGGGACACTGCCCGTGTGGCGCGGGCTGTTCAACAGCTTCTTCGTGGCGTCCTGCAGCGCGGTCCTGTGCACTTATTTTTCCGCTATGACGGCGTATGCCATTCATGTGTATGACTTTAAGCTGAAAAAGTTTATGTTTACCTTTATCATGATGGTCATGATGATCCCCACCCAGGTGACGGCTCTCGGTTTTCTGCAGCTGATCGGAAAGATGGGCCTTGAGGACAATTTTATTCCCCTCATCATTCCGGCGGTCGCCGCTCCGGTCACCTTCTTCTATATGAAGCAGTATATGGAGAGCGCGCTGCCCCTGTCCCTGGTGGAGGCGGCCAGGATCGACGGCTCCGGAGAGTTCCGCACCTTCAACAGCATCGTGATCCCGCTGATGAAGCCGGCCATCGCCGTTCAGGCGATCTTCACCTTCGTGAGCAACTGGAACAATTATTTCACTCCGGCTCTGATCCTGCACGACGACAAGATGAAGACCCTGCCGATTTTGATCGCCCAGCTGCGAAGCGCGGACTGGCTGAAGTTTGATATGGGTCAGGTGTATGTGATGATCGCGTTTTCCATCTTCCCGGTGATCGTGGTATATCTGTTCCTGTCCAAGTTCATTGTACAGGGCGTGGCTATGGGAAGTGTAAAGGGCTGACCGCCCGCTGCCTGCCATTTGGCTCCTCCCCCGCGGATCGGGTGTCTGCGGGGGCGGGAAGCCGTTTTTCGGCCGTTTTTTGCCGTCGGGATTTTTTTGAATTAAGGTATTGCAAAATGGAAATACTTCGTGTATAATACATCAAGTAGTCAGTTGTAGGGCTATCTTGTAGGGCTATCGCCAAACGGTAAGGCAACGGACTCTGACTCCGTCATTTCAAGGTTCGAATCCTTGTAGCCCTGTGAAAAAGACCTCTGAAAGCGCAGCCTTTCAGGGGTCTTTGTGATAAAGGGAATCTGTGGGAAAGAAAAACGTTGAGACAGAAAAATTCTGCTATAGAGAAATGTTGCTATAAGAAAGGAGCCGGTGCTATGCGGAAATTTGAGGGGTACGAAAAGGGGATCAACCTGGGAGGATGGCTGTCCCAGTGCGTCCACACGGTGGAACATTACGAGAGCTTTATCACGGAGAAGGATTTTGAAGAGCTCAGCCGTTGGGGGATCGATCATGTGAGAGTGCCGGTGGATTATAATCTGCTGGAGGACGAAAAGGGGGTTCCCACCGCTTATGGCATGGGCTATCTGGAGCGGGCGGCCGAGTGGAGCGGCAGATATCATCTTCGCATGGTGCTGGATCTGCACAAGACGGCGGGCTATTCCTTTGACGGCGGGGAGGGGGAGAGCGGTTTCTTTGAGAGCGGGGAGCTGCAGGAGCGCTTTTACCGGCTGTGGGAGAGACTGGCCGAAGCCTTCGGGCACGACAGCGGCCGGATCGCCTTTGAAATCCTGAACGAGGTGGTGGATCCCGCCTGCTGTGACAAGTGGAACGAGATCGCCGAGACCTGCGTGCGCCGGATTCGGGCGATCGCTCCGGACACCTACATTTTGTTCGGCGGCTACTGGAACAACAGTGTGGAGGCGCTGCCGGATCTGGCGATGCCCTTCGACGACAAGATCGTATATAATTTCCACTGCTACGAGCCCCTTGTGTTCACCCACCAGGGAGCGCACTGGCTGGAGGGGATGCCCCGCGATTTCCGCGTGAGGTACGGGGAGATCAGCGAAAAGGCGCCGAAGGTCGAGGAAAAGCTCGGGCAACATTCCGGATTTGCGCTGGATCAGCCGGTGACGGCCGACACCTTCTCCGAGTTTTTCGCCAGGGCGGTCCAGGTGGCAGAGGAGCGCAATGTGCCTCTGTACTGCGGAGAGTACGGCGTTATCGACCTGGCCGATGTCCAGAGCACTCTGGAGTGGTATCGGGACATCCATTCCGCCTTTCAAAAGTATGGGATCGCCCGCGCCGCGTGGAGCTGGAAGCAGATGGACTTCGGCCTGTCGGATGAGCGGCTGGCCTCTGCAGCGGAGGAGTTAAAGCGCCTGCTGTAGGGCGCTGGGCTGTGGGAGAGCTGGATTGTAGGAGAGCGCTCTGCCGCACGAAAAACCGGATCGGGGCCTTGGAGGGCTTCGGCCGGAAAGAAAGGTTTGGGATGAGGTATGTATACATTTGACGCACGGATTCGTTTCAGCGAGGTGGACAGCGAGGGCGCACTGACGATGGCCGCCCTGCTCAACTATTTTCAGGACTGCTCCACCTTTCAGTCGGAGGATCTGGGGCTTGGCGTGGATTATCTAAAGGAGCATCACATGGTCTGGGTGCTGTCCTCCTGGCAGATCGTGGTAAAGCGCTACGCCAGACTGTGCGAGCGGGTGAAGGTGGGGACCTGTCCGTATGAGTTTCGGGGATTTTTCGGGTATCGGAATTTTGCTATGATCGGGGAGGACGGAGAGGATCTGGCGGTGGCCAACTCTCTCTGGACGCTTTTGGACACGGATACCTGGAAGCCGGTGATGCCGCCGGATGAGATGCGGAGGGGCTATGCCCTGGAGGAAAAGCTTCCGATGGAGTACGCCTCCCGCAAGATCGCCATTCCGGAGGATGGCGGGTATCGGGGCGAGATCACGGTGAGGAAGCATCACCTGGACACGAACCATCATGTGAACAACGGGCAGTACGTGGATATGGCCCTGGAATATCTGCCGGACGACTTTGCGATCGGACAGATGCGTGCGGAGTACAAAAAGCAGGCGCTGTTGGACGATGTGCTCCACGCCTACGTGGCGGAGAGCGAGGAGCGGTATGTGGTCGCTCTCTCCGACGGGGAGGGGAAGCCGTATGTGACAGTGGAATTTCTGCGGGGGAGAGGATAACCATGATTCGTTTGGGAGAACAACAGAGGCTGACGGTGGTGAAGCGCGTGGAGTTCGGCGTGTATCTGGCGGATCCTGAGGATCGGGAGGAGAGAGTGCTGCTGCCTGCAAAGCAGGTGCCGGAGGGATGCGCCGTGGGCGACGAGCTGGAGGTGTTTCTCTATCGGGACTCGGACGACAGGCCCATCGCCACCACCCGAAAGCCCCGTCTGCAGATGGGCGGCGTGGCGGTGCTGCCGGTGGTGCAGGTGGGAAAGATCGGAGCCTTTCTGGACTGGGGTCTGGAGAAGGATCTATTCCTTCCCTTTCAACAGCAGACACGACGGGTCCGGCAAGGGGAGGAGGTGCTGGCTGCCCTTTACCTGGACAAGAGCGGGCGGCTCTGCGCCACGATGAATGTCTATGAGAGCCTCCGCACGGACAGCCCTTACCGGACGGGGGATCAGGTGCGGGGACGCGCCTATCAGGTGAGCGACAATTTTGGGACCTTTGTGGCGGTGGACGATCTGTACTCGGCCCTGATACCGAAAAAGGAGCTGTATGGCCGCCGCGTGGAGATCGGGGAAACGATCGATGCCCGCGTGGTGAAGGTACACGAGGACGGCAAGCTGGATCTGAGTATTCGGGAGAAGAGCTACCTTCAGATCGAGAAGGACGCGGAGGAGCTTCTGCGGATTTTGGACAGCTATGAGGGCGCACTTCCCTTTAACGACAAAGCGTCCCCCGAGACTATCCTGCGGGAGACGGGCATGAGCAAAAATGAGTTTAAGCGGGCGGTCGGGAAGCTTCTGAAGGAAGGCCGCATCGAGATCGGCGAGAAAGTGATACGAAGGATCTGAAAACCGAAAGACAAAAAAATTCGGAATCCTACTGGAAAAAGCAGACACTTTGTGTTATACTGGATATCAGTCAAAGGATCGTTTTTCGCGGGGACGCGAGGGGTTTTGGCTGTCGGAAGGAGGGATCGATTTGGATATTGCAGGATTATCCACAGCGTTGTCTATGAGCTCTATGCAGTCTCAGATCGGCACGGCGGTGCTGAGCCGCGCGCTGGACACCAACAGAGACATCGGGGAGGGCCTGGTGGAGATGATCGACTCTGCGGCGATGGAGCGGAGCGTGTATCCCGAGCTTGGCGGCAATATTGATATCCGGCTGTGAGGTGGAGGCCCGGGCGGCCCGACCGCCGATACGGATAAAACAGCATAGAACAAAACCAGGGAGTTGTCCGGACGATTTTGTCACGGGACGGCTCCTTTGTCGTTTTATGGGGAGGGGTTCGGCTCGGTGAAAACCGTGCGGCCAAGACCGTGCGTCTAAGAAACATGAAAAAGTGCATAAATAACTATTGCTTTTTAATGCTTTTTTTTGTACATTTATAATATAAACACGCAGGTGTAACTGTCGGGAACAAAAGAGTAAGAGGGGCCAAAGGAGTGGGAGTATGATATCGAATCAGATTTTGCAGAGTACCATTGAGGGGCTAAAGGGGATCACCAGAGTGGAATTGTGCGTGATGGATACGGACGGCAAGGACGTCGCCTCCACCGCGGCGATGGAGAGCTGTTCCGGCCCGGCCGCAGAGTTTGCGGTGTCTCCGGCGGATTCTCAGGAGATACACGGTTACCAGTATTTTAAGGTGTACGACGAGCAGCAGCTGGAGTATATTTTGGTGGTCGCCGGAGCGGGAGAGGACGTGTATATGATCGGCAAGATGGCGGCCTTTCAGCTTCAGAGCCTTCTCGTAGCGTACAAGGAGCGCTTTGACAAGGATAATTTTATCAAAAACCTGCTTTTGGACAATCTGCTTCTGGTGGATATTTACAGCCGTTCCAAAAAGCTTCACATCCAGAGTGATGTGCCCCGGGTGGTGATGATCGTGGAGTCCGGCGGCAAGGACAATAATGCGCTGGAGCTGACCAGGAAGCACTTTGAAGGCAGCACCAGGGATTTTATCACCGCGGTGGACGAGACCAATGTGATCATTGTCAAGGAGCTGCAGGAGAACGACACGGGCAGGGAGCTGAATAAGCTGTCCGGCGCGCTGGTGGCTTATCTCCAAAAGGAAAACCTGAAGGATGTGCGCGTGGCTTACGGCACGGTGGTGCGCGAGATCAAGGAGGTCAGCCGTTCCTACAAAGAGGCGAAAATGGCGCTGGACGTGGGGAAGATCTTCTTCGACGAGAGGTGCGTCGTGGCGTACAGCGAGCTCGGGATCGGCCGTTTGATCTACCAGCTTCCCATACCGCTGTGCAAAATGTTCATCCGCGAGATCTTTGGCGGCAAGAGTCCGGACGAATTTGATGAGGAGACCCTCACAACGATCCATAAATTTTTTGAGAACAGCCTGAATGTGTCGGAGACTTCCCGACAGCTCTTCATCCACCGGAACACGCTGGTGTACCGCCTGGATAAGCTTCAGAAGAGCACGGGGCTGGATCTGCGCGTGTTTGAGGACGCCATCACCTTTAAGATCGCGCTGATGGTGGTAAAATATATGAAGTACATGGAAACTTTGGAGTATTGATCTCGTCAGATCAAATGAGAAACAGATAGGTGGATAGGTGGTTTACGCATGACAAGAAGAGAAATGTTGCGACAGCAGAAAGAACGGATGATAGAGGAGGACGGGATCATTTTTCTGGACAATGTGAGCAAGTCCTACACGGCCAAAAGCCCCGCGCTCAACAATGTCACTCTGCACATTGGCAGGGGGGAGTTTGTGTTTATCGTGGGGGACAGCGGCTCGGGAAAATCTACCCTGATCAAGCTTTTGCTGCGGGAGCTGACGGCTACCAGCGGCAATGTGTACGTTATGGGAAATGACCTGGCCAGGCTGCGGCACAGGCAGATCCCGAAGTTTCGGCGCAATCTGGGGGTGGTCTTTCAGGATTTCCGGCTTTTGAACGACCGCAATGTCTATGAGAACGTGGCGTTCGCCCAGAGGATCATCGAGGTCCCGGGCAAGGAGATCCGAAGGAACGTGCCTTCTATTCTGGCGACGGTGGGGCTTGCGGGCAAGTACAAGGCAAAGACCAGGCAGCTCTCCGGCGGCGAGCAGCAGAGGGTGGCGCTCGCCAGGGCGTTGATCAACAACCCCTCCATTCTCCTGGCGGACGAGCCCACCGGCAACCTGGACCCGAAAAATTCCTGGGAGATCATGAAGCTTTTGGAGGAGATCAATGAGAACGGCACCACGGTGGTGGTCGTCACGCACAATAGAGAGATTGTCAACGCCATGCAGAAGAGGGTCGTGACGATGAGAAAGGGCGTCATTGTCAGCGACGAGGAGGAAGGTGGTTACATCGATGAAGATTAGCACGCTGTTTTATACGATCCGCCAGGGCTTTGTAAATATTTTCCGCAATAAGTGGTACTCCCTGGCGTCCATTGCCACCATATCCGCCTGCCTTTTTCTGTTCGGCCTGTTTTATGCCATTGTGGCGAATTTTCACAATATGCTGATGAATGCGGAGAAGGTGGTCTCTGTGACCGTGTTTTTCCACAGCGAGGGCACTCTGAGCGACCGCTGTGAGAGCCATACGGAGGGGCAGATCCCGTCCTCGGAGCGCATCGAGGAGATCGGGCAGCAGATCGCCGCCCGGGTGGAGGTGTCCGAGGTGATCTTTCACTCGGCGGACGAGGAGTGGAATACCTGGGGGCCGGAGAATTACGGCGAGGATTACGCTCAGATCTTTCCCGAAAATCCTCTGGCGGGGCTGGATCACTATGAGATCCACCTGAGCGATGTCACCATGCAGAGTGCTCTGGTGAGCTGGCTGGAGTCCATACCGGAGGTGCGCAAGGTGAACTACGACGACACCACCGCCAACACGTTGAGCGGCATCAACCTCCTGATCGCGTATGTCTCGCTGGGGATCATCGTGATCCTGCTGGCGGTCAGCATCTTCCTGATCAGCAACACGGTGGCCATCGGTATCTCCGTGCGCTCGGAGGAGATCAACATCATGAAATATATCGGCGCTACCGATTTCTTCGTGCGCGCCCCCTTTGTGCTGGAGGGTATGCTGATCGGGCTGATCGGCGCGGCGGTCCCCCTGGGGATCATTTATTCCGTTTACAATTATATTTTGAATTATGTGGTCTCAAATTTTGTCAATCTGAGCAACTTCCTGCATTTTCTGACGGTGGACGAGGTCTTTCGTTTCCTGACGCCTGTGTCGTTATTGGTCGGCGTGGGCATCGGATTTTTGGGCAGTATCTCCACGGTGCGCAAGCACCTGCAGGTATAGTCGGCATCGAGAGACAGGGAGAGAGCAGGACGGATGAACGAGAGAGCGAGAAAGGGCAGTCGATGGGGAAGGATAGGTCTGATATGGGCAGTCTGTGTCTGCGCGCTGGCCCTTATGCCTGACGGGGGGCTCGGATCTGCCGGAGCCCTGGCCGCCTCCGCCACCGCCAACACGGGGACGGTTTCCCAGAATATCAAGGACAAGGAGGACCAGATCTCCCAGATACAGCAGGAGCGCAACAGTCTGAAGAATGGCTTGAGCGATCTTCAGAAGATGCGGGACGAGCTGGCCACGGCGAGGGCGGATCTGAAGAAATATATCACCCGGCTCGATCAGGACCTGTCCCAAATCGAGCAGAATATCGCCGACCTTAAGGCCAAGATCAAGGACAAGGAGGAGGATATTGTCCAGGCGGAGGCAGAGCTTGCCCGAACGGAAAAAATCGAAAAGGAACAGAAAGAAATGATGGTCCGGCACATAAGATTGTTGTATGAGCAGGGCTCCGCCAACACGGTGGAGGCGCTGCTCAAGACGGTGAGCTTCTACAATCTGCTGAATCGGCTGGACTACATCGAGCAGATGGCCTCCTACGAGAAAAATCTGCTGGAGGAGTATCGGGAGAATGTGGCATACGCGGCTCTCTGCAAGGAGCAGCTCGAGCTGGAGCGCGCTATGCTGGAGGACACCAAGGCCGCCGTGGAGCTGGAGCAGGGCAATCTGGAGAAGCTGATCGAACAGAAAAATCAGGATATCACCAGCTATGACAACGATATCGCCAACAAGGAGGAGAAAATCAAGGAGTACGAGGACATGATCGCCCAGCGCGACGCGGAGATCAAGAACCTGGAGGCGATCGTCGCGGAGGAGCGGCGGAAGGCTCTGGAAAATAACAAGGAAGTGCTCCACTATGACAACGGCGTGTTCAAGTTCCCGCTGGCGTCCTACACCAGGATATCGGATGATTACGGTATGCGTATGCACCCCACGCTGGGCGTGGAGCAGTTTCACAGCGGCGTGGACTTTGCCGCGCCGAAGGGGACGGCGATCTATGCCGCCTACGACGGGGAGGTGGCGGCTGCCGCCTATAGCTCGTCCATGGGAAATTATGTGATGATAGATCACGGGGACAGCCTGTACACCATCTATATGCACGCCTCGGCGCTGTATGTGGAAAAGGGCGACGTGGTGGCGCGGGGCGACACGATCGCCGCCGTGGGCTCCACCGGACGGTCCACGGGCAACCATCTGCACTTTGGCGTCCGCCTGAACGGAGAGTACACATCCCCGTGGAATTATCTGTCACAGTGAGGCTGCCTGGCGGGATAGCCTGCCGGCTGTGGAAGGAGATTTGTAAGTAAGAAATGGACAATGGATTCAGGAACAATGGCAGTAACGAATATTGCGATCTGGACGCTCTGAAAAAAGGCGGGAAGAACCCCGGCAGAGACGGCGGCAAAAAGGGACTGTTTATCAGCGGCGTCATCGTGGGGATGGCGGGCTCGCTGGTGATCCTGCTGGCGGTCTATCTGGGGGGACGCATACAGAATCTGGTGGAGCAGCGCGAATTGGGCTTAAGCGGGGTCAAATTCTCGGAGGACTCCGCGATCTCGGCGGAGACGGTCAAAAAGCTGCAGCTTCTGGAGGAGACCATCGACAAGTACTTTTATCTGCGGGAGGTGCCGGACGAGGAGCTGGAAAACGGGATCTACAAGGGAATGTTGGATGCCCTGGACGATCCCTATTCCGAGTACTATACGGCGGAGGAGCTAAACGACCTGATGAGCGAGACGGAGGGGATCTACTACGGCATCGGCGCCTATGTGAGCCTGGACGAGGAGACCTCCCTTCCCAGGATCAGCGGCGTGATCGACGGGACTCCGGCGCAGGAGGCCGATCTTCGCGACAACGACCTGATCTATGAGATAGACGGCGTTTCCACCTATGGATTGACCCTGACGGAGGCGGTAAACCTGATCAAGGGGGAGGAGGACACGGAGGTCACCCTGACCGTTATACGGGAGGGCGAGAGCGACTATCTGACGTTTGTGGTGCCCCGCCGTCGGGTGGAGAGCCCCACGGTCAATTATGAAATGCTGGATAACCATATGGCGTATATCCAGATCACCGAGTTTGACGACGTGACGGTGGATCAGTTCACGGATGCGATGGCCACCATGCGCGGCTCGGGTATGGAGGGGCTGATTTTGGATCTAAGGGCAAACCCCGGCGGCAACCTGACCGCTGTGGTGAGCATTGCCCGGGCGCTTCTGCCCAAGGGGCTCATTGTATACACGGAGGATAAGAGCGGCAGAAGGGATGAGTATACCTGCGACGGCAGGAGGGAGATCGATGTGCCGCTGGTGGTGCTGGTGGATATGAACTCGGCCAGCGCTTCGGAGATTTTGGCGGGCGCCATCCAAGATTATGGGATCGGCACACTGGTGGGGACCACCACCTTCGGCAAGGGCATCGTGCAGCAGATCATTCCTTTTTCGGACGGCTCGGCGGTGAAGGTGACGATCAGCAGCTACTATACTCCGAAGGGGCGAAACATCCACGGGACGGGGATCGAGCCGGACGTGGTCTGCGAGTTTGACGGAGAAGCGTATTACGATGAGGAGAATCCGGTGGATAACCAGCTGGAGAAGGCGAAGGAGGTCTTGCGGGAGCTGATGGAGGCCAATGACTGAGGCTTGCGCCCAGGGAGGCACGGGCACAGGTCATAGATGTGGGGCAGACATATAGGTTGCAGGCACAGGTCATAGATGTGGATCAAACAGGTAAGTCGCAGGCACAAAGCACTGATATGGACTCAAAAGGCAGGCCGCAGATTGCAGGTCGCTGGCATGGGATACATGTATACAATTATACCAAAAAGGCATAAATGCTTTCCGGTATTTTCGGGATTATTAACAAAAGTGCGCCGGCCAGGTTGACATTTCCCCCAAAAGCTTATATTATTTACGGTAGAGGAACAAAGGCGTTTCACTATGAGAATAGTGAGCGCCTTTTTCTTTTGGAAAGGAATCACAGAGATACTCGTCGGCAAAGAGGGATGTTTTTATGATCAGATTAGAAAATGTGTGCAAAAACTTCGGGGACCTGCAGGTGCTCAAAAATGTAAATCTGGAGGTAAAGGAGGGCGAGAAGCTGGTGATCATCGGGCCTTCCGGCTCCGGCAAGTCCACCACCGTGCGGTGCATGAACTTTCTGGAGGAGCCCACCAGCGGTCATGTGTACATAGACGGCCAGGAGCTGACCGGAAAGAACAAGACCAGGATCGTGCGGGAGTCCATCTCCATGGTGTTCCAGCAGTTTAACCTCTATCCCCATATGACGGTGCTGAAGAATCTGACCATCGCCCCCATGAAGCTCCATCACAAGAGCAGGAAGGAGGCGGAGGAGCTGGCATATCACTATCTGGATGTGGTGGGCCTGCGCGACAAGGCCCATGTGTACCCCACCACGCTGTCCGGCGGGCAGCAGCAGAGGATTGCCATCGCCAGGGCGCTCTGCTCCCAGACGAAGATCATCCTCTTCGACGAGCCCACGTCCGCCCTGGATCCGGAGACCATCCAGGAGGTCCTGGACGTGATGATCCGGCTGGCCCGGGAGAACATCACCATGGTGGTCGTCACCCATGAGATGGGATTCGCCAGACAGGTGGCGGACCGCGTGGTCTTTATGGCGGACGGCCAGATCATCGAGGAGGGAACGCCGGATCACTTCTTTACCAATCCGGAGAGCGAGCGGGTGAAACAGTTTCTCGGAAAGATCATCCGCTGAAAGCCGCCTGCGTTTTCCCGTGGCGGGATATCGATATCGGTGCCTTCGGGCGTTGATATAGAAAACGGCGTCTGCCCGAGTGAGGAGCGGGGACGTCAAAAAAGGAGGAAAAGATTATGAAAAGATTTTCTAAGATCGTAGCTGCCGCACTGACATTGACAATGTCCGCTATGCTGCTTGCGGGCTGTGGGGATTCCGGAAGCGATTCCGGCGCATCCGCCGCTCAGCCTTCCGCAGGCACGGCATCCGCAGCATCCACAGAGAGCGGTTCCGCGGCTCCCTCGGACGGCGCGGTGGATCCGGACGTACAGGCGATCATTGATCGGGGCGTGCTGAGAGTGGGCGTGAAGAACGCGGTGGAGGGATTCGGATTTCAGGATACCCTGACCGGCGAGTATTCCGGCCTGGAGATTTCCATCGCCGAGAAGATCGCCGAGTCTCTGGGAGTGGACATCGAGTTTACGACCGTGACCGCGGCCACCAGAACCGAGCTTTTGGACTCCGGCGACATTGACTGTGTCCTTGCGACCTTTACCATCACTGACGAGAGAAAGGAGAGCTGGGACTTCTCCACTCCCTATTACACGGATCACGTGACCGTGCTGGTGGAGGATAAGAGCGGTATCGACTCCCTGGCGGATCTGGTGGGCAAGAAGGTGGGCGTGTCCTCCGGTTCTACCTCCGCGAGATCTCTGACCAGCGCGATGATCGATGCCGGCCTGATCTCCGGCGACGGGTTTGATGCGGAGACCTTTGATCCCGCGCTGTGGACCGAGGGAGTTTCCTTCCAGCAGTATGACGACTATCCCGCCATCTCTACCGCGCTGAGCGCCGGAGAGGTCGATGCCTTCTGTGTGGATAAGTCCATTCTCGCGATCTATCACACGGACGGACGCTCCTACATTGAGGAGGAATTTGCGCCCCAGGATTACGGCGTTGCGACCACGAAGGGTTCGGGATTCTCCGCGTATGTGGAGGATTTGATCACTGCCTGGCTGGCAGACGGCACCATCGCCGGTTTCATATCGGAGAACAATTTAGACTAAGATGTACTGGGACAGGGAGGAGTCACAATGTCCGGAATCATATCGCTTAGAGCGTGGAGCAAGGTATGGGACTATCGAATGACCTTTGTTTTGGGTCTTTTCAATACGGTCAGGACAGCGTTTTTCGCTATCCTGATGGCGCTGGCGCTGGGGATCGTCTTTGGATTGATGGCGACCAGCGGTAAGAGGATACTGCGCGCCGTCAGCCGGATCTATGTGGAAGTGATACAGAATACGCCGATCCTTTTGCAGACCTGCTTTCTCTATTATGCGCTGGCGTTTTCCGGCCATAGCATCGGGATCATTACGACAGGTATCGTTGCTCTGGGCGTGTACACCGGAGCCTATATGGCGGAGGTGGTTCGGGCAGGCATTGAGGCTGTGCCGAAGGGACAGTTTGAGGCGGCGCAGTCTCAGGGCTTTAATTATCTGGAGAGAATGTATTATATCATTCTTCCCCAGAGCGTCAAGATCATCCTGCCGCCCATGGTCAATCAGGTCGTGAATCTGATCAAGAATACTTCCTGCCTCTATATTATCGGCGGGGCGGATCTGATCTCCCTGACCTATAGCTTTGTCACGGGAGAGAACACCGGCGGGGCGTATGCGCCCGCGTATCTGCTCAGCGGTTTTCTGTTCTTTATCATCTGCTATCCTCTGTCCAAGACGGCGAGCACCTGGGAGTTGTCCTTGAAGCAGCGGGAGCAGAGAATGATCCTTTTGCAGCACAAGACGACGGAGGACGGGGAGGTGACGGCAAATGAGTAATGTGGAAGCGAGCTTTTCCATCCTGCAAAATCCCAATGTGCTCCTGTACATAGGAAAGGGGATCCTCTTCACGCTGATTATATCCGTCATCGCGGTGCTGTCCGGCATCCTGATCGGCTCCGTGCTGGCGCTGGTGAGAAACTACTGCACAAAGGGGCTGGCGGGGAAGCTGTTTCACGCGCTTGCGGTGATCTACATTGAGGTGTTCCGCAACACGCCGCTCCTTTTGTGGATCTTTATCTGCCTGGTGTTTTGTCCGGTGCCCCGATCCTTCTCTCACAAGATGTTTGGCCTGACCAGCGTGGAGACCAAGCTGCTCTTCAAGGCGGCGGTGGCGCTGATCCTTTTCACCTCCTCTGTCATTGCGGAGATCATTCGGGGTGGGCTGAACGGCATTGCCAAGGGGCAGTTTGAGGCGGCGCACGCCCAGGGATTTAACATTGTGCAGACCTTTGTCTACGTGATCCTGCCGCAGGCGTACCGGAGCGTGATGCCCACGCTGCTCAGCCAGGTGACGTCCACCATAAAGGACTCCTCCTATCTGGCGAACGTGGCGGTCATCGAGCTTATGGCGAGGGTGAAGCAGGTTTTGAGCTCTGCCAACCAATATAACGGGACGGGGAACATCCATGTGTCCGACGTGTTCGTATTGTTTGGCTTTGCCGCCCTGATTTACTTTATCATCAATTACACGCTGTCCTGTGTCGTGCGCGGTATGCAGAAGCGGCAGAAGAGGCAGCCGCGTCCGGTCAAGGCGGATTAAATGGCGAATGGAGGACAAGTGCATGGAGCAGTATGTGATTACGATCTCCAGGCAGTTCGGAAGCATGGGGCGATCCATTGCCCACAGGCTGTCGGAGATGCTGGAAATAGAATTTCTGGACAGGGATATCGTGGAGGTCACCGCCAGGCGCATGGGGCTTCCGGTTTCCGTTATCAGCGAGGAGGAGGAGAAGGATAAGCTGAAATTCTTCCGCCGGATGTACCCCCTGGGGATAGGCGTTCCCAGTCTGAAGGATGAGATCTTTGATGTGCAGACGAACATCATTCGGGATTTTGCCGCCAGGGAGTCCTGCATCATCGTGGGAAGATGCGCGGACAGCGTGCTCAAGGATTTTGCCAACCGGCTGAGTGTCTACGTCTATGCCCCCTACGAGGCGAGGCTGAAAAACTGTACGGAGATCCTTCAGATGGATTACAAGACCGCCAAGCGCATGATCAAGGAGGTGGACGCGGCCAGGGACAATTATCACAGGACCTACTGTGCCGGCTGGAGCAGCCCCTTTGACTACAAGGATATCATGCTGGACAGCAGCCGTTTCGGGATCGAGGGAACGGCCAAGATCATCACGGACATCGTAAGGGACAGATGGTGTCGGGAATAAAGGAAAGTGCTATAGCCAAAGCTTTCACGATCTGGTATACTGGAGAGGAAAGCTTTGGCTATTATTATGGGGGAGGCAGATATGAATCCTGCTGGAAAAAAATTTGTGCTGAAAGACTATATTCCGCCCGTGGGGATGCGGATCGTAAAGACGGTCACGGCGGTCTTTCTCTGCTTTGTGGTGGAGATCCTGCGGGGGGATGTGACGGTGGCGTTCTACTCCCATATTGCGGCCATCTGGTGTATGCGGGATTCCGCCAGGGAGACGAGGGTAAACGCCGTTCAGCGCACCATCGGCACCGTGGTGGGCGCGCTGGCGGGGCTGGCGACGATCCTTCTGTTTCCCAATTTGTCCATAGAGACCAGGCCGCAGCAGATCGTGCACGGGGTGGTGATCTCCCTGATGGTGGGTGTGGTGCTCTACATCACGGTGGTGATCCGCAAGCGCGAGGCGGCCTATTTCTCCAATGTGGTCTACCTGAGCATTGTGATCAACCATATTTCGGACGCCAATCCGTATCTGTTCGTGTGGAACCGTTTTTTGGACACGATGATCGGTATCGTGATCGGTGTGGCGGTTAATTCCTTCCGCCTGCCCAGAAGGCGCAACCGGAAGGTGCTCTTTGTCTCCGGCCTGGACGATACGCTGTTAAATGAGAAGTCGGCGCTGTCCGGGTACAGCAGAGTGGAGCTGAACCGCCTGATCGACGAGGGAGCCCAGTTTACGATCTCCACCGTGCACACGCCCGCGGTCCTGATGGAGATGCTGGACAGGGTCGATCTGAGGCTGCCGGCCATCGTCATGGACGGAGCGGCGCTCTACGATGTGGCGGAGAACCGCTACGTGCGCTCCTATGTGATCTCCGGTGCAAGGGCCCAGACGCTCTGCTCCCTGATGGGGGAATGTGGGGTGAACTGGTTTTCCAATGTGATCATTGACGACACACTTGTCATTTATTGCCAGGAGGAGGGGAATCCGGTGTACGAGCAGGTGATCCGAGAGGACCGCCGTTCCCTCTACCGCAACTATGTGAGAAGGGAGCTTCCCAGGGGGGAGGACGTGGTGTGTTTCCATGTGGTCGACCGGACGGAGCGCGTGGAGGAGCTGTATCGGGAGATGGAGCGAAGAGAGCTTTTGGGGCAGCTTAAGACGGTCCGGTACGAATCGAGAAATCACGCCGGCTACAGCCATATGAAGATCTTTAACCACAACGCCACCAAGGAAAATATGATCTGTTACCTGAAGGAGATGCTGGATGTGGAGCGGGTGGTCACCTTCGGCAGCATTGAGGGGAAATACACCTATGTGATCGCGCCGGAGGAGAGCAATCGGGTGGTAAAGCTTGTGAAGAGAGAATTTGAGCCGCTGAAATGGTCCCGCAGGTGAAATTGTCTAATTGTCTATTGAAATACTTTTGCAAGTATTTTAAAATAGAATCAGAAGCGTTTTACGATCATCCTATGTGAGAAGGAGGTTTCCCATGGAGCATTATAACCCGCTGTTACGCGACAACGACACCACCAACAAATTCATCACCATCGGCGAGATCATGCTGAGACTGACGCCGCCCAACTATGAGAAGATCCGCATGGCCACCAACTTTGAGGCGAGCTACGGCGGAAGCGAGGCCAACATCGCGCTGGCGCTGGCGAATCTGGGGATAGACAGCACCTTTTTCAGCGTGGTACCCAACAACAGCGTGGGGAAAAGCGCCGTCCGGATGTTGAGAAGCAACGATGTGCACTGCACGCCCATGATTCTGAGCACGCCCGAGGAAACGCCCACTCACCGTCTGGGGAGCTACTATCTGGAGACCGGATACGGGATCCGTCCCAGCAAGGTCACCTATGACAGAAAGCACAGCGCCATCACGGAGTATGACTTCAGCAAGGTGGATCTGAATCAGCTTCTGGAGGGCTTTACCTGGCTGCACTTAAGCGGCATTACGCCGGCGCTTGCGCCGAACTGCCGCCAGCTGATCATGGAATGTCTGAAGGTCGCCAAGGACAAGGGCCTGACGGTCAGCTTCGACGGAAACTTCCGGAGCAAGCTGTGGACCTGGGAGGAGGCGAGGGACTTCTGTACGGAATGTCTGCCCTATGTGGATGTGCTTCTGGGGATCGAGCCCTATCACCTCTGGAAGGACGAAAACGACCACTCCAAAGGGGATGTGAAGGACGGCGTGCCCTTGCAGCCCAGCTATGAGCAGGAGGATGAGATCTTCCGCAAGTTTGTGGAGCGCTATCCCAATCTGAAATGTATCGCCCGCCACGTGCGTTACGCGCACAGCGGAAGCGAAAACAGCTTAAAGGCTTTTCTGTGGTACGAGGACCACACCTTTGAGAGCAAGCTGTTTACCTTCAATATCCTGGACCGTGTGGGCGGCGGGGACGCCTTCGCCAGCGGTCTGATCTACGCGATGATGCACCACTACAAGCCGATGGACATGGTCAACTTTGCCGTGGCCAGCAGCGTGATCAAGCACACCATTCGGGGCGACGCCAACATCACGGATGATGTGCAGAGCATCCGGAACCTGATGAATATGAACTACGACATCAAGAGGTAGCGGGAAGCGTCTGAGGGATGTTTTTTGGGAATGAAACGGAGCCGGCAGGATTGCCGGCTCTTTTCCGCGCGTTTCGGGTCCGCCGGAAGAAATCCACAAAAGTGCTATACTTTTTTCATTTTTGTGCTATACTGAATAAGAACATATTTTCGATTTTTGGGAGATGGGTTTATGGATCACTTTGTTTTACATTCCGAGTATCAGCCCACCGGCGACCAGCCGAAGGCCATCGCCGACCTGGTGGAGGGCTTTCGGAAGGGGAACCAGTTTCAGACGCTTCTGGGAGTCACCGGATCCGGCAAGACCTTTACGATGGCGAACGTCATACAGGCGCTGAACAAGCCGACGCTGATCATCGCCCACAACAAGACGCTGGCGGGGCAGCTCTACAGCGAGATGAAGGAATTTTTTCCGGAGAACGCGGTGGAGTACTTTGTCAGCTATTACGACTATTACCAGCCGGAGGCGTACGTGCCCTCCTCAGATACCTATATTGCCAAGGACTCCGCGATCAACGACGAGATCGACAAGCTGCGGCTCTCCGCCACGGCGTCCCTGACGGAGAGGAGGGACGTGGTCGTGGTGGCCAGTGTGTCCTGCATCTACGGCCTGGGAAGCCCCGACGAGTACAAGGACATGGTGGTGTCGCTGCGCCCCGGCATGGTGCGGGACAGGGATCAGGTGATACGGGATCTGATCGACCTGCAGTATGACCGCAATGAGATGGATATCAAGCGCGCCACCTTTCGGGTGCACGGGGATGTGCTGGAGATCTATCCCGCCCAGGGCGGCGACTACCTGATCCGCGTGGAATTTTTCGGCGATGAGATCGACCGCATCTGCGAGGTGGAGCCGCTAAACGGGCAGGTGCACGCCACTCTGAACCATGTGGCCATCTTCCCCGCCTCCCACTATGTCGTGTCCCAGGATAAGATTCGGGCGGCCTGTGACAACATTGAGGAGGAGCTGAAGGAGCGGGTGCGCTATTTCAAGGGGGAGGACAAGCTGATCGAGGCGCAGCGCATCGCGGAGCGCACCAACTTTGACATTGAGATGCTGCGGGAGACCGGTTTCTGTACCGGCATCGAGAATTATTCCAGGCATTTAAACGGTATGCAGCCGGGGGAGCCGCCCCTGACGCTGTTGGACTTTTTTCAGGATGATTTTCTGATCATAGTGGACGAGTCCCATATGACGATCCCGCAGGTGCGGGGGATGTTCGCGGGGGACCGTTCCCGCAAGAATACCCTGGTGGAGTACGGCTTTCGGCTTCCCTCGGCGCTGGACAACCGCCCACTCAACTTTGAGGAGTTTGAGTCTCACATCGACCAGATGCTGTTTGTATCTGCCACGCCTTCCGACTATGAGGCGGAGCATGAGCTGATGCGCACGGAACAGATCATCCGGCCCACCGGCCTTTTGGATCCCCAGGTGGAGGTGCGTCCGGTGGAGGGGCAGATCGACGACCTGATCGGCGAGGTCAATCGGGAGGTGGAGCGGCACAACAAGGTCCTGATCACCACGCTGACCAAGCGGATGGCGGAGGATCTGACAGACTATATGAGGGATGTGGGTATTCGGGTGAAATACCTTCACTCGGACATCGACACGCTGGAGCGGGCGGAGATCATCCGAGATATGCGCCTGGACGTGTTTGATGTGCTGGTGGGAATCAATCTGCTGCGGGAGGGCCTGGATATCCCCGAGATCGCCCTGGTGGTGATCCTGGATGCGGACAAGGAGGGATTCTTAAGGAGCGAGACCTCCCTGATCCAGACCATCGGACGGGCGGCGAGAAACGCGGACGGCCACGTGATCATGTACGCGGATCTGATCACGGATTCCATGCGGGCGGCGCTGGACGAGACGAGGCGGCGCCGCGACATACAGATGAAATACAACGAGGAGCACGGCATCACGCCCCAGACCATCCGGAAGGCGGTGCGCGATCTGATCAGCATTTCCAAGGTGGTGGCCAAGGAGGAGGTTCAGTTTGAGAAGGATCCCGAGTCTATGAGCCGCGACGAGCTGGAGAAGCTGATCGCACGGGTGCAGAAGCAGATGCAGAAGGCGGCGGCGGATCTGAACTTTGAGGCGGCGGCGGAGCTGCGCGACAAGATGATCGAGCTGAAGCAGAAGCTCAACGAGTGGGAAGAGGAGCACGCGGGCCGCAGCGGTAAAGACGAGCACCGCGGAAAGCGGAAATGACAGGAAACGACAGGAAAGGATAACAGGGGAGAAACTTATGGAAGAGGCAAGGAAGATGCGCCCCAGGGAGTACATCCGGATACGCGGCGCAAAGGAACACAATTTGAAAAATATCAACGTGGATATTCCCAGGAATGAGCTGGTAGTCCTGACAGGAGTGTCAGGTTCCGGCAAGTCCTCCCTGGCGTTTGACACGATCTATGCGGAGGGACAGAGGCGCTATATGGAGTCGTTGTCCTCCTATGCGAGGCAATTTTTGGGCCAGATGGAGAAACCCGATGTGGAGAGCATCGAGGGGCTGTCGCCCGCGATCTCCATCGATCAGAAATCCACCAACCGCAACCCCCGTTCCACGGTGGGGACCGTGACGGAGATCTACGATTATTTCCGTCTGCTCTACGCCCGTATCGGGATTCCCCACTGCCCCAAGTGCGGCAGGGAGATCGCCAGACAGACCGTGGATCAGATGGTGGATCAGGTGATGGCGCTCCCCGAGGGGACGAAGATCCAGCTGATGGCTCCGGTGGTCAGGGGGCGCAAGGGAGAGCACGCCAAGGTTTTGGACCGCGCCAAGAGGGGCGGCTATGTCCGCGTGCGCATCGACGGCAGCCTGTATGAACTGACCGAGGAGATCAAACTGGACAAGAACATCAAGCACAATATCGATATCGTGGTGGACCGGCTGGTGGTGAAGCCGGGCATCGAGAGGCGTCTGACGGACTCCGTGGAGAATGTCCTGGGCCTGGCGGAGGGGCTTTTGACGGTGGATATTATCGACGGGCAGTCCCTGAGCTTCAGTCAGAGCTTTGCCTGCCCCGACTGCGGGATCAGCATCAACGAGGTGGAGCCCAGAAGCTTTTCCTTCAACAATCCCTTCGGGGCCTGTCCGGAGTGCTTCGGCCTGGGCTACAAGATGGAGTTTGACGAGGATCTGATGATACCGGACAAGACCCTGAGCATCAACGAGGGCGCCATCACCGCGCTGGGATGGCAGTCCTGCGCGGATCCGTCGAGCTTTACCAACGCCGTTTTGCAAGCCCTGTGCAGGGAGTATCACTTCGACCTGGACACGCCCTTTGAACAGTATCCGGAGAAGATCCATGATATTTTGATCCACGGGACGGGGGGCAGAGAGGTGGAGGTCCACTATACCGGCCAGCGGGGACGAGGCGTTTATCCGGTGGCGTTCGAGGGGCTGATCCGCAACATGGAGCGCAAGTACAGGGAGACCGCCTCCGACCTCACCAAGCAGGAGTATGAGACCTTCATGCGCATCACCCCCTGTAAGGAGTGTAAGGGGATGCGCCTGAAAAAGGAATCCCTGGCGGTGACGGTGTGCGACAAAAATATCTATGAGGTCACGGCGCTGTCCATCCGGAAGCTGCAGAAATTCCTTCAGGAGATGACCCTGACAGAGCACCAGAGATTTATCGGGCAGCAGGTGCTCAAGGAGATCAACGCCAGAGTGGGCTTTCTGGTGGACGTAGGGCTGGAGTATCTCTCCCTGGCGAGAGCCACCGCCACCTTGTCCGGCGGGGAGGCCCAGCGCATCCGTCTGGCGACCCAGATCGGCTCCGGTCTGGTGGGCGTGTGCTATATTCTGGACGAGCCCAGCATCGGGCTGCACCAGAGGGACAACGACAAGCTCCTCGCGACCCTAAAGCATCTTCGGGATCTGGGCAACACCCTGGTGGTGGTGGAGCACGACGAGGACACCATGCTGGCGGCGGACTATGTGGTGGATATCGGTCCGGGCGCCGGCTCCCACGGCGGAGAGGTGGTGGCCTGCGGGACGGCCCAGGAGATCATGCAGGTCAGGGAATCCGTCACGGGGCAGTATCTGAGCGGCGAGAAGAATATTCCGGTGCCCGCCGTCCGCAGAACGCCCTCCGGCTGGCTCGTGGTACAGGGCGCACAGGAGAACAATCTGAAAAACATCGACGTGAAGATCCCGCTGGGGGTCATGACCTGTGTCACCGGCGTATCCGGCTCGGGGAAGAGCTCTCTGGTCAACGAGATCCTGTACAAGCAGCTGGCCCGCAAGCTGAACCGGGCCAGGTGTATTCCCGGAAAACACATGGGCATACAGGGGGTAGAGGCTCTCGACAAGGTGATCAATATCGACCAGTCTCCCATCGGGCGCACGCCCCGCTCCAATCCCGCCACCTACACCGGCGTGTTCGACATGATAAGGGACCTGTTCGCCTCCACGGCGGATGCCAAGGCGAAGGGCTACAGCAAGGGGCGCTTCAGCTTCAATGTAAAGGGCGGGCGCTGCGAGGCGTGCAGCGGGGACGGCATTATCAAGATCGAAATGCACTTTCTTCCGGATGTGTACGTGCCCTGTGAGGTCTGCGGCGGCAAGCGCTACAATCGCGAGACCCTGGACGTGAAGTACAAGGGCAAGAGCATTTTTGACGTGCTCGATATGACGGTGGAGGAGGCCAGGACCTTCTTTGAAAACGTGCCCTCCATCCGGCGCAAGATCGAGACGATGTACGACGTGGGAATGTCGTATGTGAAGCTGGGGCAGCCGTCCACGGAGCTCTCCGGCGGCGAGGCCCAGCGCATCAAGCTTGCGACGGAGCTGTCCAGGCGGAGCACCGGCAGGACCATCTATATTTTGGACGAGCCCACCACAGGGCTTCACTTTGCGGACGTACACAAGCTGGTGGAGATCCTCCACCGCCTGGCGGACGGCGGCAACACGGTCGTGGTGATCGAGCATAATCTGGACGTGATCAAGACGGCGGACTATATCATCGATATGGGGCCCGAGGGCGGCGACCGGGGCGGCACCGTGATCGCGGAGGGCACGCCGGAGGAGGTCGCAAAAAACCGCAAATCCTTCACCGGAGTGTATGTGAAAAAAATGTTGAAACGTGCGGAGGCGTTAAATCAAGTACGATAAAATGCAAAAAATTTCCACCGGAATGTAAACAAATCCCTCTCGTATGCCGAAATAAAGATAGACGATATGGTTTTTGGGCCCGGTATGCCTTTGGGAAAAGAAACAGCTTCAGGGACGGAGCGGAGGAAAAATGCTGTCGGTACAGACGAATATGCTTGCATGGAACGCAAGCGGACAGTTGAATAGGGTGACCAATAAGAAGCAGAAGAGCGCGGAAAAGCTCTCCTCCGGCTACAAGATCAACCGGGCTGCGGATGATGCCGCTGGGCTGGCGATCTCCGAGAAGATGCGCAGACAGATCCGCGGGCTGCATCAGGGGGCGGAGAATGTCCAGGACGGAGTCGGCTATGTGCAGACGGCGGACGGCGCCCTGGAGGAATCCCAGGAGATCCTGCAGCGCATCAACGAGCTGGCGATCAAGGCGGCCAACGACACCAACAGTATCGCCGACAAGGCGCAGATCGACCAGGAGGTTCAGGAACTCAAGGTGGAGCTAAGCCGCATTTTTGAAACCACCTCCTTCAACGACCGCAAGATCTGGAAGCCCACCGTGGACAATACGATTGTGGACAGCGAGCTTTTGGGCTACAAAGAGGAACAGGCGGTGACTTTTAAAAGCACCACGAGTTCTATTGTAGTCACCAACGAAAACTGCGGCGTTATCGCGCTGGGCTCCGGAGACGGCAGCTCCGCCGATCTCGGTTATCATATCCACGCCGATCAAAACGACGGCGTTTACATTGACTGGATGGGCTATGACGGCAATACCTACCGGACGGAGACCATCAGCTGGAAGGAGCTGAAGGCGAAAGGCTACAGCTTCGAGATGAGCGATTATTTTGGGGAGAAGACCCCTGACAATAAACTGTACGACACAAACGGCAATCCCGTGTTCCAGCACAGGGTGGCTTTTTCCGTGCATCCCCGGGCAGGCGTCGAGGACATCGTCAAGGCCATCGACGGCACCCAGTTTTATTCCAGTCCTTACATCACCCTCAACGGAAATTTTGAGGACAAGACCGGCGGCCGGCAGACCAAGAGCGGTGTGAGCCTGCAGAGCTTTTCCATGACGTATCGGTCGGCCTACGGCTCCAACCACAATACCGGAAACGATTCCTCGGTGAGTCAGAATGTTCTTGATTTCAACAAGGGAGACGACGTCTTTTTGGATCCCCGGGACAGCTCTGGGGGGGTAGTGCAGACGTCCTCCGCAAGAAAGGGGAACCTGACTTCCAAGCCCTCCGCGTCTACGGTGGGGCAGGCGAGAAGCAGCAAGGAGAACTGGGAGTTTTCCTTTTATATGGACGGGATCGGCGAGGTGACGGCCAGCTCCGACAGGGTATCTTATGGGCCGAACGGCGATCTGAGCGACGATGACGAAGGTTATTGGTGGAGATGGGAAGCAGGATATGTCAACGGAAAGCGTGTAGACCACTACCGCAAGGCTCATATTGTGAGAAGCGTCAGCGAGTACGGCAGCGGCACGCTGGGCGACATTATGGCGGCTTTGACCGGTAAAAAAGGATCGGATTCGCCTGGGCTTTTGGCAAGCAAAAACGGAGGCGACGCTGACGCGGGCGGATATATCGACCTGCATTTCTCCCTGTCCTCCAAGGATCCGTACACCTACGGAAATGGTTCCAAGAGTACGACAGTGGGGAGCTTTGTGCTGCGCATAAGCGTTTCCTCCTCGGACACGGAGGAGACGGTGTTTAAACGGATTCAGGACGCGCTCAACGACAGTACGATCATGGATCTCTACGTCAACAGCGGCGCGGCGCGGACCTCCTTCGGAACGGCTTCCGCTAATCGTTCCCTGATAGACGTACCGGTGTATGGGGGACAGCTTCCGCCGGAGCACTATTCCGCGTGTAAGCTTCACATCCAGTCGGGACTGGACGCGCCGGATCAGCTAAACATTATCTACAAGCCCCTCAGCCTGAAGGAGCTGGGGATGAATGGGACGGACGTAAGGACGAAGGAGACGGCTTTAAAAGCCATTGACGAGGTGTCAAACGCCTTGACCATCGTAAGCGAGCAGCGCTCCCTTTTCGGCGCATACCAGAACCGTCTGGAGCACACTTACGATATCAACAAAAACACGGAGGAGAATACCCAGTACGCGGAGTCCGCGATTCGGGATACGGATATGGAGAAGGAGCTGGTCGCTTTTTCCAACCACAACATCCTCGGGCAGGCGGGCGTCAGTATGCTGGCGCAGGCCAATCAGCAAAACAGCGCGGTCTTATACCTGCTTCAGTGATCCGGTGATCCGGAAGATGTTTTTTCTGTCCGGAGGGCTAAAGTTTTTCAAAAAACTGCCGATAAATTGTTTAACCGGATTTAATAAAGGTTTACTAAGCATGGATGCAGAGAACCGGACGGAAGGAACCGTCTTATTCTCTGCATTCTTTCTTTTTGGCAGAGAAATTTGCCCTTTTCCTAAAAAAAATAATTATCCCCCTATGAAAATGGAAAATTTTCAGGTATAATACATTATGTATGACTAAAAAGTTCCAGCAGGTCAAAAATAATGAAAAGCTAAAGTACCGGAAATAGATACCATCAGAAAGGGGTATGAGACATATGCAGTGTACAGATATTGGGATTGATTTAGGGACAGCCAGTATACTGGTTTACATCAGAGGAAGGGGCGTCGTTTTAAAGGAGCCCTCAGTCGTTGCGTTTGATAGAGACACTCAGAAGATCAAGGCGATCGGTGAGGACGCCCGCCTGATGCTGGGAAGGACCCCCGGCAACATCACCGCGGTGAGGCCGCTGCGTCAGGGCGTGATCTCCGATTACCGTGTGACCGAGAAGATGATGAAGTATTTTATTCAGAAGGCTATGGGCAAGAGGACCTTCCGCAAGCCCCGCATTGCCGTCTGTGTGCCCAGCGGCGTCACAGAGGTGGAGAAGAAGGCCGTTGAGGATGCCACCTATCAGGCCGGAGCCAGAGAGGTGTCCATCATCGAGGAGCCCATTGCGGCGGCTATCGGCGCGGGAATCGATATCTCCAAGCCCTGCGGCAATATGATCGTTGATATCGGCGGAGGCACCTCCGATATCGCCGTGATCTCCCTGGGGGGCACGGTAGTCAGCGCCTCCATCAAGATCGCCGGAGACGACTTTGACGAGGCGATCGTGCGTTACATGCGAAAGAAGCACAATCTTCTGATCGGTGAGAGGACCGCGGAGGATTTGAAGATCAAGATCGGATCCGCATACAAGAGGGCGGAGGTGGATTATATGGACGTCAGAGGGCGCAACCTGGTGACGGGGCTTCCCAAGACGGTGAAGGTGTCCTCCGAGGAGACGGAGGAGGCATTGAAGGAGACCACCGCCCAGATCGTCGAGACGATCCACAGCGTTCTGGAGAAAACGCCTCCCGAGCTGGCTGCGGACATTGCGGACAGAGGGATCGTGCTGACCGGAGGCGGCAGCCTGTTGAGGGGGCTGGAGGATCTGATCTCCGCCAAGACCGGAATCAACACCATGACCGCGGAGGATCCCATGACTGCGGTCGCCATCGGCACCGGCAAATATGTGGAATTTATCGCGGGCTACAGAGATTAACCGAAGCGGCCGGCATTTGAGAAGGCAAGAAGATTACAGAAGGAGCAAACCATGATCAAGGGATTGTACACGGCATACACGGGTATGCTGAACGAACAGCACAGAATGGATGTCATGACCAACAATCTGGCAAACGTGACCACCGTCGGCTTCAAGAAGGAAGGGACGACCAGCCAGTCCTTCAACGATATCCTGGCATATAAGATCAAGGATCCCCTGGTGGGATCGCACATCGCGCAGCGCCTGGGCGTCAACAATCCGGGCGTGAAGATCGGGGAGGATTATGTGGACTATAATCCCGGCTCCTTCCGCATTACGGATAATACCTATGATCTGGCGCTCTCCGGCGACGGCTTTTTTGCCATCGAGTTTACCAACAAGGCGGGAGAGACCAGCACCAAATACACCCGCGCCGGACAGTTTACCCTGAACAGAGAGGGCTATCTGGTGACCGAGGAGGGGGATTACGTCCTGGATGTCCGCAACAACCGGATCCGGATCGATACCCTTTCGGACTCCTCCATCGACCGAGACGGCAATATCACCCAAAACGGTCAGATCGTGGCGCAGATCGGCGTATTTGATTTTGAGGATTACAATTATCTGGACCGGTACGGGGAGACGTACTTTGAGGCGCTCCCGGGCGCGACGCCTTATCTCACCGGCGACGCGGAGATCTATTCCGGATATCTGGAGATGTCCAATGTCTCCAGCGTTTCGGAGATGGTCAACCTGATCGCGATCACCAGACAGTATGAGAGCAACCAGAAGGTGATCCAGACTCTGGACTCCACGCTGGAGCAGGCGGTACAGCTCGGCAGGCTCGGATAAAGGGCGGTCGGGAGAAAGAAAAATTTGAGTAAAACAGCAGTTGAGGCGTGTGCCTCGGAAAAGAGGGTTACGATATGGTACGGAGTTTATGGACAGCGGCAACCGGAATGATTGCGCAGCAGCTTAATCTGGATACGATTGCCAACAACCTTTCAAATGTGAACACCACCGGCTACAAGACGCAGGTGAACGAGTTTAAAAGCCTGCTTTACCAGTCCGTTCAGACCAGGACCACATCCGCCAACGGGGAGAACAGACCCAGCGGAGCGCAGGTGGGCTTGGGCGTGAGAAACTCTTCCATCACTTCGATCTTTCGCGAGGGCAACCTGTATGAGTCCTCCAGCGATACCGCTTTCGCCATCGACGGCAAGGGCTTCTTTGCGGTGAGGGCGGCGGACGGCAATACATACTATACCCGAAACGGCAACTTTAACTTTACGCTTGCCACCAACGGCAATATGCTGGCTACGGCGGAGGGCTACCCTGTGATCAGCTCCACCGGACAGCCGATCATCCTTCCGGAGCAGTATACGGTCAGCAACATCTCCGTGACGGCGGACGGAACGCTCTGTTATCCCGACGAGCTGGGCAATCCCCAGTCCCTGGGGATCACCATCGGCGTGTTCCAGTTCAACAATCCGAACGGTCTGGAGAAGCTGGGCGACAACCTGTTCCAGCAGACGGCGGCCAGCGGCCAGCCCCTGAACGAAGCGACCAACGCAAACCTGCAGCGGAGCGACATTATCCAGAATTACCTGGAGGGCTCCAATGTGCAGGTGGCTGACGAGATGGTGAATATGATCGTGACGCAGCGCGCCTATGAGCTCAACTCCAAGGCGATCATCGCCTCCGACGAGATGCTACAGCAGGCCAACAACCTGAGAAGGTAATAGAGAGAGGAAAGGGATGTAAAAATGGATATCGGAAATCTTAGTTCCTACTATGCGGATTATTATTCCCAGGCGGCCGACCGGAGCTCCTCCAAGCTGGAGAACCAGCTCAAGGCGGATTACACGCAGGCGACGGACGACGAGCTGATGGATGTCTGTAAACAATTTGAGGCGTATTTTCTGGAGCAGATGCTCAAGGAAATGGTAAAGACCATTCCGGAATCGGAGAGCTCGTCCCAGGCCAACAGCTCGCTGGTGAGCTATTTTAAGGACGAGATGGTCAAGGAGCTTGCCGCCCAGTCCACGGAGCAGAACAGTCTGGGATTAGCGCAGTCGCTCTACGAACAGATGAAGCGAAACTACGGCATGGATCCCAACAGCATCACCCCCCAGGAGCTCGCGGTCCGCAAGGCGGCACGGCAGATCGGCGCAGATCAGGCGGTTTCCGGCACAGAGCAGGCAGTCTCCGGCACAGAACAGTAAAGATTTGGACAGGGATGAAAAGTTCTCCCCTTTTTTGGCAGTTTGCGGTATAATAGAGCTGTTCCCACAAAGCGATATTGGCGCGGACGCCCGAAGGGGAGTTTTTTTGCGCAAAAGGTACGGTACTGGCATGGAAACGATCAACGGTTATGTGGATCACATTATATTTCAGAATCAAGAGAATGGCTACACGGTGATGGAGCTGATCGCGGACGAGGAGGAGGTCACCTGCGTGGGGATGTGCAGGGGGCTTGACCAGGGGGAGAATATCTCGGCCACGGGGGAGTATACAGAGCACCCCGTGTACGGAAAGCAGTTTAAAATCAGCAGCTACGAGGTGGTGGCGCCCAGAGACAGCGTCAGCATGGAGCGCTATCTGGGCTCGGGGGCGATCAAGGGGATAGGGCCCGCTCTGGCGGCCCGCATTGTGAAGCGGTTTGGGGAGGACACCTTCCGCATTATGGAGGAGGAGCCGGAGCGCCTTTCGGAGGTCAAGGGCATCAGCGAGTGGAAGGCCAGGGAGATCGCGGCCCAGATGGAGGAAAAGCGGGATCTTCGGGATGCGATGGTGTACCTGCAGCAGTTTGGGATCACAAACACCCTTGCGGTGAAAATTTACAATACCTACGGCGCGGAGCTGTACGGTGTTATGAGGGAGAACCCCTACCGCCTGGCGGAGGACATAAGCGGCGTGGGCTTTCGGATCGCGGACGAGATCGCCGGCCGGATCGGGATCCACACGGATTCCGACTATCGCATCCGCAGCGGTATTCTGTACACGCTGCAGCAGGCGGTCGGGGAGGGCCACTGCTACCTTCCCATGGATCTTTTGCTGGAGCGCGCGCATTTATTGCTTCGCGTGAGGGAGGAGGATATTCGTCCCCAGGTGGACAATCTGATGATGGATAAGAAGCTGGTGGTGAAGGGGGACTGCGTCTTTGCCGCCGCCTACTATTATGCGGAGCTGAACTGCGCGCGTATGCTGCACGAGCTGAACGTGCCCGCGGAGGAGGGGATGGTCCCTTCCCAGGAGGCCGCCGCCAGAAAGAAGCTGGAGCGCCTGGCGGGAAGCCTGGAGATGGAGCCGGACGATCTGCAGCTGGACGCGGCGATGGAGTGCGTTCAAAACGGTCTGTTTCTCCTCTCCGGAGGGCCCGGCACCGGCAAGACCACGACGATCAACCTGATCATCCGCTACTTTGAGGCGGAGGGGATGGATATTTTCCTGGCGGCGCCGACCGGCCGCGCGGCCAAACGCATGACGGAGGCGACGGGATTCGAGGCCAAGACCATACACCGTCTGCTGGAGCTCAACAGCGCGCTCTCCGACGAGACGGTGAAGAGGGTAAGTTTTGAGCGCAACGAGGAGAATCCGCTGGAGGCGGACGTCGTTATCATCGACGAGATGTCCATGGTCGACATCCTGCTCTTTCAGTCGCTTCTCAAGGCGATCGTGCCCGGGACGCGGCTGATCCTGGTGGGGGATGTCAACCAGCTTCCCAGCGTGGGGCCAGGTCAGGTGCTGCGGGATCTGATGGACAGCGAAGCCTTTCCCATGGTGATTTTAAAAAGGATCTTCCGGCAGGCGGAAAAAAGTGACATTGTCGTCAATGCACACCGGATCAATCGGGGGGAACCGATCGCACTTGACAATAAATCCCTGGATTTCTTTCTTTTGGAAAGAAATGACGTAAATGTCATATATAAACATATGATTCAGCTCATACGGGAGAAGCTGCCGCCCTATGTAAAGGCCGCTCCCTACGATATACAGGTGTTGACGCCCATGCGCAAGGGCCCCCTGGGCTGCGAGACGCTCAACGGTATTCTGCAGCGATATCTGAATCCGCCGGCGGAGGACAAAAAGGAGCACATAAGCGGCGATACCGTCTATCGGGAGGGCGACAAGGTCATGCAGGTGAAGAACAACTACCAGCTGGAGTGGGAGGTCTTGAGCCGCTACGGCATCCCTGTTGACAAGGGGACCGGAATCTTCAACGGCGACATGGGCAGGATCGTGGAGATCAGCGAGCCCTCCGCGACGCTGGTGGTGGAGTACGACGAGCAGCGCAGGGTGACGTATCCCTTCTCCCTTCTGGAGGAGCTCGATCTGGCGTATGCCATCACCATCCACAAGTCCCAGGGAAGCGAGTATCCGGCGGTTATCCTGCCGCTTTTGGGCGGCCCCAAAATGCTTTTTAACCGCAATCTTCTGTATACGGGGATCACGCGGGCGCGAAGCTGTGTCACGATTTTGGGCAGCCGTGACACGGTCCGCGGCATGATCGACAATATCAGTGAAAACCGGCGCTTTACCGCTCTGGCGCAGCGGATTCGAGAATTGCGGATCCAAGAACTGCGGATTCGAGAACTGTGAGCGGAGGACACCTTTTGCCTCGGAGAAGGGCGGAAAGGTGCGACGATGAGGAAAATTAGAAAAATTAGAGCGATTCCATTTGCGTTAAGGAGTGTGTCCCGGCTGGCATTACAGCTGTTATTTCCAAGGCGGTGTCCGGTGTGCGACCGGATCGTGCGCCCCTTCGGAGAGAAGATCTGTCCGGAGTGCAGGGGAAAGCTTAAGGCGGTGACGGCGCCCTGGTGCATGAAATGCGGAAAGAAGCTGAAAGGGGAGGGAGAGCTATGCGCCGACTGCAGGCGAAACGTCCATTCCTTTGTCCGCGGCAGGTCGCTCTATGAATACCAGAGCGCAGCGCCTTCCCTCTACCGCCTGAAATACGGAAAGAGGCAGGAGTACGCGGAATTTTTCGGGGAGGAGGCGGCGCGGCGGCTGGACAGCTTTATCCGGCAGGTGCGGCCGGATGCGCTGATCCCGATTCCGCTGCACAAAAAGCGCCTGAGAAAGCGCGGCTACAACCAGGCCGCCCTGATCGCGAGAGCGATGGGAGCTGCGGCGGGGGTGCCCGTGTACGAGAAATGGCTCCTCCGGATCAAAAATACCGCTCCTTTGAAGAAACAAAATCCTCTGGAACGTCAAAATAATTTGAAAAAAGCTTTTATTATCGCTCAAAATGATGTAAAATTAAATACGATCATACTAGTGGACGATATCTACACTACGGGCAGCACAATGGATGAGGCAGCTTTGGCGTGCAGAGCCGCCGGAGTGTCCAGGGTCTACTTTATTACACTGGCCTGTGGTGCAGGCGTATGAGAAAACACATTATGCGTGCGGTCACGCGGAAATGAGGTAAGGTATGAACATTAAGAACTGCAGATCCTGTGGAAAAATCTTTAACTATGTATCCGGCCCTTTCACGTGTCCTGCGTGCAGAGAGCAGATGGAGCAGAAGTTTCAGGAGGTCAAGGCTTACATTCGGGACAATCGGGGCGTAAGCATCCAGGAGGTGGCGGAAGCGTGTGATGTGGATGTCGCTCAAATCAGACAGTGGCTGCGCGAGGACCGCCTGGAGGTGACCGAGGATTCCCCTATCCGTCTGACCTGCGAGGGATGCGGCGCATTCATCCGCTCGGGCAGATACTGCGAAAAGTGCAAGAACGGAGCAGCGTCCGGTTTCCAGGAGCTGATCAACGAGAACAAGCAGGCACAGCGGAGAGTGGTGGAGGATCAGAAGGATAAGAGCGGCCCTAAGATGAGATACCTGTAGGAGGTAGAGTCATGCTGAACGAAGAGCGCATTATTCTGATGACCAAGATGGCTTCCTACGAGGAGCATGAGGGAAAGAAGAACATGCAGATCGGGAAGTATTTCCGCAGCGACTACATCGCTGTCCAGGTACTGAAGTCCGTGGTGTGCGCCACGATCGTATTCGGTATTCTGTTTGCCATGTTTGTGTTTTACGATTTTGAGATGTTTATGCAGGACATCTACAATATGGATCTGATCACATTTGCCAGAAATGTGCTGCTGTACTACTGCATAACGGTGGCGGTGTACGGTGGGATTTCCTACGGCTTCTGCTCCTACCGCTATGCGAAGGCGAAAAAGAGCCTGAAGCGCTATTATCAGAATCTCAAAAAGCTCAATACCCTGTACAATGAGCAGATCTAGCGGTCAGGCGTGTTCTGGAGGAGAGAATGACAGTTTTACTGGAATTTAGAGAAAAACTTAAAATGTTCTACAGCAGGTACGAAGCGTTTATCCTGCCGGTCGTCCGGTTTTTGCTCGCCTTTTTGGTGTTGAGCACCATCAATGGCCGGATGGGCTACCTGCAGCTTTTGGATCAGCACATCGAGGTGGTGCTGATCGCCGCGCTGACCTGTTCCTTCCTGCCCTCCGGTGGCATCATTTTCTTTGCGGCGGCCTTCAGCCTGCTGCATATGTATGCGCTCTCGATGGAGGTGGCGCTTGTGGGCTTCTGCCTATACCTTATGATGTTCCTTTTGTTCTTCCGGTTCGCGCCGAGGGACGCGCTGGTCGTGATTCTGACCCCGCTTCTGTGCGCCTTCCGCGTTCCCTATGTGATGCCCGTGGTCATGGGGCTGATCGGGACGCCGGCATCCGCGGTCTCCGTGGGCTGCGGCGTGATCGTCTACTTCCTGTTCCAGGTGGTGGCGGCCAACGCCACGACGATCGGCACGCTGGGAGACGAGGACGCGGCGGCCAAGCTTCGCCTGATCATCGACGGGCTGCTGAACAATCGGGAGATGATGGTCATGGTGGCGGCGTTCGTCATCACGGTGATCGTGGTCTATCTGGTCCGCAGGATGTCTGTGGACTACGCCTGGACCATCGCGATCATTGCGGGCGTTATGACGGATCTGGTCATCCTGCTGGTGGGAGACCTCTTGTATGACACCAATATGTCCGTGGGCTGGGCCATCCTGGGGGTGGTGCTGACGGTCATATGTGCCAAGGTGGTGGAATTTTTCCGCTTCTGCGTGGACTATGGGCGGACAGAGAAGGTGCAGTTTGAGGACGACGAGTATTATTATTATGTGAAGGCGGTTCCGAAGCTGAACGTGGCTGCGCCCACCAAGACGGTGAAAAAGATCAACACCCAGAGCCGCAGCGCATCCGTGCGAAGGGATTATGAGGAGGATCCGTTTTATGACCGCCCGAGAAACACGGTGAAGGAGAAAAACGGCAGGAGTGCCCAAACCTCCAGGAGCCGTGCGGAATATAGCGGGAGCCGGTACGACGGGGGCCGGCCGGACCGCCGCAGAGAGAGGAGCGTCACGGTCCAAAGCACGGAAGATTACGAGGATGATTACGAAGAGTTGTATTAGGCAAATATAGGGAAGCAAGGGTTTAGAGCGCGATGCAGTGGTTGAATGAAAGGATTGTTTACTTTCTGAATAATATCGGCGTTTACAGGACGATGATAGAGATCAGCGATATTGTGGAGATCTTGATCATTGCGCTGGTGCTGTATTATATACTGGTGTGGATGAAGAACACCCGCGCGTGGGCTCTGTTGAAGGGCCTGATTGTCATTTGCGTGTTTTTGCTGCTCGCCTACTTTTCCCATATGAGCACCATCCTGTGGATCGCGCGCAATGTCCTGAGCTTTGCCGTGATCGCGCTGATCGTGGTGATCCAGCCGGAGCTGAGAAGGGCCCTGGAGGAGCTGGGAAACAAGAATATCCTGACGTCGGTGATCCCCTTTGACACCAGCCGTCGGGAGGAGGAATTTTCCGAGAAGACGATCAATGAGATCACCAGGGCGTGCGTGGAGATGGGAAAGGCCAGGACGGGCGCTCTGATCGTGATCGAGCAGCAGGAGACGCTGCGGGACTATGAGAGAACCGGCATCGCGGTGGACGGCATTGTCACCAACCAGCTTCTGATCAACATTTTTGAGCACAATACGCCTCTGCACGACGGCGCCGTCATCGTCAGGGGAAACCGCATTGTATCGGCCACCTGTTATCTCCCCCTGTCCGACAACCTGGGGCTGAGCAAGGAGCTTGGCACCAGACACCGCGCCGGAGTGGGGATCTCGGAGGTGACGGACTCCCTGACCGTGATCGTGTCGGAGGAGACGGGCAGGATCAGCGTGGCATATGAGGGAGAGCTGGACCGGAATCTGAATGCGGATCAGCTCAAGCGGCGTATGCAGCAGATCCTAAACGGTATGCAGCAGGAGGAGAACGAGGGGGAGAAGCGCATCTGGAAGGGAAGGAGCAGGCTTAAGAAATGAGAAAGATTTTGTTTCACAACTGGGGCTTAAAACTTGCTTCCATTGTGCTGGCGATCATCCTCTGGTTTCTGGTGGTGATCGTGATCGACGATCCGCAGAGCAGAACCTTTCGCAACGTCCAGGTGGAGCTGGTCAACACGGAGCTGCTGGAGCAGGAGAACAAGGTGTACGAGGTGCTGGACAACACGGATACGGTCAATGTCAGCGTGACGGCGCCCTCCAGCGTGCTGTCGCAGATCAATGAGAACGATATCGTGGTGTCGGCGGATGTGAGCAGACTGACGGACATCAGCACGATCCCTATCGAGGTGGAGGTGAGCAACCTCAACGTGATCTCCACGTCCACCAGCCGGGAGGTGGTTCGGCTGAACGTGGAGGACAAGGCCAGCAAGTATGTGCCGCTCACCTACAGCACGGAGGGAGAGGTGGCCGAGGGTTATATGATCGGCAACGTGACGATGGATCAGAATATGATCGAGATCTCGGGGCCTCAGTCCGCCGTGAACGAAGTCCGCTCCGCCAAGGTCAACGTGAATGTGACCAATGCCTCCAGCAGCCTGTCGGCCAATATGGAGATCCATCTCTATGACCAGGACGGAAACGAGATGACCCAGGAGTCCATCCGCAAACAGACCAGCTATGTGAGGGTTTCCGTGGAGGTTCTGCTGACCAAGAATGTGCCGATCTATGTGTACTATTCCGGCGCTCCCGCCGACGGATGTCTGACCACCGGTGAGATCGACACGGATCCCGGGTCGGTCATGGTTGCGGGAACGGCGACCAGTCTCGCCGGCATAAGCGAGATCTCCATCCCCAAGGAGCTCATCGATATCACGGGAGCGGAGGAGGACGTAGTGGCCGAGATCGATGTGAGAGAGCTTCTTCCGGATAACGTGCGGCTGGCGGACAGCGGATCCGACGGCAAAGTGACGGTGACGATCCATGTGGAGAAGGAGTCGGAGAAGAGGCTGGATATCCTGCCGGAGAATCTGAGTATTGTGAACGTTCCGGAGGGGCTGGTGGCGGAGCTGCCGGACAATGCGGAATCCTATATCGTGACGGTGACGGGTCTGCAGGAGCTGCTGGATCAGGTGACGGAGGGCAGCATTACCGGAAGGGCGGATGTGGCCGCCTGGATGGAGGAACAGGAAATGACCGCGCTGACTCCGGGGGCCTACAACATTCCCGTGGATCTGCAGCTGCCGGACGGAGTGAGGGTCAGCGCGCCCCTGACGGTGCACGTGGTGGTTCACCGCGCGGAGTAGGGGCGCGGACATAAAATAAAATCGTGCAAAAAATAGATATATTTTGCGCAAATTTGCTTGTGATTGCTTCTCAATCATGCTATTATAGAAATGAGAAGGATGACCTCTCGTTTGGGAAGGGTCAGGAACAGCGGGAATTGGAGGGTAGACTTATGGTAAGTCAGAAGGTAGTCATCAAGAACCCTACCGGCTTGCACTTGCGACCTGCGGGTATCCTGTGCAAGGAGGCAATGCAATTTAAATCATTGATTACTTTTTCGTTTCGCGGCAATACCGCAAACGCGAAGAGTGTGTTGAGTGTGCTGGGTGCATGTGTCAAATGTGGTGATGAGATTGAGTTTGTATGTGAAGGGGAAGACGAGGAACAAGCGCTGAAGACGCTGGTGGAAGCGGTGGAAAGCGGTCTTGGTGAATAGTCAGCAGCTCATCCTTTGGGTGAGCTGCTTTCTGCTGGACCCTGTTTTCTTTTTTTTATTTGGGAGTTTGGCGGGTATCACAAAATCTTGAGTTTGAGAAAGGGTAGAGAGCAATGTTGAATTACAGTCGTTATCGTAAAAATCCGGTGGTGGACTATCCGGAGCGCAGGTGGCCGAACAGGGAGATCGAGAAAGCTCCCATCTGGTGCAGCGTGGATCTGCGCGACGGAAACCAGGCGCTGATAGATCCCATGATCGTGGAAGAGAAGGTGGAGATGTTCCAGTATCTGATCAAGCTGGGTTTTAAGGAGATCGAGATCGGTTTTCCGGCTGCGAGCCAGATCGAATTTGATTTTCTGCGCCAGCTCGTGGAGCGGAAGATGATTCCGGACGACGTGGTGGTACAGGTTTTGACCCAGTGCAGGGAGGAGCTGATCGACCGCACCTTCGAGTCGATCGAGGGCTGCAGCCAGGCGATCGTACATATTTACAATTCCACCTCCACGCTCCAGCGGGACGTGGTGTTTGGCATGGACAGGGAGCATATCACCGAGATCGCGGTCAACGGCACCAGGATGGTGAAGGAGCGCGCGGCAAAGTTCCCCGGCAAGATCATTCTCGAGTACTCTCCGGAGAGCTTCACCGGCACGGAGCTGGACTATGCGTTAGAGATATGCAACGCGGTGAGCGCAGCCTGGGGGCCGACCCCGGAGGCGCCCATGATCCTGAATCTGCCCTCCACCGTGGAGATGAATACGCCTAACGTGTATGCGGATCAGATCGAGTGGATGAATCTGCACCTGGACAACCGTGAGAGCATTATCTTAAGCGTGCATCCCCACAATGACCGGGGGACCGGCGTGGCAAGCGCGGAGCTTGCGCTCCTGGCGGGGGCGGAACGCGTGGAGGGGACGCTCTTTGGAAACGGCGAGCGCACCGGCAATGTGGACATTCTGAATATTGCCTACAATATGTTTTCCCAGGGGATCGACCCGAAGCTGAATATCGAGCATATCAATGAGATCATAGAGATTTACGAGCGCTGCTGCAAGCTGCCCATCCATCCCAGGCACCCTTACGCGGGCAAGCTGGTGTTTACCGCTTTTTCCGGTTCCCATCAGGACGCTATCAACAAGGGCGTGAAGGCTATGAAGGAGCGCGGCAGCGAGATCTGGCAGGTGCCCTACCTTCCCATCGACCCCGCGGACATCGGCAGAGAGTACGAACCCATCGTGCGCATCAACTCTCAGTCTGGCAAGGGCGGCGTAGCCTTTGTGATGGATACCTACTTTGGATTTAAGCTGCCCAAGGCGATGCACAAGGAATTTGCCAATGTGATCCAGGAGATCTCGGAGAAACAGGGCGAGGTATCTCCGGATCAGATCATGGAGAGCTTTAAGGCGGAGTATTTGGATCGGAAGGAGCCGATCCATTTCAGACAGCTCCACATGGACGACTTGAGCGGCTCCGTGAAGAGCGAGTTTGACACCAGGGTCACGGTGATCTACACGGACCATGGTGAGGAGAAGAGCTTTGAGGCTGTGGGAAACGGGCCCATCGACGCGGTGCAGAGAGGTCTCTCCGAGGCCCTTGGGATTTCCATCAAGATATTGGATTACGAGGAGCACGCTCTGCAGAGCGGTGCAAACTCTCAGGCGGCTGCGTACATCCATCTGCTGGACAGGGACACCGGCCGCGTGACCTACGGCGTGGGAGTGAGCTCCAGCATTACGAGAGCGTCCGTGCGGGCGATCTTCTCCGCGGTGAACCGTCTGGGACTTACCGGAAGGTAAAGGTATCGTCCTCGTTCACGACGCAGATCATGGTTTTACCGGTATTTAAAAGGATTTCGTTTCCGTCGTCATCATAGTAATGGGTGGCGCCGTAATCGGAATCCTTTTTCCATGTGACGGGGATCCCCTTGCCGTTGGTGAAGTACCAGCCGCCTCGGGTGTCGTCGTGGCACTGGAACACCAGGTAGCCTTCACTCAGCCCCAGATCCTCGCTTTTGACGCACTGTATCAGGACATTCTTAAATGCGAGCTGTTCACCGGTGGCGCCGTCCACATGGGGGCCGTCGTCATCCCCCACCAGATGCTGGCTGCGGTAATAGAGCCCGTCCGCCTCGTTGAGCTCGAAGTAGCAGCGGGTCAGCGGATAGCAGCCGGACAGGTCTATGTATGCGGCGGATTCGGCCCGGTCGCCGTACTGCTCCAGGGTGTTTGGCTCCGCCTCCGAGGCAAAGAGGAAATGATGATCGTCGGTGAGCCCCCGATAGGAGAGAGAATAGCCTTTTTCCAGGATCTTCCGGTACAGCCGCTGGCCGTCGGTATAGGCGTTGTGCGGCGCCTGACGGTCCGAGGTGCGGTAAAAGGCTAAACTGTCTGTGGACAGAGCGCCGTTTATATTCTCGGTGGTGGGCTGCTCGATCAGATCGTTGACAAAGAAGGGGCCGCCGTAGTGCACGAGGAAAGCGTCCCACTCAAAAGCCCAGTAGGCAAAGTAGGAGCGCAGGCTCCGCACGTTTCCGATCTGTCCCAGATCCTCCCAATCCTCGTAGAGAGCCATGAGACGCGTCATGCGCCCCTCCACATTGGCCTCGTAGACAACGGAGGCCCTGGAAAGATTATACTGGGGAACAGCGTCCTTTTCGTTGGGGATCATGACGGCGATCGGACGGGTGGCCGCCGCCTCGGCGCTCACCCACTCATTGGTGAGGGGGCTTCGCACCATATCCTCCCCGGGGGGAACGGAGTCGTCCTCCACCGTGGCATAGACGGGGGCGGAGGGGCCGGAGCCGTCAGGCGCTTTCTCTTGTGTTCCGCAGGCCGTCAGCAGCGCCAGTACGGCGATCAGAGCCAGGCCTGTCTTACTTTTTTTCATGGGGAGCCTCCCGAATCGTTTGCGGTAACATCGTAAAAAATACATTAAAGACAGTTTAGCATAAAACGAAGGGGAAGTCATCAGACGAAAGGCGTTTTTAGGTATTCTTAAGAATTTCCTTCCCTGTAAAATCGGCGGAAAAGGTTGTGGCTTGCGCTTTGTTTTTCGGTATAGTATACTGAATGAAAGGGTGGCAAAAAAAGGGAAGTGGAGGAAGCTATGAGCCTGTTGAGCGTGATTGTTCCCTGTTATAACGAAGAGGAGAACGTGGCTTTATTTTATGAGGAGCTGGTGAAGAACGACGCTTTTTTTCAAAACAGGGGCGTGGAAATGGAAGTCCTGTATATCGACGACGGATCCGGCGACAGGACGGCGGATGAAGTGAAGAAGCTTCGGCAGCGGGACCGTCGGGTGCACCTGATCTCCTTCTCGAGAAATTTCGGAAAGGAGGCCGCTATGTACGCCGGCCTGGAGAAGTCCAAGGGCGACTACGTGGTGATGATGGATGTGGATCTTCAGGATCCTCCCGCCCTCCTGCCCGAGATGTATGGGGCTCTGGAGGAGGGGTATGACTCGGTTGCCACCAGAAGGGTCACCAGAAAGGGGGAGCCCCCCGTCCGCAGCTTCTTTGCAAGGATCTTTTACCGTCTGATGAAGAAGATTTCCCAGACGGAGATGATGGACGGGGCCAGGGACTACCGTCTGATGACGAGGCAGATGGTGGATGCGATCCTTTCCATGAAGGAATATAACCGTTTTACGAAGGGGATCTTCGGCTGGGTCGGCTTTCGGACCAAGTGGCTGGAGTACGAGAATGTGGAGCGGGCGAGAGGGGAGACCAAGTGGAACTTCTGGAAGCTTCTCATGTATTCCTTTGAGGGGATCGTGGCGTTCTCCACGGCGCCGCTGATGTTTGCCTCCTTTATGGGGGTGCTGTTCTGCCTGATCGCTTTTTTGATGATCCTGTTTATCATTGTCCGGAAGCTGATCTTCGGGGATCCGGTGTCCGGCTGGCCCTCCCTGGTCTGCATTATCCTGATGACCAGCGGGGTGCAGTTTTTCTGTACCGGCATACTGGGGCAGTATCTGGCCAAGACGTATATGGAGGTGAAGCGGCGGCCCATTTATCTGATTCGGGAGGAATTGTGAGAGAAGCGGGTTTCTTTACGGTTTCTTGACGTTACAGAGTCCGGTATATATGATAGAATAATGCTGTCACAAAGGATAAAAACAGGAATTGTCGGTGACAGAAAGGGGACAAATCATGGATATTGCGACTGTAAAGGATTGTGAACTGGAGAAATATATCACAAGTATCATGCTGGATATCGGAGTGCCGGCGCACCTGAAGGGCTACCACTATCTGCGGGACGCCATTCTTCTGACGGGGCGGGATATGGAGGTGGTCAGCAGTGTGACCAAGCTTTTGTATCCCACGATCGCCAGGCATTTTAAGACCACCAACCAGAAGGTGGAGCGGGCGATCCGCAATGCAATCGAGGTTTCCTGGATGCGGGGGAATGTGGCGACCTTCGAGGAGATGTTTGGGTATTCGGCGGCGTCCGGCAAATCGAGGCCGACCAACAGCGAGTATATAGCCCGCATTGCCGACAAGGTGAGGCTGGACTACAAGGCAATGTAAGCAAGGGAACGAAAGGAATTGGGAAGGCGATCATGGGGCAGTACAGGATCGCTTTCCTATTTGTATAAATGGGTAAAATATGGTATAATAACTCAATATATGAAAAAACAAGGTAGGAGCATGTATGGTTCTGATTCCGTTTTTGCTGGGCAGAGGGGCCCTTTCCCTCTTATACAGAAAACGGCCGATACAAGGGACTCTGTTGGCGGACAGTGTGCTGACGGGGTATCTGATCCTGATAGGACTGGCGGAAGCGGCCCATCTGACGGCTGTCGCACTGGGGCGGCCTTTTTCTGATTGCGTGAAACTGTTCGCGCTGTTGTTGGGCGTGTCCGTCCTTGCGGCGGCCGCGCTGTTTCTGTGGGACAAGCGCCGCAGGCGGCGCCTGCAGACGTCCTCCTTCCCCTCCGGCGGATGGAGCGGCGTGAGCATAAAAGAACAAGTGTTATTTATTGTATTTGCGGTGCTGGTGCTGCTTCAGATCCTGCAGATCACGATGCAGGGCGATGTCTATCTGGGCGGAGACATGACGGTGGAGA
This sequence comes from uncultured Acetatifactor sp., assembly GCA_947631615.1. Classification (GTDB taxonomy): domain Bacteria; phylum Bacillota; class Clostridia; order Lachnospirales; family Lachnospiraceae; genus Acetatifactor. Next base: position 107,842 of record CANRLX010000001.1, read on the forward strand.
CCGTCAACAGCTTTTTAACAACGGGCGATATTTATAAAGTCAATCCCCTGACAGGGGCGCCCTATACGCTGGGGATCCCCATGCGGCTGCAGATTTTGTGCCTGCCTTCCCTCTATGGGTGTCTCTGTACCTTCCTCGGGCTGAGCGCGGAGCAGGTGGTTTGGGGTATGGTGCCTATAGCGACCCTGTTTTACAGTTATCTGGCCTATGTTATCCTGGCGCGGGTGCTTTTTCCAAACAGGAGGGACTTAAGGGGCTTTTTCCTGATCCTTGTGGCGCTTCTTTTTCTCTTTGGAGATTATGGGTACGGGATGGACGGTCTTGGCGTGATGCACAGCGGCTTCCGCGGGGTGACGATCCGTGCGGCGGTGCTTCTGCCCTACACTGTCGGCGCGGTGCTGCGCGGGCGGTGGAAGCTGGTGGTCCTGTGCGTGCTGGCGGAGGCGTGCCTGGTCTGGACCTTTTACGGGGCGGGGGCCTGCCTGCTGACAGCGGCGGGGCTTTTGGCGGTAAAGCTGCTTCTGGGCTGTCTGCGGCGGGCTGCCGACGGCGGAAAGGGGGCGGCGGTATGAGGGATCTTTTTCAGAGCGCGGTGCTGGGCTGGAAGAGTTATACGGAGAACGGCAAGTATGCGGCGCTTCTGCTGGCGGTGCTTTTGGTATTCTGGATGTGGCAGAGGATCGGGGGAGGGAAACGCCGCAAAATTTCGGACGCTCCCCTGGAGCTGATGGTCTATACGACATTGGTGACGGCAGCCTGTATCTGTCCGGTGACAGCCGTGTTTCTTCTGTTGTACCAGACCCGTTTTTACCAGTATGTGTGGATTTGGAGCATTGTTCCAATAACAGCTGTTATTGCCGCAGGCGGCTCGGTTTTTCTGGGGAAACTATGGGAAGACGATTCCGGTGCAGGGAAAAAGGACACCCTTCGGGCGGTGATCCTGACGGCTGTCGCGGCGGTCCTTCTCTTTTTCTGCGGGAGCATGGGGCAGCAGGAATGGAGCGATGCAGAGAAGGGAAGCGAGCGCGTGGGGATAGAGGCGGTGATCCGAAGCCTTGCGGAGGAAACGGAGGGGGAGATCTGTCTGTGGGCGCCGAGAGAGGTTATGGCGTGCGCCCGCTCCTGCAATGGGGAGATCCGTCTTCTCTACGGGCGCGATATGTGGGATGCGGCGCTGGGCGCCTATTCCTACGAGGTGTATGACGAAAAGCGGCAGGAGCTGTACCGGTGGATGAGCCACGCGGAGGCGTTTGGGACTCTCCAGGGCACCGTGGAGGTGCTGTCCGAGGATGCGGAGGGCCGGGTCCTCAGCGCGAAGAGGCCGGTGGACGGAAAGGTTTGTATACAAGATGCCATAGACATGGGGGCAAACTGTATTTTGCTCCCGGGAAATATGCAGGCGGAGGATCTGGAGCAGATCGAGAGCTTGTTTTCCGTGGAGGCGGAAGAGCTTGGAGGCTATCTCCTGCTCAGAGCCGCCAGGTGACAGGGAGGAGCCCATGGTCAGCATTATCGTGCCGGTTTATCATGCGGAAAAGTACATTATTGAGACAATGGACTGTGTGCGCGCCCAGACCTACGCGGACTGGGAGCTTCTTTTGGTGGAGGACTGCGGTGGGGACCGCAGCGCAGAGCTGATCGAGCGGTATATGGAGGAGACGAAGGATGCGCGGATCCGGCTGATTCGACAGCCGTCCAACATGGGGGCGGCTCTGGCGCGCAACCGAGGGGTTCGGGAGGCAAGGGGCCGCTACCTCGCTTATCTGGATGCGGACGATCTGTGGGAGCCCCAAAAGCTGGAGAGGGAGCTTACCTTTTTAAAGGAGAAGGACGCCGCCTTCGTGTTTACCGGCTATGAATTTGCCGACGAGTGGGGGAGAGGCACAGGCAAGGTGGTGCATGTGCCGGCCGAGCTCGGCTACCGAGAGGCGCTGAAAAACACCACTATTTTCACAACAACTGTTATGTTTGATACCCAAAAGGTGGACAGGGAGCTTTTGCAGATGCCGGTCATGAAAAGCGAGGACACGGCGCTGTGGTGGAAGATCCTGCGCTTTGGCTATACGGCGTACGGGCTGGACGAAAATCTGGCCAAATACCGGAGGCCGGGCAGGTCCCTCTCCTCCAACAAGCTGGAGGCGATACGGCGCATTTGGAATCTGTACCGGAAGGCGGAGGGCATGAGCGTGGCAAGCAGCGCCTATCACTTCTGCTTTTGGGCGGTGCGCGCGGTAAAGCGGCGCGTGTAGCGGCGCAAAGTCTTTTGGGAAATTTGGGGGAAATTCTGTCAAAAAACAAAATACTGTGGTATACTATAAGTTAGTGCGTTCATCGCTGGCTGATACGGAGGAAAATTGTTTTGATGACAAACACCTGTCAAAGTAAATTACAGAGGATGGAATCCTTTAAGCGTCTGATCAACCTTGCCTTCACTGCGGGCTGTCTGGCGCTGGAGGTCGGCATCTTTGCCTATAACTGGCTGTACCACTTCCAGTACAGCGTGGTGGAGCAGCTGCGCAATTTCTGGTTCCGCGGGCACATGCTGGAAATTTCCATCTACGGTGTCATCCTCTTTTTCTTTGCCAAAATGTACGGCGGTATGCGCCTGGGTTATTTAAAGAATGTGGAGATCATCTTTTCCCAGGTGTTCGCCACGTTCGTGGCGAATGTCCTGATCTATGCGGAGCTGTCTGTCATGGCGTTTCAGCTGTTTGTGCCGAGGATGTTTATCTTTATGATGCTCGAGCAGACGCTTGTGGTGGTGCTCTATATCAACGTGGCGAATCGGATATACAAGTCGCTGTTTCCTCCGAGGAAGCTGCTTCTGATCCACGGGGAGAGGCCCATAGAGGATATCTGCAGCAAATTTGAGAACAGGAAGGACAAGTACCGGATCGAGCGGTACGAACATATCAGCAAGGGGGTGCCCGACCTGTGCCGCGCCATCCTCAAGGAGTACACGGACGGAAGCTGTAACGCGGTGGTGCTGTGGGATATCTCGGTGGAGGACCGGAATAAGCTTCTGAAATTCTGTTATTCCCAGTCTATCCGCGTCTATCTGATGCCAAAAATTGCGGATGTTATTTTAGCGGGGGCGGAAGAACTGCACGTGTTTGACGCTCCTCTGCTTTTGACGAGGGAGTACTGTCTCACCATGGAGCAGCGCTTCATTAAGAGAGCGATGGATATTTTATTTGCGTCCCTGCTTTTGCTTGTGGCATCTCCGTTTATGCTGGTCACGGCGATCGCCATCAAGCTTTACGACGGCGGGCCGGTGCTGTACAAGCAGGTGCGCTGCACCACCAACCAGCGGCAGTTTTATATTATGAAATTCCGCAGTATGCGGACGGATGCGGAGAAGGACGGTGTGGCCAGGCTGGCGCAGAAAAATGACGACCGTATCACCCCCATTGGAAGGGTGATACGCAAGTGCAGGATCGACGAGCTGCCGCAGCTTTTCAATATTTTGCGGGGAGACATGTCCTTTATCGGCCCCAGGCCGGAGAGGCCGGAGATCATCGCTCAGTATGTGGAGGTGATGCCCGAGTTTGTCTTTCGCATGAAGGTCAAGGCGGGTCTGGCCGGCTTTGCGCAGGTGTATGGCAAGTACAACACCTCGCCGTACGATAAGCTGAAGCTGGATCTGGCTTATATCGAGAATTACTCTCTCTGGCTGGATCTGAAGCTGATGCTTTTGACCCTGAAGATCCTTCTGTGGCCGGACAGCACAGAGGGAGTGGAGAGTGAACAGGTCACCGCTTTCAAGGAGGTCTATGACCGAGAGCGGGAAGAGGAGGATTGACAGGAGGTTACCATGTGGAAAGCAAGCTATGGAAAGGAGCCCTTTGACCTTCGGTTGGCGGCGCTTCGTCTGGTTCGGAACCTACCGTTTATAACAGGTGTTACAATATTGGGCACGCTCCTCTTTGGGGGCGGCTACTATGTGAAGAATGTGCTTCTCGACAGGGATCACGCCTATGCCGCCACCTCCGTCTATCGGGTGGAGTACACGGCGGAGCCTACCCAGTCCGGAGATTACTATATCAACGAGATGAGCTGGAACACATACGTCAGATCCCGCGAGTTTTATGACGCGTTTCTCGGGCACCTGGCGGAGAATACCGTGGAGCTGTCCCAGTACTATGAGCCGGTGCGCACCAAGGAGGGGTACGAGGCGCTTGTGGAGGCGTTTCTCGCCTCCGACTGGCACGTGCCCTCCACGGTGGTGACTGCGGATCAAAAGGACTGGTGCCTGCGGATCGCCCAGGCGGTGGAGCAGACCATGACTCAGGAGTTTGCGGAGAGTAACCCGCAGGTGGCGCGGATCACGGTGATAGACCCCGCTGTCCAGGCGGTGGAGGTGCTTCCGGATGTGCGGCCCCTGAGGGCGGTGGTCTTAAGCGCGGTTCTGTCCTGTTTTTTTGCGGTGGTGGTGTTTCTCCTGCGGGAGCTTGGCACGGACGGCATCTGGCTTCCGGTGACGCTGAGGCGGCGGTATGGCCTTGCGGCGCTGGGAACCGTCCACAGCAGAGAGCTTCTGCCCAATCTGGCCTATCGGTTCGTGGGAGCCGAGAGGATCGCCGTGTGTACGGCTGTCGGGGAGATCGACCCTCTGGAGGCGTGCCAGGCGATTCGGGAGCGTGTGGGAGACAATCCGCTTTTGGAGAAGGAGTGGGTTCCCTTTCCCGCCCCTCTTCTCTGCGAGGAGTGCTGCGAGAAATTGCGGGGCATGGACGGGGTGCTGCTTTTGGTCGGCGCCGGAAACCATGCGGGCAAGCCCTTAGAGCGTGTGTTACAGTATTTGGAGGAACAGGAGGTCGCCGTCGGGGGAGCGATCCTCTGGGAGGCGGACGAGTGGCTGATCCGCACCTACTATCGGATTCCTTTTGCTCCCGAGGCGGAGGGCGGCATATGAGCGTACAGGTGCTGGCGTCAGTGATGAACAGCTCTCCGGATCGGATCGCGGAGCAGATGAATTTGGGCTCCGACGCGGTGATCATCAACCAGTGTGACCGGCTGGGAGCGGAGGAAACAGAATACCGCGGGCATAAGGTGCGCTTTTACTCCTTCCCCGACCGAGGGATCGGGAGAAGCCGCAATGAGGCTATCATGAGAGCAGATAGGGATATCTGCCTTTTTTCGGATGCGGACATTGTGTACCGGGAGGGCTACGCGGAGGCGGTTGAGGCGGAGTTTCTTCGGAATCCCAGGGCCGATATGATCCTTTTCAATATTGAGGTGGAGGAGGAGCGCCGTACCTATCAAATCACCGGACGGCGGAGGGTGCATTGGTACAACTGCGGGCGTTACGGCGCGGTGAGCTTTGCCGTGAGGAGAGACAGCCTGCTTGCGTCCGGCGTGACCTTTTCTCTTTTGTTCGGCGGCGGAGCCAGGTACAGCAACGGGGAGGACAGCCTGTTTTTAAAAGAATTTATGTCCAAGGGATATCGGGTGTACACGGCGCCGGTGACCATCGGGAGGGAGACCGCCGGAGAATCCACCTGGTTTTTCGGATATCAGGAGAAATTTTTCCGAGACAGGGGGGTGCTCTATCACTATTTGTATGGGAGGCTTGCCGGACTGATGGCGATCCGCTTTCTCCTGGCGCATCGGGAAAAGCTCTGTGCGGAGGTCTCCGTCAGACAGGCCTATGCCTGGATGCGGGACGGGATCCGCGAGGGAAGAGGAGGAAACTAGATGGAGAGCAGCGCGCTGGTTTATATTCTGCTGACGGCAGTGACCCTGCTTTTGGCGCTGTGCGTGGACAACCGCGACTATGTGGCGGCACGCATAAGCGGCAGACGGGCCGCCGGAGAGCGTGTGGGCTTCTCCAGGGAGCAGGCGAGGAACCTGGTGGCGGAAACGGCCATTTTCTGTCTGCTGACGGGCGTATCGGCCTGCCGCATCGCCGTGGGAAACGACTACTGGCCCTACCGTTTCAACTTTCGCCTGATCGCCCAGGAGCGGCACGTGTCCTCGGAGCTGGGATTTAATCTGATCGTGAAGGGAATGCAGGATTTGTTTGGCTACGACAATTATCTGCCCATCTTTGCGCTTTTTTCTTTTATCACGGTCCTGTTTTTTGTCCTGGCGCTCCACGATCAGGGAAGCCTTTACGCGTTCTCCCTGTTTCTTCTGCTCACGGGCGGCTACTATTTTAACAGTTTAAATACCGTGCGTTATTATTTGGCGCTGGCGATCGCCCTCTATTCCATGAAGTATGTGCTCCGTGGGGAATATGGAAAATTTGTCCTGTGGGTGGCGGCGGGATGCGCTTTTCACAAATCCATACTTCTGGTAATACCGGTGTATCTCACGGCCAGGTGGCTTGCCGCCATCCGCCTGAAAAAATGGCATTATGTGGCGGGCGGGGTCTTTGTTCTAAGCCTGATTTTTGGGAAGGATATATACCGGAGGATCGTCTTTCACTTTTACGGATTTTATGAAAATTCCGCCTTTGACAACAGCCGGATCTCTTATGTGAACCTGTTGAAGTGCGCGGCGGTGCTGCTTCTTTGCGGTATCTGCTACCGCCGCAGTATTCGGGAGGATCTGATGAACCGCTTTTACTTTTTTCTGAATGTGGCGGGCTTTGTCACCTTCTGCTGCGGCGGATTTATACCGGAGGTCTCCCGCGTGGCCTACTATATGATGGTCTCCCAGGTCTTTCTGATCCCGCGGCTTTTGGCGGACATGGAGGAGGGGTGGCTTCGCAGGCTGGCCTATGCGGGGGTGATCGGTGCGTTCACGGTGTATTTTGCCTTCCTTTTGCGGGGAATGTACTCCGTGGATGTGAGGCTTCTGCCCTACCTCAACTGGATTTTTGACTGATACGGCGTGAAATTTTGTTTTTGGGGTTCGGATTTGCGCAGATTTCACATACCAACGCAGGCACGCTTTCGCTGCATACAGCGCCTGCTTATGGTATTGTGAAATCTACATGGGTATGTGCGATACAGACAAGATCGCGCGCAGGGCATTATAGCGCCGCCGGTACTTATGCGCCGTACTTTGGCGCATTAGGTACCGTTGCGAGCGATATATAGCGAAAGCGTGCCCTGTGGCGACTTGTCTGGGATGCACATACGGAAGGAGGAAACTGCGTTGAGAGTGCTTTGGCTCTGTAATATCATGCTGCCTGTGATCGCCCGAAACCTACATCTGAATTACAGCAACAAAGAGGGCTGGCTCAGCGGCCTGGCGGACATGGTGCTGGCCTGCGGGGAGGAGAGCGGCATTGAGCTTGGGATCGCGTTTCCCGCGCCGGAGGGCGTCTGTGACGGCAGGGGGCGGAGGATGAGCTGCGGGGGGCAGTCCTTCCTGGCGTTTGGCTTTGCGGAGGACACCGCCCGTCCCCACCGTTATGACCGTGGACTGGAGGAGAAGCTGGGCGCGATCGCCCGAGAGTTTCAGCCGGATATCGTGCACTGCTTCGGCACGGAATATCCCCACACACTGGCTATGTGCCGCGCTTTTCCTCGAAAGGACCGTATCCTGGTGGGGATCCAGGGGCTGTGCGCCGTGTGCGCGGAGGTGTACCTCAGGGGACTGCCGTCGGAGGCGGTCCGCGCCGTGACATTTCGCGACCTCCTAAAGCGGGACGGCCTGCGCAGGCAGCAGGAAAAATTCCGGCAGAGAGGCGTCATGGAGAGGGAGGCTGTCCGGATTGCCGGAAATCTCACCGGCAGGACGGATTGGGACAGGATCCGGACACGGGAATGGAATAAAAACGCATGTTATTATAAAATGAACGAGAACCTCCGCGAAACCTTCTATCAGGGCGTCTGGCGGGAGGAGGAGTGTGTCCCCCACACTATTTTTGTGAGCCAGGGCGATTACCCGATCAAGGGACTCCATTATCTGCTGCGGGCGCTTCCCAGGATCCGGCAGCAATATCCGGACGTCCATGTGTTTGTGGCGGGGGACAGCGTGGCGGGAAACCAAAGCTTCGTCGGCAGATGGAAGCTTTCCGCCTATGGGAAATTTCTTCGGCGGCTTCTTGCGGAGGAGTCCCTGGAGGGAAGTGTCACCTTTCTGGGCCGCCTGAACGCGGAGGAGATGAAACGGCAGTATTTAAAGAGCCACCTTTTCCTCTGCTGCTCCGAGTTGGAAAATTCCCCCAACTCACTGGGGGAGGCGATGATCCTGGGAGTGCCCTGTGTCAGCGCGGATGTGGGCGGGATCCCAAGCCTCTTTACCGACGGGGAGGATGGGATCCTCTATCGGGGAGACGAAAAAGGCCCCGAATCCCCTGATCGGGCGGGAGCGGCTCCGGAAGCCGGCGGGGAGCATCTGGAGGAGACGGCAGGAGCGCTGGCGGAGGCGGTGATCCGCATATGGAGCGATCCGGAACGGATGCGCGCCTATTGCAGTCATGCCAGAGAGCGGGCGCTGAAAACCCATGACAGGGAAGCAAACTATGGGAGACTGCTGGAGATCTACAGAGATATAACAGGTGCAATGAATACAGAGGGTGACGCCCCTGTGCAGGAAATAATGCAAAATGATGCAAAATAACTGATAGCTCTGTCAATAAATGCAGGATGCTGTGGAAAATTGCAGGATAATGGAGCAAATTATGTGGAAGGAAAACTATGAGAATTACATTTGTGTCTAATTATATCAATCACCACCAGATCCCCTTCTGCGACGCGATGAACCGGCTGGCAGAGCAGGCCGGGGACTGTTTTGTCTTTGTCCAGACGATGCCCATGGAGCAGGAGCGGATCCGCATGGGGTGGCAGCTTGCCCAAATGCCGGAGTATGTCCACTGCTTTTACGAGGAGGAGGATCTCTGCCGGAAGTGGATCCTGGACAGCGAGGTGGTGCTGTTCGGGGGCTGCGACGACGAATCCTATATTGGGGAGAGGCTGCGGAGGAGAAGGCCGATTATCCGCATCAGCGAGAGACTGTACAAGACCGGACAGTGGAAAGCGGTCTCCCCCAGGGGACTGCGGAAAAAATATATGGATCACACCCGTTACAGAAAAGCGCCGGTATATCTTCTCTGCGCGGGGGGATATGTGCCCTCCGACTTCCACCTGATACGGGCCTACGCGGGCAGGATGTTCTGCTGGGGATATTTTCCCGAGACGAGACATTACGAACCGGAGAGCCTGCTGGAGGGCAAGGGATATCGGGAGGAGAACGGCGATCGGGTCCCTTATCTTCTCTGGGCCGGACGTATGATCGACTGGAAGCATCCGGAGCTTGCGCTGGAGACGGCCGCTTACCTGAAGGCACAGGGGCTTTCCTTCCACATGGACGTGATCGGCGGCGGCGATATGGAAGATGCGATGCGGGAGCTTTGGCGGCGATACGGTTTAGAAAAACAGGTGTCATTTTTAGGATTCCAAACGCCCCAGCAGGTGCGCGGGTATATGGAGCGGGCGGACATCCAGCTCTTCACCAGCGACCGGCAGGAGGGCTGGGGAGCCGTGGCAAACGAGGCGATGAACAGCGGGTGCGCCCTGGTGGCGGACCACATGATCGGCGCGGTGCCCTATCTGATCAGACATGGGGAGAACGGGATGGTGTATCGGGACGGCGACCGGCAGGAGCTCTTTTGCCGTGCGGCGGAGCTGGTTCGGGATCCGGCGCTGCGAAGGAGGCTGGGGCTGGCCGCCTATCGGACCATCACGGAGCGGTGGAACGCGGAAGGCGCTGCGGAGAGGATGCGCGCGCTCTGCAGGGAGCTGCTTTTGGTGGATCCCGCCAAATGGTGCTCCGAGGAGCCGCCCGTGGGAGCTCTTTCCCCCTGTGATCCCACGCCGGTGATACCGGAGCGAAAAATGTTTTCCTATATTATAGGAGGGAAACGCACAAGGAGGGACACCCGATAATGCAGAAGATGGGCGAGGCGGGCCGTCCGCTGATCAGCGTGATCGTTCCCGTGTACAATATCATAAAGTATCTGGAAAGATGCGTGCGTTCCGTTATGGCACAGACCTACGAAAATCTGGAGATCCTGCTGGTGGACGACGGCTCAACCGACGGCACGGGCGAGCTGTGTGACCGCCTGGCGGCGGGTGACGGGCGTATTCGCGTCTTTCACAAGGAAAACGGGGGCTCCTCCTCCGCCAGAAACCTGGGGATCTCCCAGGCCAGGGGCGAGTATCTGGGATTTGTGGACAGCGACGACTATGTGTCTCCGGATATGTATGAGAGCCTCTATGAGGGCATCTGCCGATACCAGGTGAAAGCGGCCCAGGTGGGAAGGGATGAGATAGACGCACAGGGAAATCCCCTTCCCAATATCTGTGAGCCTCCGGCGCAGCCGGTCTGCTGTGGAAGCGAGGAGTTTCTGAGGGAGCTTCTCCTGCACAGGGGAGACTGTTCCTTCTGCACCAAGCTGCTCCACAGAGAGCTGTTTGAGGAGGAGAGATTTCCCGAGGGACGGCTCAACGAGGATTTTTATCTGCTGGTGCGTATGCTGCCCAGGATGGGGCGGATCTTGTCCCTGCCGGGGCAGAAATACCATGTGTTTTACCGGATCGGGAGCAACTCCCGCAAGGCGGATCGGGAGAGCTTTTCCCGCGTCTACTGGGACTGCGTGCAGAATGCGGACATGGTTTCCGAGCTGGTGGGGAGGGAGTATCCCGCGCTGAAGGAGACGGCGCTTCGCTTCGGCGTGTTCCAGCGGATCCAGTATCTGCTCCATATCCCTATCAGCAGGATGCGGCGGGACAACGGCGACTACCGCAGTGTGGTGGGATGGCTTCGGAGGATGTGGCCCCGGGCTATGGGAAATCCCATTCTCACCCTTCGGGATAAGACCTACCACACGATTTTGGCCCTGGCGCCCGCGTCTGCCAGAAAAATCCATTATTTTCTACGGAAAATGCTATAAAATTTTGACATTCTGCAAAGGAAGTAGTACATTTATAATGATTGCGGAAATGCTTGAAAAGCTTGAAAACGGGATAATGCTATATGAAAAAGTTAAATGATGTGAGAGTGGGCATTTTAAAGGTGCCTGTGACCAGGATCGCACTGCTGGTCGTGTCGGATCTCTTTGCCATACTGCTGGCGGAGGCGCTGAGCCTGTATGTGCGATATGACTTTAAATTTATGGATGTGAATCGGGCGTTCTGGGAGGCGACTCTGATCATCTATCCCCTGAACGTGGTACTCACGCTGGTGCTGTTCTACATTTTTAAGCTGTACAACAGTGTGTGGCGCTATGCGTCCGACACGGAGCTGGTGAACAATGGAATCGCGGTGTTTCTGTGCGCCGTCATGCAGCCGGTGCTGTGCTGGATCATGGGTGTGCGCCTGCCCTCCAGCTTTCCCTTTTACTATTGTTTCTTTTTGCTGATGTTTACCTGCGGGGTGCGGTTCAGCTACCGCATCCTGCGTGTGCTGCAGAAGCGGCGCCTGATGCACGGCAGGGGCAGCACGCGGATCAACTGTATGATCGTCGGCGCGGGTGCGGCGGGAAACGCCATCTTAAAGGAGATCGAGAGCAGCAGCTATCTGAGTATGCAGGTGGCCTGTGTGATCGACGACAATCCCGGGTGCCACGGAAAGTATCTGCGGGGCGTCCCCATCGTGGGAGGCAGAGAAAGCATTGCCGAAAATGTGGAGAAATATTCCATTGACGAGATCATTATCGCAATCCCCTCCGCCAACCGGCAGAAGATCAAGCCCATCCTGGAGATCTGTAAGGAGACCGGATGCCGTATGCGCATCCTGCCGGGCATGTATCAGATCCTCAACGGGGATGTGAACGTCTCCCAGCTTCGGGAGGTACAGATCGAGGACCTTTTGGGGAGGGACCCCATAGAGGTCAATGTGGATGAGATCATAGGCTATGTGAAGGACAAGGTGGTGCTGGTCACGGGAGGCGGCGGTTCCATCGGAAGCGAGCTCTGCCGCCAGATCGCCAGGCACGGCCCGAAACGGCTTGTGATCATGGATATCTATGAAAATAACGCCTATGAGATCCAGCAGGAGCTTCTGCGGGATCATCCGGATCTGGATATGGCGGTGCTGATCGGCTCCGTGCGCAACACCTCCAGAGTGCAGGAGATCTTTAAAACCTATCGGCCCCAGATCGTGTATCACGCGGCGGCCCACAAGCATGTCCCGCTCATGGAGGCCAGCCCCAATGAGGCGGTGAAAAACAATGTGTTCGGCACGCTCAAGGTGGCGACCGCGGCGGATCAGTACGGCGCCAAGCGCTTTGTCCTGATCTCCACGGACAAGGCGGTGAATCCCACCAATGTCATGGGAGCGACCAAGAGGATCTGCGAGATGATCATTCAGAATCTGAACCGAAAGTCGAAGACCGAGTATGTGGCGGTGCGCTTCGGAAATGTGCTCGGCAGCAACGGCAGCGTGATCCCGCTGTTTAAAAAGCAGATCGCCCAGGGAGGGCCGGTGACGGTGACCAGCCCCGACATTATCCGCTATTTTATGACGATTCCGGAGGCGGTGTCCCTGGTGCTCCAGGCGGGTGCCTACGCCAGAGGCGGAGAGATCTTCGTGCTGGATATGGGAGAACCCATGAAGATCGTGGATCTGGCGAAGAATCTGATCAAGCTGTCCGGATATCGCGTGGATGAGGACATCCGGATCGAGTTTATCGGCCTGCGGCCGGGGGAGAAAATGTACGAGGAGCTTTTGATGAATGAGGAGGGGCTCAAGGAGACCGCAAACAAAATGATCTATATCGGTAAACCGATTGAATATGACGAGGAATTGTTTGAAAGGCAGCTGGACAGGCTCAAGGAGGTCTCCAAGGACGAGGAGGGGGATGTGCGCCAGGTCATCAAGGAGATCGTCCCCACCTATCACTACGAGTAAGGGATCGAATAAGAGATCGAATAAGAGACGACCGTCCCCGACGCGGCAAGGGGACTGAGAGGAGAAGCGATATGTATTCCTGTCTGAAGAGAGCGATGGACTTTATACTGGCCCTTTTGGGACTGATTGTGCTGTCCCCTGTGTTTTTGATTTTGAGCGCGGCGATCAAAATAGACTCCCCGGGGCCGGTCTTATTCTGCCAGAAGCGGGTGGGAATCCACAAGACCTGCTTTCAAATCTACAAGTTTAGGACTATGCGCACGGACACACCCAAAGATATGCCCACACATCTTTTGAAGGATCCGGACCGGTATATCACGAGGGTGGGGAAATTTTTGCGAAGGACGAGCCTGGACGAACTGCCGCAGATCGTCAATATCCTGAAAGGGGATATGGCGGTGGTGGGGCCAAGACCCGCGCTCTGGAATCAGGACGACCTGATCGCGGAGCGGGACAGATACGGCGCAAACGATGTGAGGCCGGGGCTGACCGGCTGGGCCCAGATCAACGGCCGGGATGAGCTGGAGATCTCCGTGAAGGCAAAATTTGACGGAGAGTATGTGAGACGGATGGGGTTCGGCATGGACTGCAGATGCTTTTTTGGCACTTTTTTGAGCGTGCTCAGAGGGGACGGTGTGGTGGAAGGCGGAACCGGTGCAATGGCGGCGGAGCCTGTTGAGAAGCGTCCCGCCGGAGGAGATACCGGCGAGTAGACGAAAAAAAGCGGAGAGATTTATGAAACAAATTTTGATAACCGGCGTCCATAGTTATGTGGGACAGAGCGTGAGCCGTTACCTGAACGCTTACAACGAGGAACAGGGGGAGGAGAGATACCGCGTGGAGATGCGATCCCTGCGGGACAGCGGGTGGGAGGCGGAAAGCTTCGGCGGCTATGACTCCGTATTTCATATGGTGGGAATGGCCCACGCGGATATCGGTCATGTCTCGGAGGAGACGAAGAGACGTTATTATGAGATCAATCGGGATCTGGCGGTGCGCGCGGCCCAAAAGGCAAAGCGCGACGGCGTCAGACAGTTTGTGTATATGAGCAGCGTGATCGTCTATGGGGAGAGCGCGCCCGTGGGCAGAGAAAAGCGGATCACGGAGGATACGCCGCCCGCCCCGGCGAACTTTTACGGGGACAGCAAGCTGCAGGCGGAGAGGGCGCTTGGCCGGCTTGCGGACGAGTCCTTTGCGGTGGCGATCGTGAGGGCGCCCATGATCTACGGCAGGGACAGCAGGGGAAATTTCCCGCTGCTTGCGGGACTTGCGGACAGGCTGCCTGTGTTTCCGGCTATTGCAAATCAGCGCAGTATGTTGTATATTGAAAATCTGGCAGAGTTTTTGCGGCTTCTGGCGGAGAGCGGGCGGGGAGGGGTGTTCTTTCCCCAGAATGAGGAATATGTGGCCACGGCCCGTATGGTGCGGGCCATCGCGTCCGCGAAAGGAAAGAGGATCCGCCTCGTTAGGGCGTTAGATCCCCTGGTGCGGCTTGCGGGACATCTGCCCGGAAGGGCGGGGGGGATGGTCAACAAGGCATTCGGCTCCCTGACGGTGGATCAGGCGTTGAGCGTCCGCGACTTTGACGGCTACAGGAGATATTCTCTGGAGGAGAGCATAGGTAGGATTTATGAAAATCAGCATTATCACGGTGACATATAACAGCGAAGCCTCCGTCGGCCGGACCATGGAGTCGGTGCTGGGGCAGCGGGGCCTGGGCGGGCCGGTTGAGCTGGAATATCTGATCATAGACGGAAAGAGCAGCGACCGCACGGTGGAGACGGCGGAGAGCTATCGGGAGGCGTTTGCGGAAAAAGGCGCGCACCTTAAGATCGTCAGCGAGCCGGATCAGGGCATATACGACGCTATGAACAAGGGCATCCGTCTGGCGGAGGGGGAGGTCATCGGCATCCTGAACAGCGACGACTGGTATGAACCGGATACGCTGCAGACCGTGGCGGAGACCTTCGAGAGAGAGGACTGTGAGCTTTTGTACGCCAATATCCGCGTGCACCGGACGAACGGAAGCACATTTGTAAAGAAGGCGAGACTGCGGCGGTTCGAGACCTCCAGGGACTGGAACCATCCCACCACCTTTGTGAAAGCCGAACTGTATCGGCAATATCCCTTCCGCAACCTGGGCATCCACGACGACTACGGTTTCTTCCTGCAGATGAAGAAGCAGGGGCGAAGGATCGTGACGGTGGACAAGGTGCTGGCGAATTTCCGCATGGGAGGGGCCAGCAACCAAAAGAGCCTGAAACAGGCGGTGAGACGGATCAGGGACCGCTACCGGTACTGTTACCGGATCAACGGATACGGCAGAGGGTATCTGTTTGAGTGCGTGGCGATCGAGATCGCCAAGCTGATCCTGGGGTAAGCAGATTTTACCACGGAGAACACATGGATTTTATGTTATGATAGGCGTGCAGAGATAAAAAACGATGTGTCTGGGACACCATAATAGAAAGAAGTGAGATGCTTATGAAACGTTTCGTTCCAAAAACAAAAAAAGCGATCTGTCTGGCCGTCAGCGCCCTTTTACTGACCGCACTTCCCGCCGGGACAACAGGGTTTTCCCTGAGGGTCTTTGCAATGGAACCGCAGGAGACGAACATTTTTACGACAGGGGTGGAGATCCCTGTCCCAGATACAACGGAAAGCCAGGAGGAACCGGCCACAGGAGAGAACGAGGAGCTTTTGGAGGAAACCCATGATCCGGAGTGGAAGGCCGAATGGGAGGCCCATTGCCAGGAAGCCAGGGAAGCGCTGGCCGACCTGGTAAACGAACAGCCGATTATGGCGCTGGTCTATTTAAGCGACGAATATCCGGTGCGGGCGGAGGCGTCCTATGACAGCGAGACGGTCCTGACCGTTCCCAGCGGACAGATGGTGACGATAGAGGATGTGGTCATCAGCGAGGAATATGTGGCGTGGGAGTATGTCGGCTTCTACAGCGGGGGGGAGGAATACCACGGATATGTGCCGCGTTCCAACCTTGCCTGTTCGGACGAACGGTTTTTGGAATGGGAGAGCAGCTACGGGATGAATCCGATGGACGCGGTTCCCATGACGATAGACGCCGGCCCGACGGTCTATGGGGATATCAATCAGTTTCCGGCCAGCTATCAGGGCCCCTTGACGGCGCTGAAGGAACAGTACCCCAACTGGACCTTCGTGATGTGGAACACGGGATTGGACTGGAACACCGTGATCGACAATGAGATCGGCGGGGGGAAGAGCCTGATCTATAAAAATCAGCCGGATTACACCAAGGAGGGATTGTATGACAACGGAAGCTGGTATTATGCTTCCCGGCCTATCCTGGAATACTATATGGACCCGCGGAACAGCCTCACGCTGGATTCCATCTTTCAGTTTGAGCTGTTGACCTACAACGCCAGCTACCATACGGAGGCGGCGGTGGAGAGCTTTTTGAGTAACACCTTTATGCGGAGCCCTAATTTTGCCCCGGGGACCAGCATGACCTATGCCCACATCTTTTATGCCATCGGCGCGGAGGATATCCGGCAGGTGAGCCCTTTTCACTTGGCGGCGCGCGTTTATCAGGAGCAGGGACAGGGGACTTCGCCGCTGATCTCGGGAAATTATCCGGGATATGAAGGATTCTACAATTATTTCAATGTGGGGGCCAGCGGGACCTCCGATACGGAGGTGATCCAAAACGGCCTGAGCTATGCCAGGGATCACGGGTGGAACAATGCGTATCAGTCCATTCTCGGGGGTGCGGATGTGATTACCGCCAACTATATCCGGAAGGGACAAGGCACTCTGTACCTCCAGAAATTCAATGTGAATCCTCAGAGTGCCCATGCTCTGTATACACACCAGTATATGCAGAATATTATGGCGCCTACCACCGAGGGCGCAAGCATTATGAAGCTGTATCGAAGCGCAGACGCGCTGAACAACACGTTTGTGTTTCAGATACCGGTATTTAACAATATGCCGGAAGCGGCATCGCCAAAGCCGACGGCTTCCACCAATGTGGTGCTGAGCATCCCCGGGGGATATGACACGACCGTATATCTGGACGGGGTGGCGTACGGAGCCGCTTGCCGAAACGGAAGGTATATCGTCACGGCGCCCAACGCCAACATGACCAATGCCGTGGTATACCGGTATAATGAGAGCGGCGTGCCGGTGGGAATGTATCTGTGGACCCTGGAATATGTAAACGGCGCGTACCGGGTGACGGAGCAGCCGCAGCTTACGGATCTTCTGACTTACCACGGTTTTTCCATCCGGATCACGGGGAAATCCGGCATACGCTATAAGACCGGAATCTCCACGGAGCTGCGGGAGCGGCTCACCTCCTCCGACGTAAACGGCTATACGCTGAAGGAATACGGAACGCTGGTCATGAACGACGCCAATCGGGCCGCTTACCCGATGGTCCTGGGCGGAGAGAAGGTGTCCAGCGGAATGTCCTACGGCCTTAATGCGGGAGGCGCCCTGGAGGATAAGATCTATGAGACGGTGGATGGCAGATACCGTTTTACCTCCGTTTTGGTGGGACTGCCGCCCAGCCAGTATAAGGTGAATTACGCGTTTCGCGGGTATGCCATTCTGGAGAAAAACGGGGTGAGGACCGTAGTGTACGGGCCGATCGTGGCGAGGAGCATCTATACGCTCGCCCAGCAGGTGCTCAACATGGGACTCTATGCGGGCGGTTCCGAGGCGGACGCATTTCTCAGGACTTTGATCCAGGATGCACAGTAAATCATAGAAAAGGTGAGGTAATATATGAGAAACAGACGGATTTGCATGATGATGGTCTGCACGCTGGCGGTGACTCTGCTGGCAGGATGCGGCGACGGAAGCTTTTTTTTGGAGGAAAAGGGGACGGAGACGCCGGCGACCCTGACTTCCGATCCCATATTGCCGGAGGAAGATGTGGATATCCTCAATTATGAACAGAAGTATCAGTCGGGGGAATTTACCCAGGAGGACTATCGGGCGCTGGCGGATCTGTACCAAGACAAGGGATTGATCCGCAGACAGAGGGATCTGCTGGAGCAGAGCTGCCGGATGTACGGGGATGAACAGGCCTTTGAGACGCTTCAGTCCATCGCCGTCAATCTGGAAGAGGAGGATCCGGAGATCCGAGAGGAAGCCCAAACCATGCTGCAGAATCTGGAGCTGGAGGAATATCAGGGGGAGAGCATCCACATGATCAGCAGTCCGGAGTGGTTTGCGTCCATGATGCCGAAGCTGAGCGACGGTGTGAGAAATTACTTCCTTTTGCAGGACGGACAAGAGGTACTGGCGATCCAGGCGGGCTATCGGGAGGACGGCACCCCCTTTTCCAGCGTATGGTATGAGGCGGGAGAACAGACGATCCTGCTTGGCTGGGAGGACAATACGGTGCAGATGTTTACCTGCAGCGCCGCAGGGGGAAGCTACAACGGCGAATTTACCCGCTGGACGATAAACGGAGACAACGGTGACATCAAAAAGGAACAGGGAACCATGGCGGATGGGCATCTTACGGGAGACTATCAGGCGGATGTCCACCTTGGAGCCGACGGCAGCGGGGATGTGTATGATCTGTGGTCCAACAGAGAGACGATGGAATATACCACGTATATCGGCGCCTTCGACGAGGCCGGCGTGACAACAATGGAACAGCCGTCTGCCGCAAGCCTTGCTTCTGACACCGCGGCCTGTGTGGTGTATGCCTACGACAAAGACAGGAAAAACTGTCTCTATATCGAAGTGCCGGAAGGAGAGCAGACGGCCGGTTTCGTCTTTGGGGCAGCAGCGATGGGAATCTCCGCGCCTCCCACCTTTTCGGTCTATGAGCCGGTGGAGGAGGAAGGAGCGGAACAGACGGAGACGGAGGAGATCCCCCAGGTGAGGATCTTTGACGGGGAGATCCAGGTGCTGTCCGGTAACACCTGGGTGCCCGTGGGTTCGGTGAGCCGGTATCAGAAGGAGGATCCTTTCCAGGCCTATGCCGAGCAAAAGGAGCAGTCGGACAAGGACAAGAGAAACACGGCAGTCCGCGAGGACGGCGGGGAAGACGGGAACCGCCCGGGCATCAGCAGTCTGGAACCGGAGAAGCCCAAGACCTCGGAGAAGCCGCAGGCACCGAGCACACCTTCCACGACGAAGCCCAGCACGCCCAAGCCGAGCACACCTTCCACACCCAAACCCAGCACCCCGCCTGCGCCCGAACCGGAGCCCAGTGACGACAATGACGACGGAGGAGACAACGGCGGCGGGCAGCCCGATGTAGGAGGAGATACCGGAAACGAGGGCGGAGACGTGGATATTGAGTGGACACCGGATCTGATGTAGTGATCAAAGGGAAAAGGTTGAGCAGAATGCGCGTTGGAATTGATTTGTTGTGGGTCAGGCCGGGAAAATGCGGCGGCACAGAATCTGTCATTCGCAATTTGTTGGATGGGTTTGCCAGGTATGACCGGGAAAACCAGTATATTTTGTTTACCGCGGAGGACAACGCGGAAAGCTTTGCGGAATATAACGGGTATCCCCATATGCTTTGCAAGGTATGTCCTGTTTTGTGTGTCCGGCAGCCGAGGCGTATTTTGTGGGAAAATCTCTATTTGGATCGTTTTGCTGTCAGGGAGAGGGCAGATGTTATGCTGATACCGGTTTACAGCAAGCCCATCTCTCACAGCAGTATACCCTATGTCAGTATGATCCATGATTTACAGGCGCTGCATTACCCACAGTATTTTTCTCTGGCAAGGCGTATGTTTTTAAAGCGTTCCTGGAGATATACCTGCAGGACTTCCGCCAGGGTGATCACCATATCGAATTATTGTAAAGAAGATCTGATTGCACATTATCCGTTTGTGAAGGATAAGATCACTACCATATATAATCCGATCGTTACGGAAGGATCGCCGGAGCTGACCGAAGACATCGAGCAAAAGTATGGTATTGTAAGCGGAGAGTACTACTACTGCGTCAGTTCTATGCTGCCCCACAAAAATTTGAATACGATCCTGAGAGTGATGGCATCGCTGAAGAAAAAAGGATCAAAAAACAAGCTGGTGATCAGCGGAGTGGGTGGCAGGCAGAAGGAATTTGAGGATTTGCTGGAGGAAATGAAGATCAGAGACTGTGTCGTGACGACCGGTTTTGTATCCAATGCGGAGAGAGACTGGTTATATAGCCATTGTAAGATCTTTTTGTTCCCCAGCGTATTTGAAGGATTTGGTATGCCGCCTATCGAAGCTATGCGGAGAGGAAAGCGGGTCGTCATGACAAAGGAATCCTGTCTCCTGGAGGTTACGGAGGGAAAGGCTCTTTATGTGGAGGATCCCTTTGATGTGGATCAGTGGCTGGAGCGGATGGAAAAGGCGAAGACGCTGCCGGAGAGAGAAGAGGCGTTTGAACAGTATGAGCTTTCGCATATCACAAAACAATATGTGGAGGTGCTGCGTTCTCTTTTGAAATAAGGGTATCTTAAGCAGCAGACAGGCGGATAGAGGGAAGAAAGGGACAGAATGACAATATCGGTGTGCATGAGCACTTATAACGGCGAGCGTTTTATAGAGGAGCAGTTGTACTCTGTTTTCAACCAGACGCGCAGGCCCGACGAAGTAATTCTTTGCGACGATGCCTCTTCGGATCGAACCGCTGAGATCATTGAAAAATTTCTGCAGGAACATCATTTGGAAAACACGTGGAAATTTTTCAGAAATCAAAAAAATAAAGGATATCCGGCTAATTTTTATTACGCAATGAGCCTGTGCAGCGGCGATTTTGTCTTTTTGGCAGATCAGGATGATATCTGGCATACGGAAAAGCTGGAACGGATGAGCGAGGAGCTGGTAAAGCATCCGCAGATCAAGGCGCTCTGCTGCAAATTTGATTTGATCGATGCGGACGGCGAGCGTATCCATGCCGTTATGGCGCCATCTCATGCGAAAGACACCGAAACACTGCAGAAGATATCGGTAAGAGAGGTATTTTATAAGTGTGAGTGGCTTGGTATGGTGGTGGCATACCGTAATGAGTGGTATCGTAATTCCTTACAGGCACAGATAGCCGGCATAGAGGACAAGATACCCCATGATCTTTTGATCTATGCACGTTCGGCGGAGGAGGACGGTTTTTGGCAGATGGATAGGAAGCTTGCCTGCCACAGACGCCATGATAATAACGTCGGCGGGGAAGAGCACAGGGTGAAAAAGCTGCTCAGTAAGGAGCGCAAGAGGAGAGAGATCAAAAATTATCTGAATTTTTTAAACGCCTTTATAGAGATGCAGATCATGCAGACAGAGAAGGGGAAGGAGATTGTGAAGCAAAAAAGACAGGTGATGCAGGAGCGGTGTGACGCGCTGGATTCCGGCCGGATCAGGAATGTGCTCCGATGGGCCTGGAAGCATCAAAAGGATGTGCGGTTGGCCACCGCAATATGCGACTTGCTGATCGTGAAGCAGCACAAATGACTGCCCTCCGTTCCCCTTCGGAGGGCATTGCTGTCGCCGGGCGCTTACGGCCGGCTTTCCCTTAAGAGTTTTCTGGGATTTTTCAACTCTAATACGCTTCTCTGCTTGGTCATATTCACATGGGTGTAGATCTCGGTCGTCTTGATAGAGCTGTGTCCCAGGATCTCCTGAATACAACGGATATCGACATCCTGATTGACCAGATAGGTGGCAAATGAGTGACGAAACATATGCGGTGTGATGTGAAGGGGAATGGCCGCATCATTTACCATTTGATTGATCATATTGCGGACAGATTGCGGAGACAGGCAGTGCCCAAACTTATTGACAAAAAAATATCCGCTTTCTCTGATGTCCTGTGCAAAGAGGGAGGCGTATTCCACGAGGGAACGGATCGTGACCTCCTCCGTGAGCTGAATGATGCGCTCTTTATTTCCCTTTCCGTGAATGAGGACCGATTTATCATAAAAATTAACGACTTCCGGAGTCAGGCTGCAAAGCTCTGAAATGCGCAGTCCTGCGGCAAAGAGAAGTTCAATGACAGCGATATTGCGCACGGCGCATTTTTCCTGATAAGGAGTGTGTGCCTTTTCCCGTTGGGAATATAACTCCCGATAGAAGCCTTCCATGATGTGGCTGGGAATGTAGCGGGGGAGCTGTTGAGGCATCTTAAAGCTTAGGTCCATTCGGTAGAGAGGGTTTTCCGAAATTTTCTCCTCATACACCAGATAGTGGTAAAACGCCTGCAGACTGGCGATCTTGCGCTTGACGGTGCGGGGGGCTTTGGTACAGTGCAGGATGTCCACATATTTTCCGATACACTTTTTGTCCAAAAAATCGCAATTCTGCTGTTCCGTGAAACGGTTAAAGTCATAGAGGTCGGATCGGTAGGCTCGCAGAGTTTTGGGATCCAATCCCTTTCGCACACCACAGTATCTCAGATACTCGTCGATCAGTTCTTGTACAGTGTTCATTCTTTTTTCCTCCTGATGTGGTTAATAGTGGTAGTCATAGACCTTATTTTATTATAATAAGTTTGGGAAACAGAAAAAAGAAATAAGATAGAAAATAACTCAGCCCCGGGCGAAAAACGGGGCTGAGTTCTATATAATACCGGAAAATTCTCCTTTTACAATAATATAATACACTATTATCTTTAAATAGTAAATAGGAAATTAAAAATAGACGAAATATCTAATATTCCTAATTTAATTTTTCTCTTTATTAACTTTTGACGACCTTTAAAATATAATGGTTGTGTTCTTTCGATCAGCTGCAACAAGGAAAAGTTTAATGTAAATTCTATTGTAAAGATAGATGGCTTTTTGGATAATTAAAGTGTGGCAGATATCACAGGTTTTTAGACCTTTTTCAAGATAAGAAGAATTTACTTGCGTTATATAAAACATTGCATCCGGAAGATACGGACGCGACAGAGGATACACTGGATATTGTTACGATAGATAATGTGTTGACGGATAATTTATATAATGATCTGGGCATAATGGTAGGTAACAACAGATTGCTATTGCTTTTGGAAGCGCAGTCAAGCTGGACGATGAATATTTTGAGCGAACCAGCCAAAACCTGTATAAGAGCAAGAAAGTAAAAATGCCAAAACCTGAACTGTATATTATATATACAGGAAACAAAGGCAGAAAAACTGATACCATATCTTTATCAAAAGAATTTTTTGACGGTGAGGATATTGATATTGAAGTCAAGGCTAAAGTGATCTATGATCTATGAGAGTGACAAGGACAACAGTTTATTTGATGATGAGCAGATTATGAGGACTTATGCAAAAGATATTGAAAAGGAAACGGAAAGAAAGACAGCCGAAAGAATGATAAGAAAAGGGAAAATGACATTGGAAGAAATTGCGGATTATGTTCCGTCATTGTCATTTGAGAAATTAAAGGAGATTGAAGCTGAGGTCATGCAGTTAGCATAACTAACCATTTAATATCAAAAGAACAGCGTAAAGGCGCGTGGAACAGTAAATTGTAAACCATGCGCTTTTTTGTGTTCAAAAGGAGGGACATGAGCGACAGTATTCAGACCAATACCGCCCCAAAATTCTAAATTAAAAAAAACTTTAAGATAAATTTCTTTTTTCGTTTTAATTAAAAATTAAGTCGATTTTTTTAATATAGCTTCTTTTGTAGTCTTCTTTTTTTCAAAGGACGCATCAGATCTAACCTTAAAGTCGATAATGCTGCTAATATAAATTTAAGCAATAAAGGATGCAATTTATATTACCTAAGCCTTGCGCAAAATAAAATGAAATATTATATAAGTCAAAAGATCGCCGATAACGGTAATGATCCGGTGAAGGATAACAGCAAACAAAATGTATTGTTCAGCAACAAAACTTGTCATAATTGTAATCAAAACAAATTCTCGAATCCCGATTCCTCCCGGTGCCCCTGGGACGATAAAGCCTATCAGCCAGGCTAAGATAAAACCACTGATCACTTTTCCGCATTGTCCCCATGTTAAATGACATTGTAAGACGCTGACCAATATAACCAATAAAATCAAACCATATATAATAAAAACAGAGCTGTAACCAAGGATACATTGAAGCATAGTAGGTAAAAATTTTTTACTTTTGAAAGGAGTACTGATTTTTTTCAAACCAATATTTATTACTCTGTTTTTTTGAACAACATTCAAAAGTACAATTATAATTATAGGAATGAGTAAAATCAAAAACCAAAAATATTTTCCTACAGTAACGGATTCCATGATGCGTTTAAGCTCATCATGTAAAAATAAGACAGCAATTAAAACGGCAGACAATATTTCTAACACAATTTCTAAAACACTGCTCAGAGCCGTCTCGGCCTGTCCGATTCCTGCTTTAGATGCAAATAAATTCCTTTCCACGTAGTGCATGATATTTCCGGGAAGGTATTTTCCCATATTTGCTTTGGTATATACTCCTACTGCATCCCAAAGAGCTATCTTTTTTGTTGAGAATAATCGCAGGATATTACCCCAAAGTATACCTAGTATGAAGATTGCAATAATTGAAAAAAAGCTTCCGAATATCAAAATTAATATAAATAATTTTTGATCGCGGACGAGTTCCCAGTTTAAGTTTGTGTTGTACAGATAAACTCCAATATAAATTATGGAAAGAAACATTAGTAATTTTCCGGCGATATAAAGTATTTTTTTAATCATTTTCTAACACCAACGCTTTTTGCAGGGTTTCCTGCCACAATTTCATAGTCGGGAACATCCTTTGTGACAACACTTCCGGCTCCGATGATGCTTCCTCTCCCAATGGTATTTACGTGAGGCAGAATGATTGCACCGGCACCAATCCAGGCATCTTCAAGGATCTGGATGCCCTCTGTCAAAATGATATCCTTGCTGTTCTTCCATTCTCTGCCGCGAATATTATGCTCATGCTCTAATATCATAACATTTTCCGATATCCAGACATTGTCGCCTATCAAAATCGGAGCAGAGCAATCTATTCTTACATTTTCAGAAATTCTAACATAATTACCTAACTGTACTTTACATTTATGGAGACCATGGGGAGTGTAAAAGAGCACTTTTGAAGATATCACCCCGCCTCCTTTGATTTTACAAATAGTTGAATATCCGATTTTTCGTATAATGGAAAGACCGGGGCAATCAAATATAAACAAACCGATCAAGTATTGCATACATCGCCTGATAATCTCGAACAGCCAGTTTTTAAAGCGCATTCTTCCTCCTTATCACCGGCACATTTCAGGACTTGGGGCGGCATAAAACCATGGTCCAGGGAAGCGGCTTGACCACTTTTTTTATATCCATTCCGTTCTCCTCTAAAAAGCGGCAGAAGCTTCTGCTGCTCCAGTGCTGAATATGTCCGGGTGTGTTGCCAAATGCCCGCAAATATTTTCCGCGAAGCATATTTAACAGTCTCCAAACGGGTTCCCTGGGAACACTCACAATAATGCAGCCGCCGGAAGCCTTTTTAAGCTCGGTAAGTGCAAGTGAGGGATTATCCAAATGTTCAAGAACCTCACTGCAAAGGACCAGGTCGTACCCCCCCTGGTTTCGATATGATAAATACTTTGTGCGGAAAAATGTATATCCGGATATTTTTTTTGTGCCTCAGCAATCACTTTTTCAGAAATATCAAATGCAGATATTTGACAATCCGTACCGTATCTGAGACTGAGAAAGTGTGTCACCTCCCCTTCGCCGCATCCGGCTTCTAAAATATGGGATACAGGACCAACGTCTGACAACAGAACATCCAGTTTATGAAAAAAATTTTGCATCATCCACTTAACAATAGGGTTTGAGGAATGATACTTGTCAAAATAGTTTCCTTCCGGTTGTGTTGCGTTATTCTTTTTCATTTTTCTTGGTAGCCTCCAATTCTATGTGTTTTGTCCGATACTGAATATCTTCTAAAATTTTTCGGTTTGCAGCAATAATGTCTGCCTGCAGTCCAATGATCATAGTCATGAATCCGATCATAATTAGGATGCTGGCAAGAATCAGGGACTGTACATGACCTCCGGTATTGTCCGATGCGAGGAGAATTAAATATCGAATCCCTAATGCGGCACCGGCGAAAAATGGAATCAGTCCAACTAGAGTGAAAAATTTTAGTGGTTTATACATTATAAATGCGCGCATGATTGTGAGCATAGATTTTTTTACATATCCCATCATGCTATGAAAGAGCCTGGACGGGCGTAATTCTGCGTTGGTACGGATCGGCACGGAAGTCATTGCAATTTTTTCTCTTCCTGCCTGTACGATCGTTTCCAAAGTATATGTATATTCATTGGTTACATTTAAACGCATGGCGGCTTCACGACTGTAGGCTCGGAAACCGCTGGGGGCATCCGGAATATCCGTGTTGGATGCCTTGCGGACTACCCAGCTTCCCAAATGTTGAAGCTTTTTCTTTAAAGGAGAAAAGTGTTCTGTCTGATCAATGGGGCGGGCTCCAATGACAATATCTGTTTTTCCGTCCAGTATAGGGCGTACTAATTTTTCGATATCATTGCCGTAATATTGGTTGTCTGCGTCCGTATTTACAATGATATCTGCGCCGTTGCGGAGGCAGGCATCCAAACCTGCCATAAATCCTTTGGCCAATCCTTTATTGCGTTTAAAATTGACAACATAGTGCACCCCCCAGTTTTTGGCAACTTCCACTGTGTTATCCAAGCTTCCATCATTGATGATCAGATATTCAATCTCATCGATACCATCAATGTGTTTTGGAAGATCGTTTAGGGCAATTTCGAGAGTTTCAGCCTCATTATAGCAAGGTATTTGAATAATAAGCTTCATTATTTCCATCCTTTTCCGTCTTATACCCGGGATAAATAGTTCGGGTATAGACTTTTTTCCTATTATTTTGTAATACAGATTCGCGTGGGAGCTTTGATATGTCCCCTGTTTATGCAGTACTGGCTTTCTTAATTCGTAACAAATCAATAATAATTAGTGCGAACGCAAGATACGCTGTACAGTAAACAGGGAAATAGTACATAAATAGGGGACTTGGCGCTGTCAAAAATACAAGAGGCCCCTTGGCTGCCGGTAACAGCAATAAACAACACAATTTCCAATATCTTCGCAGTAATAGGTAAGCGGCCTCTAAAATAATTAAAAATAATGGAAGAATCGGGGAGTATACGATATTATTCCAAGGCATCTTAGTAGTATAATCATCAAATTTTCTACATTCTAAAATAGCAATAACCAACCTGCGTAAGCTGGAATTAAGCGGCATATTGAATTTATAGTCTGTTCCAAACTCAGGTGTGTTTTCAAAAAGATCCATGCTGTTTTTCATATGTTCGACGGAAGCGCATAATTCCTCCCAACGTTCTCGTAAAAAAGCAGTAGGATGTAAAAACACCAAATGCACATAGCTGTTCTGAAAAGCAGAGTATTCTTCGTTGGAGTAAGAGCTGCGAATAAGCTCATCATTTTTGCTCCAGTAGTAATTGATACCTGAAGAATGATTGTCATAAGCTTCTCGAAGAAGGGTTACATTGAGCACTTTGTTAATAGTTTGGAGATAAGGGGACATTCCCTTTTCAGAGTATTCTTCTCCCACCACAGGAACAATAGGATTGATGACTCCTGTCAGGTTATATTGATTATTGGAACGTTGGCTTTCGGCATAATTAGGTGTCTCCAATAGGATTACAAAGGCCAGAAAGCTAGTAAAAAATTGCAGCAAAATTTTTTTGTGTTCTTTTCCGAACAAAAGGACGACGACAAACGGTGCAGCAAACAGATAGTAAATCCCCTCGGTTCGCCAAACAGCAGCGAGAGCACATAGCAGCGCCCCCCCTAGGGCGTGATAAGGCTTCAGGGGCCCTTTGGATAAATATAGATATAAAATCTCTGTTATCAGAAAGAGCTCAGATAAGGTGTAAAAACTGAGTCTTATGGGAAAAAGCCATCCGTCCAGGACCGGAAAAAGAAAAAATGGAACATATGCGAGATATGCCAATTTACTTTCTCCGAGAAGGAGCCAAACATGGTATACTATCCGTGCTGCTACAACGGAAGCTAAAACACATGTGATAAACGGGATCCCAGCCGGAATAGGTATTGCCATCAAGCAAATCATAAAGTAAAAAGATGTCAGGTAATGGTGCCAATGCCATACCTGCCCTTGTTGTACAAGAGATAACATCCCAATGTCATCCAGCCTCCAAATTCCCGGGTAAACGCACAAAAACAGAAAAAAAAGTACCACGAAGTAGAGGAGAAAAAAGCATAAAGCATATTTGATATGTCGATCGTTTAGCACAAGCCTGGAAATAATATATTGAATACCATAGAATGTCCCATATAATATTAGTCCATAGGTTAATTTAGCCAATAGCATAAAGGAGAGCTCGTAGCAGCTACTGCTGCTATAGGTGGTCAGCCAGCTATAGTCAAAAAACAAGGAATCCGTTTTGAAACTGACCAGCCAGAAAAGGAGTGCTATAATACCGGGATATAATTTGTTGTTATTTCCGGAAAACGAATACTTTTTCATTTATGTCACAACCTTTCTGATAAATATCGCATCACAAAATAGTTAGATGTCATTGTAATAGGAGTAATGGCTAGCTTTATTAAGATCTTTGCGTAGCGAGAAATTAACGCATATTCAAACAGCATACTATTATGGAGCAAATCGTAGAGCCCCTGAGATATCAGTGATACAATGGATAACAGGATCATCTGATATATAAAATAAATTACATATTTTATATAAAGGGGAAGCTTCCCGTTATTCTGGAAAATTTTTCTTGTGGATAAAATAAATACATAGGTTATGGAGGGGATTGCACTTAAAAAATTGGATATACCTACATCAATACCGACAGTGTGGGTTAAAAATAAATATCCACAAAAGTCAATTAACCATCCGACACCTGAAACTAATAAAAATTTAATGAGCTGCATTTTCTGCTCCCTCAATCACTGGGATTGTATAAGTATTTGAAACAATGGGACTGGAAACATATGGTGGAGTCCCCTTTTTTTGTAACTGAATAATAAGGCTGCCCTTGTGCGAATAGTATTTTTCCGGAATCAAAATGCTTCCCAAACCTTCTTTTCCAATATACATGTCATCATAATATTCCCCATTAAGTAGCACCTCATATACCTTGTCGCTGCAGTTTACCTGTATGGACATAGCAGACATGCCGTCAGGCTGAAGATTAAAGCCCTCTCCGACAGTGATCCGATCTGGATAGGTCTGCAGGATCCCTACCTGTTTTAATGAGATCGGATAATGATATATGCCATATGTCTTTTCATGGAAGTCATAGGTATAGGGGGTTTTTTCTTCAAAATCCTCCGATACCTCGCAATAAACTAAACCTTGAAGGTTAGGCGAGGACAGCATATTGTCGGAAATCTGATCCGGATTAAGAATAGAAATTATGTCGTAGTCTTCATAGTATTTATTATTTATTATAGAAAAGCCAAGCTTTTGATACTCGCGCAGCTCGTGGGATCCGCTAGCTGCGTAAAGCAGATGACTGTCAGGGGTACTCCAAAATTCAATGTCCTGCGAAAAATCTACTGCAAAAGTGTCATTGATGACAAAATCATATTTTTCATCCATATGCTCGTTTATAAAAGTGCTGAAGACTGCGCCAAAGCCTCCGCGTGAGCCGGTGTCACTGGTGAAGAGCTGGGTGACACTTAAAATGCTTCCTGTGAAAAGAGTCCCCAGTAAAAGAAGATTTGTTACCGGAAAGTATTTTTCCGGTCGTTTCAAAAGGACATACAATTTTGCCAGGGCGGCTAAAAAGACGACCCAAAACAAATAATGTAAGTAGTAAGTATCCTGCGTATTATAATTATTTAAAAAATCCTCCCCTAGGTTTAAAAACTGATTTTTAACTAAAATAAGAAGGGCAACTGTTATAAGTCCCAATTCTATTATCTGATAGATTTTTAATTTTTGGATATCGCCGATAAAGTCTATTTTATGCTCCCATAGTCTAAATAGGATTATCCAAAGCGCAGATATATACAGAACATATCTTCCTAAGATGTAAGATATTTGTGGGTAATTGTATTCACTTCTCCAAGAATGTCTGCTGGCGGCAACAAGCAACATAATAGTAATTCCAACAAAAAGAACAGTAATTTTGGTATATTTTCGATTTGCTTTTCCGGAAAGACTATTGTGTATTCCGGTCATACAAGCGGTAAAGGTATATAACACTTGAAGAGTGGCATACAAAATATAAATAGCAATCATGATAAATAGGGAAGACAGGGTCGCGTAATCCTTAATTTTTTCCATGCCAAGGCCATTGCTGATCTGTAGTCCGATTGCATAACCAAAGGGTTCGCCTATAGACATTCTCGAACCGATCCATATGCCATAGAGAAGTACATATCCGCACAAAACCATCACACCGGTTAAAAGCTTTTCCTTGTTTATACAGATGCGAAGGCGATTCTTGTCATTGATCTCCAGCACCCAAAACAGGGCGAATACAGGAAGAAGAACGATCGCAATGTGTCTGGTTAATTCTAATGATGCCAGAAGTAAGCCGAGAAAGAAGGAGTATTTTAGGGAAGTATGCTCGGTAAATAAGGTCCTGACAAAGAAATACAGAGTCCAGAACAAAAGCGGGAAAAACAAGTTTTCACTCATAATTTGAGGACAAACCAAGTACTGCCAGGGAAGCAATGTAATTATAAGGACAGTCCCAAAAACTTTCTTTGTATCCATAAAAAGCCGGCAGAGGTTCCAGATGGCAATATAAGCCAATGCTCCGAGAATAACATTGATCATTTTCATTGCGACATAAAAATGATCAAAGAAAAACGCAACGGAAATAACCAGCGGATATCCCAAAGGATAGCTGCTGGAGAAATATTTGTGCTGATAAAACAGTTCCATGGCACGTTTTTTATACAACAATTCGTCACCATATACGACTGGACCCGGTACGCTTAATACGAGGAGAGTCTTAATGATGAAGGTGATTCCAAGCAGTATATAGAAACATATTACCCATTTATCAAGCTTTTTCTTTTTTGTGTCAGTGAATAGGTGCATTGAGTCATTTCTCCTTTATAAATTGCTGTAACTCCTCTGGTGTTCCCAATACGTGTACTTTTTCTGCATCTACGATTGAAATATATATTTTTCCGCCCTTTTTCAACAAATAATCATAGAGCGGCGCCACATATTTTTCGGAAATCCGCTCTTGGTTTTCCTGATAAAATTCATGGTATAGTTGAGCGTATAAGGTGCAGCTTGCGAAATAATAAGCGCCCAATGTACAATTATTCGATATTCTTTGTTTTTCGCGAATCTCTACGACTTCGTTGGAAGCGTTTAGGCGGACAAAGCTCCAATGGTCTCCCGGTGCATGAAAACAGGGAATAAATCCGTCTCCTTTCAATTCTTCGCCCCGCATCTCGTATGGTTCCACATAAGTATCAATATTGTAAATTAACAATCCGGCATCAGGTGTCCAATATTTTTCAGCCAGCATGGCTGTGGTAGCCTGCCCGTCTGTCAAATAGTCAATGAGAATCACCTGATGATTGTTAATATCAAGCTTTTGACATTGCTCTTCGATGAAAGAAGACACATCGTAGGAGTCATCTTTCATTGCAATAAAAATATAGGAAACAGCGTATTTGCGAAAGCCTTCCAGACTGAGCATGGACCATTCAAACAGTGTTTTTCCGCGTGCCTCGATCATATATTTGGGGCATTGATAACCTTGGCGGCGGAAGCGGGAACCTAATCCGCCCATAGTTATAACAATATTGAGTTGATTTTTCATGATTTTCTCCTTATTTTAATCTGTTTTGATCACAGAGCCGTTCCAATTCTTCCGGTGTATTGTTTAAGAACTCAGTAGGACGTATTGTTCGATCGTCCACATAGTATCCTTTATGTCCGGGCCAGGGTTTCCCATAGATGATTTCATCATAAGGTATGTTCCATTTTTCCAGCCAGTCCAATAGTACCTTGGCGGTGATTTTATTGATTACGCCTATATTTCCGTGAAAAGAGTTCATATTTCTGGAAGTAAAAAGAATAATTTTGGCACCGCCGTTTTTGTATTCCCACATTTTTTGGACAATGTCTTCATAGGGAATTAAATCTTCATAGTTTTCTTCTTTTTTCTTAATAGGACAGATTGTCCCGTCAATGTCAAATACAAATGTCATATCATCGTACATTACCAAGTCCCTCCAATATTGAAATTGCGTTTAAAATAAAACCTAAGACCTTTTGTGGGTTATCAATGTGTAGCGGCAGCATTGACAGAAAAAGAGACGCTTCTAAAATACGGACTATCCGGTAAGAAAAACCATTATTTTCCAAATGTCTTTTAAAAATTTCAACGTATTCCTTGTTGTCAAAATCCATGTTCAGCTCTAGCTGCAGTTTTTCATTTATCCGTATATCATAAAGTCCGTTGTTAAAAAAGTCATATTTCCCGCAAATGGAATGGGAAAGTTTTGCCAGGTCATAATAGGGGTTTGTCCAAATATCTTTTTCTGTCAAGGCTCCTTTGGTGTCGATCAGCTTTAAAGTAAAAGTATCTCTGTTGTATAACATATTAGAAAAACAAAGGTCACCATGTCCAATAACCGCTATGGAGTCATTGGCCATTTCCTCTTCAATTTCCGCATAAAACTTTTCATAAATAGAGATAATTTCATCGATACTGCGATATGAGGTGGCATTTGCAATATACTGAGCTATTATTCTATATGGCGGCTGCAGTTTAAAATTTTTAATTCGTTCCCGAACCTTATCAATATAGAGAAGTCGGGCTTCTTCTAAATAAAGTGTATGGTCAATGGTTTTCCTGGTACGGCTGTTAATAAAATAAAAGACCTTTGCCATTAGTTTTTCAAATTCGTCGGTTGAAATCGCTTCATGCACCCAACGAATAGCTACATCTGTCATATGAAGGCGTTCCATGGAGTAGCTTGCAGTGTCAGCGTTCTCTGTATAATGGTAAGGAAGAACAAACCACTGTTTCATATCGTCCGGAATAAGATGGTAAAAGGTATATTCTGCCTTAATCTTTTGTTTGTTGTTGGAGGTTTTTACAACGGTATAGTCGTCCCCCTGTAAGGAATTAAAATATCTGGCATCAAAACCGCTGGTCATAAACTGAAGAAAGTTGTCGAGGTCATTTACATAGAAAAAAACGTTTGTATCCAGCTTGGGAAGGTCGAAATCTTTGACGACATCTTTTAGTTGTTTGCAGCCGATTCCGTGTTTTAAAAATTCCATGTAGTCTTCTTTGTTGACAAATGCGATTGCTGCAATACGGTTGTTGTCAGTCAAGGCGATATTGCTGTCAGCAAACTGCATTTTTTGCAATAACAGTATAAAACCGGCTTCATCTCGTATTAAGAAATCGGCAAACATGTGAATAATAGTACTTCGGGAGCTTAATTTGTCTACGGAATTTATCAGCTTGTCCAAGTTGTATATCTGGTCTATTTCAAAGGTATTCCAAACCTGTTCAGAAGAGTTGATCGTGTGAAATATCCGTTCTGAAAAGGTTTTTCGTTTGTAAACGACCTGCCCAAAAGATTTTTCGCCGATAACGTTTGCCACATCGTAAGTTGGGATACTGCTGTTGTCATACACAAATACTATTCTATTTTTCATAGGTTTTCCTCCTTGTGGCAGCATAGACGCAGAGCATAATCACAGCGAGAGTCAACGCACCGTATCCCGTGTAGGTCACTTTTAATTGATTTGCATCGTTGGTTAAAATAGAGTTAAGGTAATTGCTAAATTCCAACATCCCAAAAGCTTTTCCGGAGATGGTTAGAATGACTTTAAACAGGCCGTATTCTAAAAGCCATGTAAAGCAGGACACAACCAATAATGTAAGGATTCGTCCTTTTAACATTTTTTGAAGCATTTCATACCATCCAAGTATATTTTCGTTAAGCTCAAGCACATGAACGGCCAAGGTAGAATTTACGTTATAAATCATATTGTGTTTAATATAGGCGCAGAGCGTCGGCAGGAAAATATATATAATAAAAAGCGCGAACACCATTCCTAGAAGCAATAAAGACAGGTTAGAGCACTTATGTGTTAGTAAAAATTCTACGGGAACTGTAATCAGCAATAGTGCGCACGTGTCAAAATAGCGATCGATCAAGACACATAAAAGACCTTCTCTGTAGTTGTTTAATTCCTGACCATAGCAATAAAAACGAAACACCTCTCCCAGCTTAAAGGGAATAGTAATATTTACAAAGGTGGTCTTAACATATAGGCGAGTTAATCTCTGTAGTCGGACACCCTTTCCAAGTAGTATCAGACTGACCCGAAATGCCTTCGTCAAGTGTATCAGCAAAAATCCTAAAAGAAAGACAAAGAACGCTGACGGTATATTTAACTCGTGAATAAACGCATGACATTCGTTTTGGTAGCGGAGTAGTACAACGCTGGCACATACAAACGCTATTAGTAAAACTAATATATTTATGATGCGATAACTACTTTTTGTCATTTCTTTTATCTCTCGCTTATTTCTTCTGCCCAATATTGTTCGCGAGGAATTTCGCGAAGCTCTGCATGAATTAGTTTTTGCCTGTTTAAGAAAAATTTCCATAATATTTCCAAAACTTTTAATGCCTGGTTTACCATTTTAACGTTAGATATCTGATCATCTTCTCGCCAGCTGATGGGAATGAATCTACAGTTATGGTGATAGAAGCAGGCTGCCAAAATCATACAGTAATTAAACATCAGATTATCAGGAAACTGAAGATAGAAAGGCTCCTTCAGCATAGCTGTCGAATATAGGTTTAAGCCGGCTCCAAGGTCATAAATTTTTTGATGTGTCACAACGGAAAAGAGAAAATTATATACTCGGTTTCCAAAGGTGCGAAAAGAAGAATAGCCCTTGAGCGTTGATTCTTTCATAAAACGGGCACCCAGACAGCAATCATATTGCCGATATGTCCCGTCTTGTAAAATCGGAAGAAAATCAAGGATGTTTCCCTGATCATCTCCATGGAGAATAATTATATGAGAAAAACCATTCTTCAAGGCATATTGGAAGGCAACTTTATGAGAACCGCCCAATCCATAATTTTCCTGATTGCGGAGCAAATGCAAGGGAAGATCGGTGTGTTCTTTTTTGTACGCAAGAACTTTTTGTTCGGTATCGTCCGTACTGATGTTATTTACAACGATGATCTCTGAGATGAATTTTAAAATATCAGGAGTGAGCTGATCTAAAACTCTGGTAATTTGTTTTTGGCAATTATATGCAGGTATAAAAAGTAAGATTTTATCCATTATTTCTCCTCCCATATGCTCAATTATGCAAAACAATTATTTGGGGCTCTAATATATTGCCATAATCAGAGAAGGGGATAACCCTTTCAATCTCTAAATTGGTCGATTGTAAAATTTCTTTTAAGAGAGTGGGACTTGTTATATTATCAGATACAAGATAATAGGTTGAAGCTTTTTCATTATTTAGAACGCGCACGATAATATTTTCGCTTGTTGTGTCGTTCCAAATAGTTTTCTGTCCCTCTGTAATAATGGCGGTTCCCATCCAATATCCCCACTGCGGACAGATGATCACGTCCTGATCAGTTGTAATATTATCCAGATATTCACCAATTTCGTTGACTGCACCGGAATAGTATTCTATTCCTCCATCGGTTAAGGCAATATGGTGATAGATAATACCTGTGCGGGTAATAAGCAATATGGTCAGCAACAATAGGACGCAGCAATGTAATCGCGAACTGTAAATAATGTGCGATAAGTTTGGGGGGGCAGAACTTATAAAGCGGAATAAAGTTATTGCGCTAATTAAATACATGACAGGTAGAAGCATAATGTAATGCTGATACATCAATGAATTACCGACTATCATAGCCAATACAAAATGAACAAAAAAGATTACATCAAGTATTGCAAGCAGTATAATATCTTTTTCCGCAAAAAAAGTTTTTTTATCTTTGTGTAAAACACGAAACAGCAAATAAATGGATGCAGCAAACAACAATAAAAATATAATTACATACACAGTACCCACTAGGTTTCCAATGCTCTGGCCGGTTATCTCAATGAGAATGGAATTGCCACCTGAAAGGCTTGCAAGAATCTCAAAAAAATGCAGGAACCTTGTGATAATGCTTACTTGACCTTCCGATATTCCGTAAGCACCGCTCATTGCCTTCATGGCATCCAGCCATCCTTGAAATCCAGTTTGAAGAAGTATACTGGCATGTGCATACAAAAAAGGAAGATACCCTGTTACAAACCCTACTATGGAGGCTAAAAGAGTAGTTAGCTTCTTTGGCTTGAAGATAAAATAGGAAAGACAAAGAACCAAAAATACTGCGCCGCAATAACCAGCAAAAATAAAATAGCTGGATGCACCTAGTCCCATCAATAAACAGGCTCCGAATATGTGAAGGTTATTTTGGCGTTTTTCAGCCAGTGCCTTTAACTGGTTCACCATTATGAGTAATCCCGGGACAAAAAATAGATACGGAAAAAGCTGTAAATAAAATCTTGTCCTTGGTGCAAACACCATAGACGGATCTATGGCTAGGAGCAATATGCAGACACTGGAAAGAATCCCGCTGTGCGTGGTATGTTGCAAAAGAAAATGAAAAAGAAATAATATTGCAACACTGTATAAAAGGTGGAGAATCCTGACGCTTGCAATACTACTCCCCAAAAAACGAGAGAAAAGCAAATAGATATATGCCGGTAAATTAGTTCCATATAAGGAATTTAAAAGTGGAAATCGAAAGGCATCTCCCGTAAACATTGTGGATAACACATTATCGGGATAACACCATATGGGAACCTTATCCGGATGTAGGATATGGAGAGCATAATAATCCGGATTACCGGCATCCATCTGTAGACCGGGCAGTTCCAAAAGAGGGAGACTCAAGATAACGAACAGTAGTAATATAAAGCGTATATCGAGTAGTTTTTGCAGAATCTTATTCACAAGCGGAAACCTCCTTTTTTGTTGCGGTCATATTGCTCTTTTGCAATATTTTTTTTGTCAGTACACCAAGCTGTTTTTCTAAAGTACAGTTTATAAGCAAAGCCCAGGCCGTACTGGTTATTATAGTAAATACAATGTTCTCCCATGTCGCAGCGGCAGGTATTAGTTCTCTGAAAAGCTGGGATATGGGCCATGCAAAGAGAAAGATTCCATAGGAGCAATCTCGTATATGCAGCATTTGAATATATTTATTTGTTCCGATCCATATCGCAGTGACGCAGCCCCAGGTTGCCCAACAAGCGAGAGAATTTGACTTATCTTTGATTATCATACACAGAAGAAGCAAAAAAGCGGAATGATACCATTTAACCTGTAGCTGTGGGCAAAACAAATAGAGCGCCCCCCCTAGACAAAATGTAATAACATACTGGGGAAATTCAACATTCCCTAGGAGCATATAATTGCTGCCGAGAAGAGGAAGAGTGTTAGGATTGGTTGCGGACCAAATAATTAAGGTCAAAAACAAAATGGCAGCTCCGGTCCTATTGGATAATAAATTCATGCTTTTAAAAATTCCCATACAAAGATAAATGCGAGCTTGAAAGGTAATGAACCACAGAACACCATTTACGCCGGCATCTAAATGACTCGTAAACACTCCTGGTAGAAAATGGGAATTTTCTATCATCACCAAGTTTTTTACAAAATATGTGCGTACCTCTGCACTTAAAAAATATTCTTTGAAAGAAAGGTCGGTTAAAAATGCGCCCATTATGATGACCATTACAACGGCAAGAAAAAGCAGGGGCCAAATTCGCATAAAGCGTTTGATGTAAAAGGAAAGAACACTGGTCTCATTCCACAAACTTCGTGTGATATAAAGACCGGAAAGAAAAATAAAAATGAAAACCGCTATTTGTCCAGCGTGAGTAGATCCGGAAAGCCTGGCAATAATGTCGACTTTGCCATTGGGCTGTATTACATATGCGTGTGCATAAATCACCATATAAGCGGCTAACATTCTCACCAAGCCAAAATTATTGTTTTCTTTTTGATAAAATTCCATGTTCTCTCCTTTTGAGCCGATATCCCGTTCTGGCTAAATATGTACCCCCTCATTTGTGTCCCAATCCACTCCGGCACGATAGCTTGGCATATGCCATTTCTTTCCCCATTTTTCCTCAAAGATTTTACGGTTTGTCTGAAAAATTTTTTGGTATTCCGCATCCTCCAGCTTCTTAAAGGAGCCGTTGTTAATATGGTGTACAAACGCATCCTCCGCGATGATCAGTTGATAGCCGGCACCCCGTACGCGTTCTGCATAGTCGTCATCCTCAAACATTCCGACCTTGTACTCTGTGTCCAGCTCGCCGGCCTTTTCCACTACCGATCGGCGGATCAAGGTTGCAAACAGAGGGAGACGGTCTACATTCGGATACTCTGCGCCCATGTGCTGTGCCGTGTATTGATAAGAAAATGCGTTAAGCTCTTCGCGATTGGTATAGCAGGCAATAATTTTGGACTCGTTCCCGATAGAGTTGGTGACGGGATTGCACATACCATATTGTGGATTTTGCTCCAGATGCTTTACCATTTGTGTGAGCCAGCCTCTTGTAACGACCGTGTCATTGTTGAGCAGAAGGATATAATCCCCTTTTGCACAGCGGATTCCACAGTTATTTCCGCCTGCAAAACCGAGATTTTCTTCATTCAGAATCACCGTTACTCTGGGAAGCTTTTGTCTCTGAAGCTCCTCAAGGTAATCCACAGTGCTGTCAGTGGAGTGGTTGTCCACAATGATCAGCTCATAGCTGGCGTAGGCTGTCTGGTTGAGAATACTGTCAATACATTGACGGTTCATAGTCTCGTTGTTATAGGTCAGCACAATGACACTCACCATGGGAATGGCTTCCCGCGCGGCCTTTTCAAACGCTGTATAGCGATTCTGCCAATCGTTTTCTTCTGCAAAGGAAATGCAATCATCCGCATTTTTTAAGGTATCCTGTCCGTCCAGGCATTTCCGCACATACTCGACAAACTTGTCGTTATCGTTGGACATATACACGTACTCGTCCCGATAGGGCATAAGTTCCGGTATTTCTGTTGCGACTATTTTTTTACCGGCGCTCAAATACTCATAAAATTTCACCGGATTGGTGGCTT
Organism: uncultured Acetatifactor sp.; assembly: GCA_947631615.1. Taxonomy (GTDB): domain Bacteria; phylum Bacillota; class Clostridia; order Lachnospirales; family Lachnospiraceae; genus Acetatifactor. Next base: position 146,771 of record CANRLX010000001.1, read on the forward strand.
TGATCAGGTCTGTAGAGGTATCAAAGGGGATGAGACACACGTCAAAGTCTGCCAGATATTTCGGCAAATCCGCATAGGGCTTTTCGCCCAAAAGCTTTATGTTGGCATGGTGTTTTAGATGTTCCTGGTATTCCGATACCTCACCTATGATCACCACATCACATTCCGGAAACTGCTGTGCTACACAGCATACGGTTTCCCAGGCAAACCAATGGGAGACAGCTCCATAATAGCCAATTACTTTTCTCTCCTTTTGCGAGTTCCCCATAGCGGTTGCCTGATAAAAATGTTTTACCTCTGTGCCGTTGCGTACAATGGAGATCTTTTCCGGAGAAGCATATTTTGCGGCGACCTCATACAAAAATTGGGAGCTGGCAATGACAGCGTCGCTTTCTTTGAGAAGGCGGACACAGTTTTTTTTCAAGAAATCCTCTGCCGTTCCCAGGAAACCGGTGTAATCATCCATATAGTCCGTGACAAGCAAAAAACCATATTTTTCGCGGAGGTATTCCGCGCCATAGACCCAATTCGGGTAGTCTACAACCACAATGGCATCCCGTATCGCCTGTGTGTAGATCAAATGGTCCAGTTTTCCCTGCATCCATTCAAGAGTACTTTTTCCATCCATGGGATAAATGGCATTGTGATTCGGACAGGAGAAGTCCACTACATACAGGTTTAGAGCTTCCTCTGTAATGCTGTCCTGACGGATGAAATTGGCGTTGACATAGAATACGCGGTGTCCGTCTGCGGCATAACGAGCGGCAAAATGCTGGGGCCTTTGATGACGAAAACGGTAATCAATTACCGACAGCATAATGACATCGTATTGCGTATAATCCTCTTTCAGTTTTTGTCCAATGGCGGGAGGAAGAGTGCCGCTGTCAGGAAGTGTTGCGCCGAATGCCTGTTCCTTGCAGGCAATGCCTTCCTTTAATTTTTCGTTGACTACCATCCAGGGATTGTAATCCTTTCCGGCTCCGAGAGTGCGGTTGGTCCGCCGAAGTCTGCCGCCCAGCCAGGACCAAAACTCTTTGCGCTGTTCCCTGTTGCCTTTTATAAGTTCTCCCTTGATACGGAACAAAAGGTGGTTCAGCTGCATCAGCTTCCCTGTGGCATAATGGTTGCTAAGTTCTAGTGCCTGCTGCATATATTCATCCTTCTGGCGCAGCAAGGCGGAGGCCATTAGGTGATCTTGTTTTTCCTGCGTCAAATGTCGGAGAGTACTGTCAAGCTGGTTTTGCACATCGGCAAGCTGAGCCGATTTTTCCTTGGCGCAGGCAAGCTGATGACAAGTCTGCTCCAGGGTTTCATTGACGGAGCGAAGCTCCTCCTCCCTGGCAAGCAGATCACTGGTTTTGGCGCTAAGCTCACTTTCCCTTGCTTTTAGTTCCTCTGCTGTCTGGGCAAGCTGATCCTGGCACCGGACGAGCTGTTCCTGATATTCCGCAATGATCTGATCCTTCGTTTTTTCGCGATCGCTGGACAGATGCTCGGAAATGTCGGAAAGTCTGGTATATTTCTTATCCTTGGCGTAGATCAGAAGGAGCTGCTCATACGGATAATAAATGGAATGACACTCCATGGAGCTTGCGTATACCAGATCCGCATCCTCCACGATCAAAGGAATATCTTTGGTGTGGAATACGCGTTCATGCTCATCGATAATGCCGGGTTCCTCACGGTATGGAATCATTATGACTGCGTATTTGGTGGTGCGTTCACATATTTTTGCGAGTACCTGATAGGTGTCTGTAAAATGTTCTACTACATTAGAGCAGATCACGAGCGGGTATTTTGTCTCTTGTTCCGGTTTTAGGATATTGCTGACTTTAAACTGAAAGGTAGGGTACGCTGCGCTGGCAATAGAGACCGCCTTTTCAGAGAAATCCTCTCCAAAGATAGAGGAGGTCAGAAATCTTTGCCGGTAAACAGGCAGAGCATCTCCCGCAGCACAGCCCAGATCACAGATATCGTATCGGTTTTCGTTGGCCTCGTGGACCAGCCAGTCCGGCAGCATATCAACCAGAATGGAAGCAAAATATTTGGTCTGTTCATTTCCGCTGAAGTCTTTCCAGTCGGTGGCAAACCTGTTATCCCAATAGGCAAGGCTGTTGACATCGTACTTGGCTGATTTCTTTTCTGTTTGAGTGTTTTGGGCAAGTGCGACCTTGCTTGCAATGACGGGGTCTTTGATCAATCCCTCGGGAGGATAGAAATCCGGAGGGATTATTAAACTGTCATAGTTAAATTCTGCTTCTTCCTTCAAAGAAGCGATATATTCATTGATATAGTCGTAGCGGCAATAACCGCGACACTGTCGGCAATAGTCCGGCAGCATATTGTAATCGAACATTGCTTCCCTGAGCAGCTGATATTCCTCACAGTTCCACGCTTCCCTGGCGGACATGCTTTCCATGCTGTTTACAGGCCCAAAACCTTTTGCACAGGGAACGATATCCTGGCTGGGTTGTATTAACATCAGACAAAACGGCTGCATACAATAAGGAAGTGCAATGGCTTTTTTATTGCGTCCGCTGCGTCTTTCAACATAAATTTTCCGCGTCTTGTCATTATCCGCATCAATGTCGTCGTAATCTAAATAGGGCGTGATAGATTTTAGCTCTTGCAGTTCCTGATAAATACGGTTTTTGTCATAGGGGGCACCATCATCAAATTGATTCCATGTGATAATATCAATTACCTCTAATTTATGATCTGCGTTAAGCTGCTTGATTTGTGCTATCTGCTCCTCAATAATGATGCGGTCAGACTCGCGCAGTCTAAGAAGCTGAAATACCTTATCATCATCGGAAGCATATACGCTGTTATAAGAGATATAGTCTATCCCGAGCTCTCTGGCGAGAGAATATAATGCGGCCATTTCATCCATGTTAAGACGGGTTACCGTGACTGCCATCTGTATGATCAGATCCGGCTGCTCTGTGCGCAAGCGTTTCATATTTTCTAAAACGGTATCATAATTAGAGCCGTATCGAAGCAACTCAAAAATTTGTTTATTGACACTGTCAAACGATATGGACATAATGTTGATGCCCTTAAAAATATCAGAGTCATAGCGGTTCAGCAATGTGCCGTTGCTGATCAACTGCATTTTTTCAATGGCTCCGGTCTTTTTGCAGACCTCCATAAAGTCTTCAAAGTTATTGTAAATCAAGGGCTCGCCACGGCCGGAGGGTATGACGATGCCTGCCGACTGTAGAAATGCTTCCAGTTTATTAACGGCCTCCATTGGAAGCATCTCTCCCTTTTCAATTTTCTTCATACAAAAGCCGCAGTATATGCAAAATGCACAGTGAAGATTGCAAACGTTAGTGAGACCTATCATTACCTGAATAGGGTTGCAGTCGAGCACTGTTTTTTGGGCTTTTACATCCTGAATGAATTGATTAAAGTTGTCCTGTCTAATGTCCATATTGTTATTCCTTTTCCGTTACAGCAAACAACGGTTTGTTTGATTATCCGCCATTTAGGCGGCTGATTTTGGAAGCGACCTCCGGATCCTTGACCACGCCTTCGGGGGGGTAAAACGTGGCGGGATCGTAAGCTGTTCTATCGTATAATCTTTGTCCTGTTTCAGCGCTTCAATGTATTCGTTGATATATTCGTAGCGTGCAAAGGAGGAACATCCCTTGCAAAAATCAGGAATAAAATCATAGTGGAACATAGCATAACGCAGTTTTTTGAAATGCTTGCCGCACCATACCCCATGAACCCCTTTTCCCCTTGCGGAGTCCAGCGCGCCAAAGTCTGCACAGCAGGGAGCAACGGTCAAATTCGGGTAAATCATCATAGTAGAAAACGGAGCGGTACAATAGGGCAGTGCAAATTTATCAGGATTGAAGCGCTGGCCATCGCGGATGTTGATCTCTCGGCTCTTGGTGTCTTCGGAATTGATCTCATCAAAATCCAAGTATGGAGGAAGGGATTTTAACTGAAGCAATTCCTGGCGAATGGCTTCTGTATCGCAAGGAATTTGATCTTCAAATCCGTCATAAGAAATTAAATTTCCCACGAACATTTGCGAATCTTTGTTTGCCTCATTTATCCTGTGAAGCTGTCTTTCTACTGCGGCATAGTCACTTTTTCGCAAGCGAAGGAGTTGGATGGTTCGATCCTCCTCAAAACCGTACACATCATTAAAAGAAATGTAATTGATACCAATTTCCCGAGCAGTACAGAAGATATCATACAGCTCCGCAATGTTAAGTCGATTTACAACGACATTCCACTGAAGAACGGCAGAAGGCAGAGAGCTTCGCAAGTTAGTTATATTTTCCATGACCTGTTCAAAGTGTGCTCCGCACCGAAGCAGTTCAAAGGTTTCCTTGTTTACGCTGTCCACAGAAATACAGATTACATTGATATCGCGAAGCATCTCCGGAGAAAATCGGTGCAGCTGCGTACCGTTATTGATCAGCTGCATGACCTGTAAACCGTCGTGGTCACGGCATATTTCCAGAAAATTCTTAAAATTTCGGTACAAAAGTGGCTCGCCTCTTCCGGAGGGATTGATAAAACGTGCATTTTCCATGTAAGGAGCAAGCTCCTCTACAATGTTCAGGGGAATTTCTTCCGGCTGTTCGGTTTTGCGCATACAGAAGCCGCAATAGGGACAAAAGGCGCAATGTAGATTACAGACGTTGGTAAGTCCCAGCATCAGCTGGACAGGGGAATTAGAACTGCCGTCACAGGTACGTTTTTTCATGCCTTGGATAAAGTTTTCAAAATTCTCCGTTCTCATTGTCATTCCAGCCTCCACTCAGAACTGATACGAGTCACACCTAAGTCCCCTTTGGTGGAAAAAGTTTGAAAGGCGGCGATATTTTCCACAATGTCGTTGTTAATCGCCTGCTCATCGTGTATGGCAATCGTCATTGTGTATTTACCGGGGAGCAGAGGGATCCGGAGCAGGTCAATCTCCAAATATTGCGTCTGCGCCAGCTCCATGACTTCCAGCTTTTCCAAAAAGGTGTTGCTGCCAAAGCAGTATACGCCGTCATCCCGATAAATCAAAAGGCACAGTGTCCCGCGTGCGTCCTTTACAGCGGTTTTATATCTTAAATAAACATGGATGTCGCTCCCCGTCTCAAAAAAGAGTTTCTCCTCGTTGTTTGTGTCCGTGATATACATTTCCGTAAAATAGATCTTTCCGTCACCGGAGCGCAGTCTCTTTTTGTTGGAGCCTGACAGGAAATTATGTTTTAACGGTTTTATCTTTTCTGCGATGGAGGGGATGTGCTCCTTCGGCGGTTCGTCGGTGTTTTCCTCAGGAACCGCGTTTGCTTCTGAAGTTGTGCCACTGTTCTCTGTAGGAGAGGCCGGCTCCGAAGAGCCCTTCTCGGTGGGATTCGGCCCCTTTGCAGTTTCTTCAGAGGCATCCAGCTCCAGATCCTGATAGTGTTCCTCTTGAAACTGTTCCAGTCTCGTCTGTTCCATGCTGTAGAGATAATGAATGTGCACGTCTCTGGGTCTGCCCTCTTCGTGGATCTTGCCGTCTGCGATCCAGATGGTGCGGTCGCAGATTTTTTCGATCTGATCCAGGGAGTGGGAGACGATCACAATGGTACTGCCATTCATTTTGATCTCTTTTAGTTTTTCAAAGCATTTCTTTTGGTAGTTGATATCACCGACGGCCAGGATCTCGTCGATCAGAAGAATATCTGCATCTACATTGATGGCAACGGAGAAGGCCAGCCTCATATACATGCCGGAGGAATAAGTCCGGATAGGATTATCTATAAATTCCTCCAGCTCGGAAAAGTGGATAATATCGTTCAGGCGATTGTCGATTTCTCTTTTGTTTAAGCCAAATACTGCGGCGTTCATATAAATGTTTTCGCGGCCGCTCATGTCGGGATGGAAGCCGGCGCCCAGCTCCAGTAAGCTGGAGACACGGCCGTTTAATTCAATACGTCCTTCGTTTGGGTAAATGATACGGGTCAGCAGCTTTAGCGTTGTGCTTTTCCCACAGCCGTTTTTTCCGATCAGTCCGATCGCCTCACCCTTTTTTACGGAGAAGGAAATTCCATCCAGAACCTGCCGTTTTTCGTATCTGTTGCGGCCATGGGACAGGAGGCGGTCTTTCAAGGTGACTCCGCGGTCGTAGTAGACCTTGAAATACTTTTTCACATCGGTTACTTCTATGGCGTTTTCAGAGTGTACCATTTTACAATTCCTCAACAAAGTTTCTTTGCAGCTTGTGGAAGCAAAACCAACCGGCAAACAGCATCGTGATCCCCCATATAATGGCATATAACAGAGTCTGCATATCCGGAGCCTGTCGGTAATAAAGAATGTCACGGTATGCAATGACAACGGAGGTCATAGGGTTTAAATAAAGCCAGTTTCGTATGCCGTCAGGGATCTGTGACATCGGGTAAAGGATTGGCGTCATATACATCCATGCCATAGTGAGAATGTTCAGGATGTACTCTAAATCCCGAAAATATACAGTAAGCGAAGAAAAAAGCAAGGCACCTCCCATACCCATGACAAATTCGATCCCCATAATGATGGGAAGATACCACAGGACATCCGGACGTACACCAATCCCGCTGACAAACAAAGCCAGAAAAACGATGAGGAAACTCAGCAGCATATTGATAAAGTAGCTGATTGTGTAGGCTACCGGCAGTACCATCCGCGGGAAATAGATTTTTTCCACCAGGTTCTTCTGTTGGAGGATGGATGTTGCTCCGCCGGAAATACAACTGTTAAAAAAGAGCCATGGAACCAGCGCAACAAACAAAAATATATAAAATTTTTCAATGCCGGAGCGCATAAAGACGGAAAATACAATCGTATAAATGACCAGCTGGAACAAGGGGATCAGCAGGCTCCAAAAAAAACCTAAGATGGAACCCTTATACTTGCCTCGAAGCTCCTTTTGCACTAAGCTGGCAATCATTTCACGGTATTCGTATAGCTCTCGGATATCTTTCATCATTCTGTCTTTTCCAATCCAGAATCGCCTGCACGATTCTTTCGCTGGCATGACCGTCGCCGTAAGGGTTGACGGCCTTTGCCATCTTGTTATATTTCACTGAATCCGTTAAAAGAAGTCGGGCATTTTGGTAGATGATATCCTCATCCACTCCGACTACTTTTACTGTGCCGGCTTCCACGGCTTCCGGACGTTCCGTTTCCGTGCGAAGCACCAGCACCGGCACTCCGCAGGCAGGAGCCTCCTCCTGGAGTCCGCCGGAGTCTGTCATTACCAGAAAGCTTCTGGACATCAGGTTGTGCATATCCTCTACGTCCAGCGGATGGATGAGATGTACTTGCTCCAGCCCGCCAAGGATGGCAGCGGCGGTGTCACGCACGGCGGGGTTCATATGAACAGGGTAGATCACCTCAACGTCAGGAAAGCTTTCCACAACACGTTTTACCGCTCGACAGATGTTTTCCAATGGGGCACCGAGATTTTCCCGCCGGTGTGCGGTCATCAGAAGGAGGCGCTTGTCAGAAAAATCCAGGCCCTTCAGATCCTCGCTGTGATATTGGTAACTCGGCTTCACCGTAGTCTGAAAGGCATCAATCACGGTGTTTCCTGTGACAAAGACATTGGTTTTAACGTTTTCATTCACAAGATTTACGCGGTTATTGTCTGTGGGAGCAAAATGAAGCTCTGCAATTCTTCCGGTCAGGCTCCGATTCAATTCCTCCGGAAACGGTGAGTATTTGTCAAATGTGCGGAGTCCGGCTTCCACATGTCCTACGGGAATCTGTTGATAAAAGGCGGCCAACGCCGCCGCAAAGGAAGTGGTGGTATCACCGTGCACCAGCACAATATCAGGTTTGTCTGTCAACAGTACCGTTTCCAGTTTTTCCAGGACAGAGGTGGTGATTCCGGTCAATGTCTGTCTGGGCTGCATGATATCCAAATTGTATTTTACATGGATTTGAAAAATATCAATTACCTGCTGCAGCATTTCCCTGTGTTGGCCGGTCAGACAGACGATACTCTCAATTTCCTTGTGTTTTTCCAATTCTTTTACCAATGGGCACATTTTGATAGCTTCAGGGCGTGTCCCAAACACACTCATTACTTTGATCTTCATCTGTTTCCTCCATCTCAGACAGTGCTTTACGAAGGTGACGGTAGCGTTCCTGCCAGGTATTGTTTTGTAAAAAGTTTTGCTGCATTTTCGTGTTATATTTAGGGGGAAAACCCGCCTGTGCCAACCGGCGGAGCAGGCTTGTATATTCCCTGGGGGTTTCGTAGAAATATACAAAATCACGAAAATGTTCTAATTCCGGATAATAGACACTGACAATACATTTGCCGAAGGAAATATATTCGTAAAGCTTTACCGGATCCACCGATTTTACTATTTCATTGACACAGAAGGGCATGACCAAACAGTCGAAATCTGCCACCGTCTCCGGAAGCGTCTCATGGGGTACTATGCCTAAATAGTGTATTTTGGGATGATCGCACCTTGAAGATACCGGACCCACCAAGTGGTATTCCAGATAAGGCAGCTCGTTCATCGTGGTCAAAAGCAGCTTATAATCAAACCATTCCGCGACGGTTCCAATGTAACACAGCTTGTAGATATCTTTTTTTTGCGCATGTGAAAGAGAGAGCGCGATATCAAAGAGAACCCCGTTGCGAACTAATATGCTTTTGGAATAGCCGGCAATAGCGTCTACTTTCTTCTTCAGTAATACGGAAGAGGCAAGCAGGAGATGGCAACGCCTGACAATGTGTTGTTCCTGCTGTAATATTCGTGATACACGTTTTTGGTCCGGATAAAGTGCCTCATAGTTATCCATGCAGTCATAGATGATCTTTCCATGGTAGGAGGCCGGAATATAGCGTGCATACAAGGGATATCCCAAATAAATATAATCAAATGTGTCTATATCCCGAAATAAGTGTCTATTTAATAAGAAAGAACCCATTGCCACTACCAGATTCTTCTCCTGATAAGGCAGTGTGCGTAAAATGCGTGCCTGCATCTTTAGCGGGACGTTGGTTTTATGACTGGCCCGCAATATGGACCTTGGAAACAAAACAGTAACTTCATAATCGGATGCCAGAAGCTCGGCAAGGACCTGTGGTCTTTGGTAGATCCAATCCCAATCAATTCCCATGATATATAAGAGGCGGGGCTTGGAAGGTACGGGGTGATAATTTGTGATTATCATTCATTAGAAAAGATTTTTGAAAGAAAACTTTAGAACAAAAGACAACGCAACAGAAAAATAGAAATGGGTGGAAATTTCATAGAAAAAGTATACTGTTTTGTTCCTTTATATGGTATAATTATTTAATAAAAAAGATTGACATACCTAAAAACATGTGATAAACTTTCTAATTCCAAATAAGGAGATACGAATGGCAAAGAAGTTTTACGCAGTAAAAATTGGGAAAAACCCTGGAATATATGAAACATGGGAAGAGTGTCAAAATCAAATTAGTGGTTTTTCGGGTGCAATCTACAAAAGTTTTTCTACGAAAGATGAAGCTATAGCATTTATAAAAAATATTGAAGTTAAATTTGAAGGTTCAGAAATAATGTCTGCTATTGCATATGTTGATGGAAGATTAGAAAGGAAGGTTCGTTATGAAGGATAATTTTAAAATTGTAAAATTGAATAATGAGCCATATGATTTCCTTATTATTGCAACATCCTATGAGGGCCCTTTAAGCTTTTTGGAAGAGATAGGAGATGAAATACAAATGCAGAAGGCCAATTTGCTTTTTGATTTAACTCTCATTAATGGAGTTAACAGTAATAGATACATTAAATGTGAGTATGAAGCAGGAAAAAATTTGTTGCAGTCATGTTCAATAGTGGAGTGCATTGATGATGCAGTTAAAAAGCTTAGCGAGCAGTTTTTTATGGAAAATAAAGAGGTTGTAAAGGAAAGTGTACTATCTAATTCCTTGAAATATCTATTACAATCAGGAAGTATCTAATATCAATGATAAAAACAGGATGATATTTTACAAAACAAATAAAAAGAGAGTCGAACTATGCAATCAATCAGCTTAAAAAACAAACATATATTTATAACCGGCGGCGCCGGTTTTATCGGAAGCAATTTGATTTTAAAATTATTAAAAACCGTAGAGCCGGTACACATCACATCGATCGATAATCTCAACGATTACTATGATGTTTCCATTAAAAAATGGCGGTTAGAGACGATAGACGCAGAAGCCTCCTGCCATCCGGAATCCACCTATCATTTTGTAAAGGGTGACATTTCGGACAAAGATACGCTTGAGAAGGCGTTTGGGGAATGTTGTCCGGATATTGTGGTGAATTTGGCTGCACAGGCCGGTGTGCGTTATAGCATCACAAATCCCGATGCTTATATCCAAAGTAACCTCATTGGCTTTTATCACATACTGGAGGCATGTCGCAACAGCTATTCCCAGGTTGACAGTACAACAGAATATCAGGGTGTCCAACACCTGGTCTATGCCTCATCTTCCTCTGTATATGGTTCTAACAAAAAAATTCCCTATAGCACAGAGGACAAGGTGGACAACCCTGTTTCCCTCTATGCCGCCACCAAAAAATCAAACGAGCTCATGGCCCATGCGTATAGCAAATTGTATAATATTCCTTCCACCGGCCTTCGCTTTTTTACGGTATACGGACCTGCCGGGCGTCCGGATATGGCATATTTTAGCTTTACGAATAAATTGGTAAATGGAGAAAAAATACAAATCTTCAATTATGGGGATTGTAAGAGAGATTTCACATATATCGACGACATTGTAGAGGGCGTCATGCGTGTTATGCAAGGGGCTCCTGAAAAAAAGAACGGGGAGGACGGTCTTCCTCTGCCTCCTTATGCGATCTATAATATCGGAAACTCCAGCCCAGAAAATCTTTTAGATTTTGTAACGATCCTGCAGGAAGAGCTGATACGGGCGGATGTGCTGCCAAAGGATTATGATTTTGAGTTGCACAAGGAGTTATTACCCATGCAGCCCGGTGATGTACCTGTTACTTATGCGGATACCGCCGCACTGGAAAAGGATTTTGGCTTTAAGCCTAGCACACCCTTGCGGGAAGGACTAAGATACTTTGCAGAATGGTATAAACAATTTTATAAAATATAATACTTGGAGCTATTACGGAGGTAAACGACATGAATAAAAAAATTGCAGTTGCCGGAACCGGCTATGTTGGATTATCGCTTGCAGTCCTTTTAGCACAGCACAATCGTGTTACGGCCGTAGATATCATCCCTCAGAAGGTGGAAATGATCAATCAGCGCAGATCTCCCATCCAGGATGAATATATTGAAAAATATTTTGCGGAAAAAGAATTGGATCTCACTGCCACACTGGACGGCACTTCTGCGTATCGCGATGCGGAATACGTAATCATTTCCGCTCCCACCAATTATGACAGCAAGAGAAATCATTTCGACACTTCCGCAGTTGAACAAGTAATAGAGCTTGTATCGGCAGTCAATCCGAATGCTATAATGGTTATAAAAAGTACCATTCCTGTCGGATATACAGAGTCGATCCGAAGGAAATATAACACCTCCAATATACTTTTCAGTCCGGAATTTTTGAGGGAATCGAAAGCTCTCTATGATAATCTGTACCCTTCAAGAATCATTGTTTCGACAGACTTAAAGGACCAGCGGCTTACCGCAGCGGCGCATGACTTTGCAGAACTGCTGCAGGAAGGCGCTATCAAAAAGGACATCCCAACTTTGTTTATGGGATTTACAGAAGCGGAAGCGGTCAAACTGTTTGCAAATACGTATTTAGCGCTCAGAGTATCTTATTTCAATGAACTGGATACCTACGCGGAAATAAAGGGATTAAATACACAGGACATTATCAATGGAGTATGCCTTGATCCGCGAATAGGGTCTCATTACAATAATCCCTCCTTTGGCTATGGAGGATACTGCCTCCCGAAGGATACCAAACAGTTGTTGGCAAATTATGAGGATATCCCCCAAAATATGATGTCTGCGATTGTAGAATCCAATCGAACCAGAAAGGATTTCATCGCAGACAGAGTGCTGGAGATCGCCGGCGCATATGGCGCCAATGCGGAATGGGATTCCTCCAAGGAGAGAGAAGTCATAGTCGGCGTATACCGTCTCACAATGAAGAGTAATTCCGACAACTTCCGCCAAAGCTCCATTCAAGGCATCATGAAGCGCATCAAAGCCAAAGGTGCAACTGTAATTATCTATGAGCCAACTCTTGAAGACGGCACTACTTTCTTTGGAAGTAAAATCCTTAACGATTTGTCCGAGTTTAAACGGCAAAGTCAATGTATTATTGCCAACAGATATGATAGCAGCCTGGATGATGTAAAGGATAAAGTGTACACCCGTGATCTATATGGCAGAGATTGAAGATTTCTGCCTGGAGCAGATCTCGAAATCTCTGCCTTATCCGGATACCTCTCAACTCTCAAACCATGCAGAGTAGTCCTTAATTTTATCGCCCCTATATATCCAGACAGCAATTTCTCCTTTATAACTGATTACTGCATCGGGAGTCACCAAACGTAAAAATTCCGGCGGCGTCTTTCTGTAAATCATAAATTTTGTAAAAAGGTAATAATCTTTATCTGTCCAACTCAAATTATCTAGACCACTGTACATACTTATCCGATTAAAACCTGGATTCTTAAGCCACAGGCTGCCGTAACTATAATAAAGTGTATATTGGCCGTAATCATCCTGCGGCCCTATTAGTTCCATTACTTTATTTCCGGCAATAGCAAAATCCTCTCCCCACATCATTGCCTCACCATTTTCCCATTCTCCCTGGCGCACAGTAGTGCGAAATTCTTCATTTCGATATAACCAAAGAGGAGAAAAGCAAACATAATTTGGAATATATAATATCATTTCAACTAAAATAGATATATACAATAATACGCCGGAAAACCTTTGTACCATGATACTTTTAACGCGGCCGTCTTCATACATATAACGTCCAATCATATAAACAGACAATATTGGCAGCATAAGAATACTAACACCAAAATATCTGGGGGCTCTCGGAGCACCTGACAAAGTATAAGCACTGGGTAATAGCAGGACAAATATCTCTATTAAAAATAAATAATATTCATCATATATTTGCTTTGATTTCATCATTATTACACAGGCAAAAAGAAAAATCAGCAAATATGCAGTTGGTTGATTGGTTAATACTACAGAAACCGCATCAAACATGGTTGCCAGGAGATATCCCCACTTAGTCTGTGTATTAAAGAAATAAATTCCGCCGACCATACGAGCTTTTGGTACATATACGTTTTCTGGGAAATCTTTACATGGATATAAGCTTCTTGTCAGCACAAAACTAACAACTATACCGCCTATAATGATAGCGATACTAAACAATCCAAATATTATTCTGCATTTTCTCGATGTGTGATACTTGTTATAAATATGCTCCCCCACGGCTAATATAAAGGAAAAAAGGATTACGGATATCGCCATAAAAGCAATATATTGACACGCTATATCCGTATTTGAGTTCAGTATCGTAAAATCTATTTGAGCAGTACTTGTTGCCAAAAAATCCCAAGCAATAAAATATAATGGAAATAAAGCAGCACCAATATTGAGATCAACTATTCCGCTTCCCTGAATCAATCTTATGTATATCAGTGACAAATAGCACAATGTATAGGAACTTCCTAGAACTGCCAGGTCAGCCAGAATTGTTTTCTTTACACTCTTTGTTGTTTTATATGTAAGTGCGCCTGCGGCGGTTGCACATACGGCCCAATAGGGCAAGCCTATACATTTTTCCAGACAGGATAACAAGGCAACCAGTGCGCCTGCAAATGCTATCTTGGGGGCATTTTTTTTGGCAGCCAAAATGAGCAAACTTAATCCGGCAATACCAAAATAAACGCAACCGGCATCATAGTTACAAACCTTTAACAGCAGGCAAGCAATAGGTGCGCCAATTAGTATCATCAGTACGGCTGCATTTGACATTCTGTATTTTATACTATTTACGTCATAATCAAATATTTTTTTCCATATCTGAGCAATCAAAAAGGTAACGCCAAAATACAATATCCAATGTGTATATTTATAGATTAAGACTAATTGATTGTCAGATATAGTAAATAGCCTGTTAAAAAGGAAGCATATTGTTCCAGAGAATATTTCCGAAATCCGATACTGATAAGTTCCTTTAACCCAAGAAATAGTTCCCCTTTCCATCTGATCCATATGAATAAATGTATTGATGTACCCCGTCTCATCCGCCGTCATAGCTTCATCGATCATATTGATAGAAAAATAGAGCAGTGGAATAAGAAGCAAAGTATAGATAAAAGTATAATTTTTATATTTACTTTTATAAAAATACAGCCCACATACCAAAGCACCCAAAATAACAAAAAAAATATTGACATCCATCATTGATAATTCCACCTTTCTTAGATTTAAAAGTTTTTCCCTATGTATTTTCTCTTTCTATTACCTTCCATTCCCTGTATGATATTATGATTGCATAGATGGTGTACGGGACAAGCGAAAGATCTGTAGCCCATGCCGCTCCTCTGGCACCATACTTTGGAATCCACATACAATTCAGTATCAGGTTGATAATCACTACGCTGAAATACCACATACTTCTGGCTCCGGCTTTATTTCTGTAATCTAAAAAGGCAGAATAAAAATTTGAGACTCCAAACAACGCATAATATATGACCAGTTGCCTGATAATGTAGCCGGATTCCGCATATTGCTTTCCGTAAAGAATATTGATTGCCATTTGTCCCAACAGACAAAAACCGATCACCACAATGGCAGTAATGATGTAGTTTATTTTGACTGCTTTTTGAAATTCTGTTTTTTTCTGTAGATATTCCTCGGATGTAATGACTGAGAATGAGGTCATTACTCCCATTGTAAAAGCATAATTGATGTGTGCAGCCTTTGAACACAAATTTTTTGCAATACTATATATGGCGACATTTTCTTTTGTGCTCAACAGACCTAACATAAAGGTGTCCATTTCGACTAAAATCATTCCGCCTAAACTGATTAAAGCAATGGGGATCGCATATTTAAATATAGGTAAAATATGCCTGTTGATTGAAATTTTTGCTTTCCGGATCTCCATTTTATAAATATCAGCCATAAATAACCAGCCAATGATGGAAACCGCAATACCCGAGGCGAGATATCCGTATGCAATTAAACGGACCCTTCTGGCAACAAATAAGCCAATGCAGGAAAACAGAAAGTAGCCGGCATACTCTACAACGGTCAGGGCAAACAGCTTATTAAATTTTTCTATCCCCATAAAGATTTCCTTAAAAAATTCTGTGAAGGTATTGAGAAATACCAGAATCGCTGCGATAGAAAACAACCATTTTAAGTCTGGATATTTATCAGGATACCCCAAATAAGCAGCCACCCGCGGCATTACTATAGAGATGATAATAGAAATCACTACACTGACGGCAAGTCGCAGCAGTGCCGCAGATTTTATACATCCTGCCTGTTCAAGATTATTCTCATATTTAGATACATGAACCTTTGTGGAAATATTGATCCCAAACCATCCAATCCAAAACAGCATAGTGAGTATGGAAAAGAAATAAACCCACTCTGCATAGTTATCTTTCTCCAGAAATCTTGCCGCCGCAATATCAAGCAACATTAGAAAAAGCATTGCCGCCATTTTACCAAGGAAGCTATAGGACACATTCTTAAGCCATTTTATCAATATACTTTCACCTTCGATTTATAAAATAGTACAAAGCGCTTATGCCGCAGTGTTTTAGTTGAACTAACAATTATTCTTAGAACGATATAATATAGTCCATCCGCTGGTCGGTACAAAATCCTGCGTATATTCCTCTTCCGGAACGTTGCTTCCTACTTGAATATCCGAAACCTTTTTATCAATCAATGGGTATTTATGCGGTTCCATGGAGGCCCATATCATTGGCATAAGCCGGTAATCAAAATTCATAATGGATGCGGCAGCATAATCCACCATAACCGGATTTGTGCCTCCGAACACCACACGGGCTTCTTTGGGAGTGTTTGCCAAAGGCCCTTCTCCCTCGCCGGCAATTACCCCGTCAACAATGCAAAGATATTTCCGCTGTTTTGCCGGCTGCATTTTACCCGTTCTGTCTGCATAAAGTAAAATACGATTAATATCAACTGCACACCTCCACAGGGTGTCATTCCCTCGCCAGCCGCCTTCCCGATAGAGTTTGGGCGGTTTTAAAGCGTAGGTTTCCTCAAAGGTCTTTCCCTTCCAAACATATTTTTGAACTATACGCTTTCCCCATGTCATGAGCTTATGTGACCATGGTTTTTCTATATATTTCAGTTTCATCCAGATTCGTTCTCTCCAAAAAACAACGAGACTAAACTTTTCAAATTCATCGCAATTTTTACTTTTTACTCCTCTACGGTAATGTGCAATTCGTTCTTTTTCCCCGTTGATGCCAATTAAATTTTTCATTGCACAGGTCAAGCCCGCCATCCGGTGGGTCTTCATTTTGGGAACGTTTATAAATACATCTGCCTCCAAAACCTCTCGAGGAATCAAATAGGTATTTGATTCTATGGTATGATACTTTTTTATTGTCCCACTCTTCACGCCGCCCATCTCAAATCGTCCATTGCTCTCCATAATTTCACATAGCATAGAATCGTTCTTTATATCAACTTCTATATAATCTTCTTCACATCTTTCAGGATTCAAAATTTTCTTTTTATAAACCTGATCCTGATTGAGCAATGCCCATTCCTTTCTGAAGTCAATCAAAGAGATAGAAACCCCCATTGCTTCATAAAATTGTACTAACTCCTGTACCCCGCTGTTTACAACAATATCATCCCATTTAGCATTAGCGATTGGAGCATCACCAATAATAATTTTTACATTGCCAGCTGTCGCAAGTAACACATAATCTACAATCGGACGAACTACCGCCATATTGGTAATCATTGCCTTGACACCGCGTTCCCCCCATATATGTGTCCCTCGCACAAAATTGGGCTTTATCACAACAGAATTACCGGGGGTTACCAAGGTTCTAAAGGGATTCCAGGCTCCTGTGCCAAAGTGTTCTCTATCGTAGCCCAGACGATACAAAACCTCTCTAACGGACTTATAAATTTCATTTCCTTTATCCATTTTCATTTGATAACAAAAATCAGAAAATTCAGGATATATTTCATCTGGATGAAACGGAGCTGCCGGATACGCTGCCTTCTTAATTTTTTCTATCCAGACATCATAATTTATCATTCTCACAGCCTCCTATTTTAATTTTTTCTCTATGTACTGCAAAATTGCCTGCGCATATTCTTCCGCCAAAACGGATTTTCCCTCAATTTTTTCCCACGCACCGCTATGAACAAAATAATGCGGAGACTCTATCAACGTATACGGCCCAAAATGTATCCCCTGAAATTCAATCAAATACACTTGTTTGGCATCATTGATACATAAATCAAGCGAAAGAAACGGCACCTTCATTTTTTCGTAGACAGCTTCGGCAAATGTTAAAATAGCATCATCAGGTGTTTCAAAAGAAAATTTACCACTTCCGCTTGCACGAAAATCATTTTTACGTACATTTCTTCTTAGCGCATAATATTTTTCTCCAAAAACCAGCACCTTCCAATCACATTCCAAATTAGGAACATACTGCTGTACCACTAATCTCCCAAAATATTTTTCATCCTCAAAATAGTAAGGACTTAATTTTCCTAATACTTTCTTATATGCAGCCTTTAAATAGTATTCAAAGAAGTCTTTAGACAACATAATTTTTTTGGAACATTTCATCAATTCTTTTTTATTATCCGCCTTAAAAACAGAAATCGATCCTGCCCCTACGCAGTTCTTAATAACAACGGGATAATGAAAGTTATCAATATCCTTCTGCAAATCCTTCATAGTTGCATACATTTGACAGTCAAGTGATTGTATTCCTAAATTTCTTTTATAAATCTCCTGATACAGCTTATCTTCATGACACATCAACAAATCATATCCCGGTATTATTTCATTTCTTTTTTGTAAATCGTATATGATGTCTTTGATATATTCCTTATATTCAATATTTTCAGAGCTCGTATAAACTATATACCAATCAGTGTACCCCTTCTTAGAAGAATGGTTTACTAATTCGTTATACGTAATCTGGCTTACCGCATATCCCTCTTGTTCCAATACCTGTTTAAATTGAACCAGGTCAATGCCCTGGCTTCTGGAAATATCCTGTCGGTACGCGTCTTTGTAATCTGTAATTACCAATATTCTCTTCTCCATAAATCGTTCTACTCCTATATTTTTATAATCATTTCAATATATGGCTTCTTAATTATTGATCCTCTCAGCTCATTTTATACAATAATACTTCAAAATAAGTGTAGAACTTTCTGCACAGTTCACTTCCTCACAATAGCCAAAATATCTTTCTCAAATATCTTTAATGAGGTTCTTCCATACAATGCAGAGATCAACCACAAAAAAACGTTCATAATTTTAGAACATAACCATGCAATTTGATTTAAGACAGGGAAAACAACATAAATATTTGTCCCAACGATCTTGATATTCTTATATCCTGTAGCTTTAAGAATTTCACGCATACTGACTTCAGTAAAACCAATCTCATGGTCAAAACCAATATATCTTCCTGCGGTTGAGACGAATGGATTAGCCATATTAGGCGTCTTAATCAAAAAAAC
>CANRLX010000002.1 GCA_947631615.1 uncultured Acetatifactor sp.
AAAAGCGCATAGATGTTACTCTATACGCTTTGATGATGTGTTTCTGTTTCGTTGTGTAAAAACATGATTACTTTTCTTCTCTAATATGTAATGAACATTGAAAACTTTCCATGCACTCTAAAATGAGCCCAATCTGTTCATCGTTCATATTGTGACAGCAAAACTTCAATATTTGATGCTCTCTTTGAGAATCTACATCTCGTCCATATTCCAAAATCCAAAAGTGTGTGTCCATCCAATCTTCCGTTTGCTCAAGACAGTCAAACCGCCAGTGTTTATCATCGCTTAGGGAATCATTTTTCTGCCATCCAGTGAACAGGTCTTTGATCTTCTGGAGTATTTCATCAAGTGGAAGTGCTTGCAACGCTTTCAGCTTTCCTTTTCCCAAGCGATATTTTTCAAATACTTCCTTGTCGTCCATGACAACCCCTTGCTTATACTGCCAAAAGACAAGATCGACATCACGCACTGACGGATATTCCCCGTGGAGCATGAAGTAGGCGGTTTCCTCTAGTGTATTGTGACTCCAATATTCGCAACACTGCATCTGCAAGTCTTCTGCACTCCAATCTATACCAGTCAATTTTTGCATTTTTTCTGTCTGCTTTTTGGTTGGTAAGTCATAGGAATCTGAAATCCGTTCTATCAGTTTTTTGACTTGTTCAAGAGTTTTATCCATCATTTTATCCTCGCCTTCAAATATAGTAATATTTTACCACATTCACATCCATTTTCCTACCGTATTTTCATTAACTTTCTCCACTCAGTCCAACATCTATGAGACAAGGCATCTTACGTCTGAAAATGCCTTGTCCTTCAGTTCCTTTATCATAGAGCGCAGTTTTTCCAGCGCTTCATCTGTGATGCGTCTGACTTCTTCCTCGGTAATGAATATCCGTTTATCCATAAATTCCCTCCTTGTCCTTATTGTGAATAGTGTCATTGTACGAACACTATCGTTGATCTAATTTTACAAGGATAATTAAAATAATACAAGTCTTTTTTGAGGTAAATTTAGTATGATAACATATGACCGTCTATGGGCAACTATGAAGGAAAAGGGGATTACCCAATACGACCTTTACACCCATTACAATATAAACCGCTCACAACTTAACCGATTGCGGCATAATCAGAATGTGCAGGTCAACACGATTGATAAGCTGTGCAACATTCTCCACTGTAATGTTGAGGACATTATGGAACATTTTGAAGATGATAACGTATTCTGATTTTCAACGCACTTCACGCCTATTTTCTAAGCTCATTCTGTTTCACCATCTGCCTTGCCTGCTCCCTCCGCTCGTCACTTAGCCTTCTTGGTTTACGATAAATAACGTATGATTTCGGCAGGGAATAGATCACGACAACGGCCCCCAAATCGACCCCAAGAAAAAAAGCCGGGCGGCACAGACCGCCGCTCGGCTTTTCCAACTTTTCTAACAATCCTAACCCTATAACAATCCCAACGCTATCTTTACAGGGTAAATTTCTTCACGTTGCCCTCCAGAGAATCGCTGATATCGGTCAGCTTTCCCACCGCATTATCACAGTCGTTCACAAGCTCGGACAACTGCGTCATCGTAGCGGAGGTCTCCTCCGTGGAGGCCGCATTCTCCTGGGAAATGGCAGCCAGGCTCTCCAGGTTGCCGTATACCTCGTCCTTCGCGTGATTGATGTTCTCAATCTCGCTGGCGATGCTGTCCACAGCCGCGGTAACGTTTGAGATCTCCGAATTAAGATGCCCAAATACGTCCCTGGTCTGGTTCAGCTTATTATACTGGTTCTGCATCTCTTCCATCACCGCGTTCATTGCTTCCACGCTGCTGTTGGACTTGGCAATGAGCTGCTGCACGATCACTTCGATCTGCTGTGCCGACTGGCCGGACTGCTCCGCCAGCTTTCTCACCTCATCCGCAACTACCGCAAAGCCCCGGCCCTGCTCGCCTGCTCTCGCCGCTTCGATGGAGGCGTTCAGGGACAAAAGGTTCGTCTGTCCGGCAATGTCAGAGATCAAAGCCACCGCATTCTGAATTTCCATAGCGGACTGGTTGGTCTCATTCGTCTGCCTCTGCACACCCTCAATGGAATCTCTCGTGCTGGTGCTGATCGTCACAAGCTCCTCCAGCGTCTCGCTCACCTCACGGTTGGACCGTTCCATACCTTCCGCGGTCCGCATCAGTCCCATGATATCCTGAGACGCCTTCTCCACCGCAATGCCCATGTCGTTCATCTGTCCGGAAACCGCCTGAGTCTCGTTTGCCTGGCTGGTGGCTCCGGTTGCGATCTCCTCCACCGCCACATTGATATTGGAAATCGACTCGTTGATCGCCGAGAAATTCTGCTGGATATTCTCCGTAAACTCCGTCAGCGTATCGGAGGAAACGTGGAGATTGTGCACGATCTCAATAAATTTGTTCATAAGGGAATCGATGGATCTGGCAATGTTTCCCACCTCGTCCCCTCTCTCGGTCATCCTCTGGCTGACTGCAAAATTCAGTCTGCCCTCCGCAACCTCGTTCAGGTTGCTGACCGACGAGCGGATGCTCTTCACAATATTTCTCACGATCAAAAGAACCAGCAGCATACATACCACCGCGATCGCCACCATGAATACCGCTGTGGACATCAGCCTTGTGGAGTAGATCGCATGGGTATTCTTTACCGAGATACCGGTGAACAGAATGATCTCGTTTCCGTCCCCGTTATCCTCGATCAGACGGTACACGCCATAATAGGGCTCCCCCTCCACCGAAACGCTGTCCGAAAAATAATAGCCACTGTCCTTGATCGCATTATATACCGTATCCGACATCTGCGTCCCAAGGATCCGATTTCCATCGGAACCGACGATGGTCGTCACTCTCCTGGTCATGCCGCAAAAAATAGTGACCTCCACTCCGGAATCCTGCTGAAACTTGTCGATCCGTCCGCTGTCCGCCGTCAAGTTCAAATCTCCCCGGTACAGTTCATCCCCCTGTAGAGAAAAGGGCTCTGTGCTGAGCAGATCAAGAACCTGTTGAACCGCGTAGTTAGAGGTTTTCAGGTGATCCTCCTGCAGGCGGTCCGCCATCAGAGTCCCAACGCTGTTAATGGAAATCACGGCAAATATCACGAGCAAAAGAATCGGTAAAATAACACACGACAAAATTTTGGTCGTCAGACTGAGTTTTATTTTTTTCATTGGTATTTGCCTCCCATGTTAGTTTTACTATAATTTTACGCCCCCCCAGGGCAGTTGTCAATAGGACAAAAAGGCACTGGAAGCTTAATTTTTCAACGGTATTTCCCCTCACTCCACCGGCGTCGGGTTCTCCTCCACCACCCAGGGCAGGCCGTACCGGTTCAGAGCCTCCATATAGGGATCCGGATCAAACTCCTCCACATTGAACACTCCCGGCTTTTTCCAGACGCCGTCCATCACCAGCTTCGCGCCGATCATAGCGGGCACGCCGGTAGTATAGGAGATCGCCTGACTTCCCAGCTCTCGGTAACACTCTTGATGGTCGCAGACATTGTAGAGGTAAACGGACCGCTCCTTGCCGTCCTTCACTCCGGTAAAGATGCAGCCGATGTTGGTCTTGCCCACGGTGCGGGGCCCCAGGGAAGCGGGATCCGGCAGAAGCGTCTTTAGGAATTGGATGGGCACGATCTCTCTGCCCTCGAACATCACCGGATCCGTGCGCAGCATCCCCACATTCTCCAGACACTTCATGTGCGTCAGGTAGCTCTGCCCGAAGGTCATAAAGAACCGGATCCGCTTCACCCCGGGGATATTTTTCGCCAGAGACTCGATCTCCTCGTGGTGCAGCAGATACATATCCCGCTTTCCCACCTGCGCGAAGTCGTACTCCCGCTTAATCTCCATGGGTTTGGTCTCCACCCAATGCCCGTCCTCCCAGTAGGAGCCGTTTGCGGACACCTCCCGCAGATTGATCTCCGGATTGAAGTTCGTCGCAAAGGGATAGCCGTGATCGCCGCCGTTACAGTCCATAATGTCAATGTAGTGGATCTCGTCAAAATAATGCTTCAGAGCGTAGGCGGAGAACACCCCGGTCACGCCGGGGTCAAAGCCGGTTCCCAAAAGCGCCGTAATGCCCGCCTGCTCGAAGCGCTCTCTGTAATCCCACTGCCAGGAATAGTCGAAATAGGCCGTAAATCCCTTCTCCTTACACCGCTTTTCATAGACGGCGCGCCAGGCGGGATCCTCCGTGTCCTCCGCCTCGTAGTTGGCCGTGTCAATGTAATCCACCCTGCAGGCGAGGCAGGCGTCCATGATGGTCAAATCCTGATAGGGGAGCGCCAGATTTAAGACCGCCTGGGGCTTCACCCTCTCGATCAGAGCGATCAGCTCTTCCACCTTGTCCGCATCCACCTGCTCCGTGGTGATGACCGCCTTTGTCGTTCCCTCCAGCTTCGCCTTCAGAGCATCGCATTTGCTCTTGGTCCTGCTGGCGATACAGATCTCCCCAAAGGTCTCAGCGCATTTCGCGCACTTCTGGATGGCTACGGAAGCCACCCCGCCGCAGCCAATGATTAAAATTTTTCCCATATTCCGCCTCCGTTTTTATCGTTCCCCGTCGTTTTCACGGTAGTTTTTTCACCGTGGTTTCTTCACTGTGGTTTCTTCACCGTGGTTTCTTCTCTGTAGTTTCTTTTGTGATTTTTTCTGTGGTTTCTTTTGCGGGCTCTTCCTCCTGCTCCACGCTCATGAGCAGCCGCTCCACGTAGGCCGGCAGACAGAAAGCCCCCTCATGCAGCTTCGGCGTGTAGTACTTCGTTTCAATGCCCAGCCGCCTCCACGCCTCCCCGTCCAGATCGTGGATGGGATGATACCGCTTGGACGCAAATCCAAACAGCCAATGTCCGGAAGGGTAGGTGGGTATGTGCGCCTGGTACACCCTGCTGATGGGAAAGCTGTCCACGATCCTCTTGTGGGCCCTTCTGCAGGCCACGGCGTCCTCGTGATAAAAGGGGCTCTCGTGCTGGTTCACCATAATGCCCTCTCCGGTCAACGCCCGATAACAGTTTCCGTAAAATTCCTTGGTAAACAGCCCCTCCCCCGGCCCGAAGGGATCCGTGGAGTCCACGATGATCAGGTCGTAGAGATCCTCCCGGGAGCGGATAAACCGCAGCCCGTCCTCATAGTAAATGTGAACCCTGGGATCCTCCAGGCTGCAGGTGGTCTGGGGCAGATATTTTTTACACACCTCCACCACCTGCTCGTCGATCTCCACCATATCGATCTGCTCGATCCCTTTATATTTGGCCAGCTCCCGAACCACGCCGCCGTCTCCAGCGCCCACCGCCAGCACCCTCCTCACATGGGGGTGCACCGCCATCGGCACGTGGGTGATCATCTCGTGATAGATAAATTCGTCCCGCTCTGTCAGCATCATATAGCCGTCCAGGGTCAGGAATCTCCCAAACTCCGGAGACTCAAACACATCGATGCGCTGAAAGTCGCTCTGCCCGCTGTAGAGCTGCCTGTCCACGCGGATGGACAGCTTTACGTCCGGAGTGTGCATCTCTGAAAACCAAAATTCCATCTCTACGCCCAAACCTCCTTCAACACATTCAAGCGCTCGATCCCTGGATCCTCCGGACCCGTCATGGAGCACCCCTTCTCCTTGGCGTAAGCGATATAACGCAATATCTCCTCTGTGATCTCCTCCCCGGGGGCCAGGATCGGGATCCCCGGCGGATAGCACATAACAAACTCGCTGCAGATGCGTCCCCCCGTCTCGGAAATCGGCAAGGATTCCTTCTCCGCGTAAAACGCGTCCTGGGGGGACACCAGGACCCTCGGATCTATGTATTCCTGGGTAAACATTCCGGCGCTGTCCCTGCTGTACTTTCGCTTGATCTCCGCCAGCGCGCTGATCAGGCGCTCGATCTCCCTCTCCCTGTCGCCGATGGAGATATAGGCCAGAATATTGGCGATATCTCCCAGCTCCACCTGGATATCGTACTCGTCCCGCAGCAGGTCGTACACCTCGATACCCGCCAGGCCGATCCCCAGCGTGTTCACCGTCAGCTTGGTCCGGTCAAAGTCAAAGATGCTGTCGTGGTTGATCAATTCCGCCGTGTACGCATAGTAGCCGCCGATCCGGTTGATCTCCTCCCTGGCGTACTCCGCAAGCCGGGTCACCTTGGCAAACTCCTCCCGCCCTCTGAGGGCCAGGTTCCGCCTAGAGATGTCCAGACTTGCCAGAAGCAGATAGGACGCGCTGGTCGTCTGCGTCAGGTTGATGATCTGACGCACATACCCCGGCTGCATATCGGGCCCCACCAAAAGAAAAGAGCTCTGCGTCAGGCTGCCGCCGGACTTGTGCATACTGACGGACGCCATATCCGCTCCCGCCTCCATCGCGGACACCGGCATATTCCTGCCAAAATAAAAATGCGTTCCGTGGGCCTCGTCCGCCAGCACCTTCATGCCGTGGGCGTGGGCCAGCTTGACAATCGTCCTCAGATCGGAACAGATCCCGTAGTAGGTGGGATTGTTCACCAGCACCGCCACTGCGTCCGGATTCTCCCGTATGGCCTGCTCCACCTGGGACACCTTCATGCCCAGCGCGATCCCCAGCTCCCTGTCCATATCGGGATTCACATAGATAGGCGTCGCGCCGTTTAACACCAGCGCGTTGATCACACTGCGGTGGACGTTCCTGGGCAGAATGATCTTATCCCCCTTCTTGCAGACGCTTAAGACCATGCTCTGCACAGAGGAGGTGGTCCCGCCCACCATCAAAAAAGCATAGGCCGCCCCGAACGCCTCCGCCGCCATCTCCTCCGCCTCCCGGATCACAGACACCGGATGGCAGAGATTGTCCAAAGGCTTCATGGAGTTTACGTCGATCCCCACGCAGCGCTGCCCCAGAAGCTCCACCAGCTCCGGATTGCCCCTGCCGCGTTTGTGTCCCGGCACGTCGAAGGGCACGATCCTGTTTTGTCTGAAATCCTCGAGGGCCTCGTAGATCGGAGCCCTCGACTGATTGAATCTTCCCATCCGTCTAATACACGTTCCTTCCGCTGAAAATCTCGATCATCTCCCGCCGCAGATTGTCCGTGATCTCGAGACGGGTCTTCGGCGGCAGCTCATACACGTCGCTGTTGAACAAATAGTTCTGGAGATCGATCTCCTTGATAAGCATTTTGGTGTGGAAGATATTGGCATCGTACACATTGATGTCCACCGCGTCGTATCGGCGCAGGATCTCCCGATTGATAAACTCCTGGATAGAGGTCATCTGACGGTCCATAAAGAGCTTGTGTCCCTGTACGTCCCTGGTAAATCCCCGCACCCGATAATCCATGGTGATGATATCGGAATCAAAAGAGCCGATCAGGTAGTCAAGCGTAGACAGCGGCGTGATCTCCCCGCAGGTGGCCACGTCGATATCCACGCGGAAGGTGGCAAGGCACGTCTCCGGATGATACTCCGGATACGTGTGCACGGTGATATGGCTCTTATCCAGATGCAGCACGGTGGTGTCCCCTGCGGGCACCATGCTCTCCTCCGCGATCAGGATGGTCACAGAGGAGCCCTGGGGCTCGTAGTCCTGGCTGGAGATATTGAGCACGTTGGCGCCGATCATATCCGTCACATTGGTGAGGATCTTGGTCAGACGCTCCGAATTGTACTGCTGGTCAATATAGGCAATATAATCCTTCTGCTCCCGCTGGGTCTTCGCGTAGCACACATCATAGATGTTGAAGCTCAAGGATTTTGTAAGATTGTTAAATCCGTAAAGGGTTATCTTATCGCTCATAATCTCTCCTATCCGAATCCACGGCCGCCGGTACCGAAACGTCGAAGGCTGCGGGATATGCTCCCTCGTCCGGCGCGGTCGCAAAAACAGTACGACGAAAAAGGCAAGCGACGCATCCGCTGTCACTTGCCGATCAATCCCATTTCATCAAACGCCCCTCTCCGTCCGGTACACGGAAACACCGCATACCCCTGCATAAAGCAGATCAAAGGCATTGTATTTTCGTATGAAATAACTGGATATTAGGTTTTTAGAGTCTATATAGTAAATATTTTACTTTTACTACTCTTATTGACCGTTTCACAAGTTAGGCGTGCAATCCGCACCGGTTTATAGTAACCAACTTATAAAATTTGAGCTTTTAACTCAATCAATAAGGCAACCTATGTCGCCGAAAAAATATTTACATGGAAGACTCTTTCAACTGTTTTCCATACAATTCGTACTATAGCATACAAATTGGGGGTTCGTCAATTATATTTTTCTTTTTTGCCGGTTTTGGTCACAGGAAATCCATCTTTTCCTGCCGCATCTCCTCCTCGATCAGACCGATTCCGGCAAACACGGCCCAGATATACGGCGCCCCGTACATATTCAGAGTCTTGGGGCCTATGATCCGGCGCGGCGGATTCTCTCCCAGCTGATCCTTTACCAGTTTTTCATACGCCTTGTCAAAGGTGCTCTTGGTAATCGAGCGCTCCCGCCGATCCGTAAAGAGCTCGCCGCCCTTCACATAGTACGTGAAGGGCAGCCCTTTCTTTGTCAGAAAGCGTTTCCCCTGATGTGCCTCTATGGTTCCCCATAAATCCCCGTCTACGATAACAGACGTATTGATCCTCATAATAAATGGCAATCCTTTCCCACTCGCTTAGTCCATTACCAACGCGTCCGGCGTCCGCTCAAATCCGGCGATCAGTTGGCGGGAAACCACATATACCGTATCTTCCCCCGGCCGGCAGACATAACAGAGCTTGGTCATTTGATTGCTGTCACCCACATAGATAGTATAGCTGTCCGTGGCCGTCTCAAAGGAATACTCCCTGTGGCCCTCTCCCAGTCCATATTGCGACATATCTGTCACATTTTCAATGGCCTGCTTGATCTCCACGGACCCCAGGCGGTTTACCATGGAGATAATGCGCTCCTGGTAGAGCTCCAGGTTTGGGTCGCCCAGATAGCGCCAGGTGTCCCCGTCCTTCTCAAAAAAGTAGCGCTCCCCCTGGTAGTCATAGGAGAATCGAAGGATCTCGTCCCCCGAAACATCCAAAAACATCTCCGCCTCGGCGTTTTTTTCCTGAATTTTTTTATATGCTTGAAGCCCGAAAAAGGCGGCGATCAACAGGACCAGAATGACGAGCAAAACGATCATCTGCCTTAACTGCTTTTTCATTTACGCCGCCTCCTTCTCATCCAGATCACAAATCCGGCGATCAGAAATGCAAGCGGCAGCACTGCCACGGTGATCACCGTCAGGACAAGGGCATCCCTCGCCGTGATCGCCAGGTAGCTGCTGATCTCATAGCTCTTTATCGGAATGGACACATTGCTCTCCTTGTCCGCAAAAGCGCTGACCGTGTTGGTAAACAGGGTTTGATTCGTGCCGCTGACATACTCGCTTGCCGTGTCGGTAAAGATCTCCGGACTGCTAAAGAGCACCAGCGTCGCCTTCCTGTCCTCATCCAGGGTCTTTACAGCCTCCACGCCGATGCCGAAGGGCCCGTCGATATCGCCCTCCTCCTTGTCAAAATTCTCTGTGACCTCGTTGGAGATCCTGGAGAACGCGGTGTCGGAGGTGGACAGGAACGTGTGGTACGTCAAGTTCTCCGCGTTTTTATCCGCGATCTGAATCCCTCTCGCAAAGGGAGCGAACACATAGGAAAAGCTGTCGGAATAAATCCCCTCCAGGTATTTGGACTCGCTCTTTACGGGAAGCAGAAGGTAGGGCAGGCCGCTGTAGCGCGACGCATCCTGTTCCACCACCACGCCCTCTGCCAGGGACAGCCCCATGTCCTCCAAAATGCCGTTTAAATTGGGCGTGTCCTGTCCTTCCTGGGCGTAGCCCGCCACAAGGATCACGTTGCCGCCCCCGTTCAGATACTCCTGCACCTTGGCCGCATCCTCGGCGGACAGGTCGCTGGCAGGCGCATTGATCAGAATCCCCGAAGCGTTCTGGGGCACCGCGTCATAATCCATCAGGGAGATCACCTCATACTCAATGTTTGCCTTGTCCAGAGCCGCGTCGAGGCTGGTGGTGATTTCATACTCATTGTGGCCGTCGATCACATAGATCTTTTTGATATCGTCGGAGAGCACATAGTCCAGCGCGCTGGTAATCAACCCCTCCCCGTCGTAGCCGGTGGCCTCCGTGACATAAGTAAAATTCTCATAGTCCAGCGTGGTGGACGTCTCGTAGAAATCATTGTAGTCCAGCACAACGCTTCTCTTTGCGCTCTCCACGATCACGCTGTTTACCGTCACGGACGCGCTGGTATATTTCGTAAAGAAAGACGGATTTACATTGGGATCCACATACGTCACCGTAATGTGATCCGACAGCGCGTCGTAGCGGTCCAGCGTCTGGCCCAGCGTATCGTCCCGGGACGCCTCATTCGTCAGGACATAGATAGATACGTCGTCCTGCATACCGCGCACATACTCCTTCGTCTGATCCGTCAGGGAATAGAGCCTGCTGCTGCTTATGTCTATGTTCGTCCAGGTGGGAGGCATCTCCCCCAGAATAATGTTGATTACCATCACAATGACCAGGGCGATAACGATCATCCCCACACTGTACGCACCCATACTCAGATTTTTGACGGACACAGTGTAGCGTCTCTTCTGGATGGACTGCACGGTAAAGAAGAGCGCCAGCGCCGTCACGGACAAAAAGTACACCACGGACGCTATGTTCAGCGTGCCGTTTAAGAGATTGGCAAAGGGGGTGTACAGGTCAAAGCAGCTCAGAATACGGGTCAGCGCATTGCCTGTCGTGGAAATGATCCCGCAGAGCGTGCTCATCATATAAAATACCAAAAGCACCACCAGCGTAAACACCGCCGCGATCATCTGGCTCTCCACAAGGGAGGAGATAAACACGCCAATGGCGATGGCCGCCATGCCGTACAGAAAATATGCCAGCACCGCCAGATAGGACTGCCCCATGGGGATGGAACCATACCGGCTCATAATCAGCGGATAGACACAGGCGATCGCCGAGGGAATCGCAAAAATGGTCAGAAGGGCCAGAAACTTGCCCAACACGATCCCTCCTACCGACACCGGCGCCGTGAGGATCAGCTGATCCGTCCGGTTGCGCTTCTCCTCCGCCAGCACGCGCATGGTCAAAATCGGCACGCTGAGCAGGAAGAAAACGATCACGCTGGCCAGCGCATAGGCAAAATAGGGACTTTTGTTCTGCAGGTTAAAATAGCTGAAATAAAATCCCAGGAAAAACAGTGAGGCTCCGATAAACAAAAACCCGATAAAGGAGCGCATATAGGATTGTAATTCTCTCTTATAGATGGCTAACATTTATTTCTCCTCCTCTTCTGTGGCGGCTGCCGGTTCCGAAGATTCTGCCTCGCCGGTCAGCTCCAGGAAGATATCCTCCAGAGTCTGGGTGGAACGGTTCATTCCCATGATCGTCATGCCGCTCTCTGCCTCGGCAATGGCAAGCGACACCGCCTCTCGGACATCCACGTCCTTGGGGGAGAACACCAGCACCTTTGTGAGCCCGTCCGCGGTCACGCCCTGATCCTCCACCTTTTCCACGCCGCCGATCGATCCCAGGGCCGCCTTCACCTGCTCATAGCCGCCTCCCTTTACGAGAAGCTCCAGCCGGGCGGAACCGCCCTTAAGGCTCTGCAGGCCCTCCGTGGTATTGCTGGCAATCAGCTTTCCCTTGGCGATAATCATAATGTGATCGCACACCGCGCTGACCTCGGAAAGAATGTGGGAGCTTAAGATAATGGCGTGGTCCTTGCCCAGCCTGCGGATCAGGCTGTTAAACTCCGTGATCTGCTCCGGATCCAGCCCCACCGTGGGCTCGTCCAGAATGATCAGCTCCGGATCCCCCAGGATCGCCTGTGCCAGGCCGACTCTCTGGCGGTAGCCCTTGGACAGATGCTTGATCAGCTGTTCCTTACGGTCCGTAATCTGCGCCAGCTTCATGACCTCTTCCACCTGTCTGCTCCGATCGCCCTTGGGAACCTTCTTCAGCTCCGCTACAAACTGCAGATATTCTCTCACCGTCATGTCCGGATAGAGAGGCGGCACCTCCGGCAGATAGCCGATCGACTTTTTCGCCTCCTCCGGCTCCTTCTGTACATCCTTGCCATTGATGGTCACGGTACCCTCCGTGGCGGCAAGATAACCGGTGATCATATTCATGGTCGTGGACTTGCCGGCTCCGTTCGGCCCCAGAAAGCCGTAGATCTGCCCCTTTTCCACCTGAAAAGAGATATGGTCCACCGCCACCTGATCGCCGTATTTCTTGGTAAGGCTCGTTACTTCAATCATGGTTTCCTCCCTGGATATTAACCACAGACATTCTCCCTGCGATTATACTTTTTCATGAAGTCCATTGTAGGTGGTATTTGTCATGGATAAGTGTCTATTTTGTGAATATTTTGTGAACAACTTATGAACGGCTCGGCCAGTAAAAGGTCACGGACATTCCCGCGGAACCTGCCTCCACCGTCAGGATCACCGGAAATCTGCGGATTTCCACGTCAAAAAACACAAACTCCGGCGCATCCCTTTGAAATTCAAAAAGGATCCCATCCACGTACAGCGCCGCCTTTTTCTGGTTGCTGTAGGCGGTCACCCGATACCGGCCGTTCTCCTGCCGGACCAGGCTTTCCCCGCTCAGGTACACAAAGGGCGTATCGCTCCAAAGCGCCCGATAATAATAATATCGATCCGTGCCGCGCCCCTGGGGGTCCCAGAGCGCTTCCCAGCTCACTCCGGCATCCGGCGGGGAAAAAAACTCCTGCGCCGCACGCTCCCACAGCAGTATCATGCCAAGCCTGCAGCACAGCTCGTAAAAGCCTGTCTCCGGTCTTTTGCCCCTCAGACAGACCGCGTTGGCGCCCAATTCCCGCATGTTCCGCAGATCCTCCAGCACTTTGGCCTCCCGTGGACGGCCCTCCCCGCCGCGGGAGGGAAGCTCGTACTCCACCGCCCTGAGAGGGAAGGGCTCACCGTTTAACGCCCACCCCTTCTGAGGGATGCGCCGGAGGGTACAGAGGGGCAGGACGCGGCGCAGGCGGCCGAGGATCTCTCCACCGCTTTCGCCCCGCACAAAAACCGCCTCCACCCGATACAGATAGGGATCCTCCACTCCGTTCCAGAGGTGAGGATGGAGGAGCAGCCCCCTGGCGGGATCCTCGGAGGCCAGCGGATAACGCATCCGCAGCACACAGCTTCCCTCTCGGTCACAGACCGTCAGATCCGCATACACGCCCTCCCGCTCCCTTGACCCGTCCAGGTAAAAGGAAAATTCCAACAGGGCCTTTCCGTTTTCCAGCCGGAAAAATATCTCCATGTCCCCCACTGTCCGCAGAGAATCCTTCATTGACGTCACCCTCTTCTCTTCTACGCCGTCCTTGCGCGTTTTGTCGGATTTAATCTCTCCAAACAGCCAAAAGGCTATACCCTCGCGGGACGTTTTATGCTATGATGAAGTACGAAAATAAGTTGTGCCGTCGGAAACGGCAGGAGGCGGAGAATGAAGGTCACTTATATTTATCACAGCGGTTTTCTGGTAGAGACAGCGAATTGTTACTATCTGTTTGACTATTATTTGAAGGAGCTGCCGGATCTGGATACGGGCAAGCCCATTTTGGTCTTTGCCAGCCACGCGCATCCGGATCACTACAATCCCGCCGTCTTTGACAAGCTGAAAAAGATGGGGATGCAAAAGGTCACCGCCGTGCTCGCCAAGGATATCCCCAAAAAGAAATATCCGGCCCACGTGGATGCGATCACCGTCACGTTTCATCAAAGCTACGACCTTCCCTGGGGCACCCGCCTGGAGACGCTGCAGTCCACCGATCGGGGCGTCGCCTTCCTAGTCCGGTGTAAAGAGGGCGTGATCTATCACGCCGGCGACCTAAACGACTGGAACTGGGCGGAGGAGTCGGAGCAGTACAACCGGCAGATGACGGGAAATTACCGCCACGAGATCGACCTTTTGGCGAATACCCCCATCGACATCGCCTTTCATCCCCTGGATCCCAGACAGGAGGGCGACTACGCCAGGGGGCTTCTCTACTTTTTGAAAAAGGTGAACGTAAAAAGGGTCTTCCCCATGCACTACTGGGGAAAACCCGAGATCATCCAACAGTTTCTCAAAGAATATCCGGCCTATGACGGCATTGTCCGCAGTCCGGAAACCCTATAGGCCTTTGGAAGTATCTGCCGCCCCGCTTTGATACCGGACGGCCTCCTGTGCATACAGCTCCGCGTTTTGCAGACTCTTCGCCAGCTCCTCCTCTGTGACCCTGCGCGTCACCCGCGCGGGACTTCCCAAGGCCAGCGAGTTTTCCGGTATCACCATATGCTCCGTGACGAGGGCTCCCGCCCCTACGATGCAATTCTTTCCGATCACACATCCGTTCATCAAAATTGCGCCCATTCCGATCAGCGCGTTGTCCCCGATCTCGCACCCGTGTACAATGGCGGAGTGTCCTACGGACACATTCTCCCCGATGCGCACCGGATAGCCCGCTCCCGTATGCACAACGCAATTATCCTGAATATTTGTGTTTCGCCCGATCACGATCGGCGCGCTGTCACCCCGCACCGTAGCGTGATACCAGATGCCCACATCCTCTCCCAGTGTCACATCCCCCAGCACCACCGCCCCGGGCGCCACAAATACTTTCCCGCTTCCCTTCATATCCCATTCTCCGTTTTTTGCTGCCGCCACACCTTCTGATTCCGCCGCCAGAGCAGAGCCAGACCAAAGCCCCACGGCACAAACGGCTTCCTCCCCACAAGGCGCAGCAGACGGCGCGTCAGCCGATATAGCAAATATACGGGAAATGTCGCCAGCATGACCCGAAACAGTTCCAGGAGATAATCTACTATCATAACGGTTATCCTTTCCAGTGCAGCCGGTGAAGCTCACCGGCTCTCTGCATATCGGCAAATCCGGTCTGCCGGAGCGCCTCGTAGAGCACGACGGCCACCGCATTGGACAGGTTCAGCGAGCGGATGGAAGGAAGCATGGGGATCCGGATGCTGGTCTCTTCATAGTCCACCAGGATCTCCTCCGGAATACCCGCGCTCTCCCTGCCGAACATAATATAGTCGTCCGGCCCGTAGGAAACGTCTGTGTAGGAGCGCTTCGCCTTTGTCGTGGCCATCCAGATCCGGACCTCGGGATGACATTTTCTAAACTCCTGAAAATTCATGTACCGCGTCACATCCAGCTGCTCCCAGTAGTCCATTCCGGCACGCTTCAGCTCCTTCTCGTTGATGCGAAAGCCCAGCGGCTCGATCAGGTGGAGGCTACTTCCCGTGGCCACACAGGTACGCCCGATATTTCCCGTGTTTGCCGGTATTTCCGGCTGATGCAGAATGATATTCATATCGCTACTTCTTCTGTTCTTCTCTCAGCTTCTTTACAAAGCGCTCCAGCCTTCCCATAGCCACCTTCAGCTTTTCCAGGGAATACGCGTAGGAAATGCGCAGATAACCCTCGCCGCTTGCGCCGAAGGCCGTGCCCGGAACGGCGGCCACCTTCTCCTCCTCCAGGAAGCGTCCGGCAAACTCGTCGCTGGTCATGCCGAACTCCTTGATACAGGGGAACACATAGAAAGCTCCGAAGGGCTCAAAGCACGCAAGCCCCATCTCCCGAAAGGCGTTCAAAAGATAACGTCTTCTCTGGTTGTAGGACACGCGCATTTGAGCGATATCATCGTCGCCGTTTTTCAGCGCATCCACCGCCGCATACTGGCTGGTGGTAGGCGCGCACATAATACAAAACTGATGGATCTTCGTCATCTGCTGAAGGATCTCCGCGGGGCCGCAGGCGTAGCCCAGACGCCATCCGGTCATTGCGTATGCCTTGGAGAAGCCGTTGATCAGGATCGTGCGCTCCCGCATACCGGGGATGCTTGCAATGGAAACATGCCTGTCCTTATAGGTCAGCTCGGAATAGATCTCGTCCGAAAGGACAAACAGGTCGTGCCGGATGATCACCTCCGCGATCTCCTTCAAATCCTTCTCCTCCATGATCGCGCCGGTGGGGTTGTTGGGGAAGGGCAGGATCAGCACCTTCGTCTTCTCCGTAATGGCGTCCTCCAGCTCCCCGGCCGTCAGGCGAAAGTCGTTCTCTCCCTTCAGGTCGATGATCACAGGCACCGCTCCCGCCAGGATCGCACAGGGCTCATAGGACACATAGCTGGGCTGCGGAATCAGGACCTCGTCCCCCAGATCGACCAGGGCGCGCAGGCCGATGTCGATGGCCTCAGAGCCTCCCACCGTCACCAGCACCTCATGGGCGGCATCGTAATCCAGCCCCTGCTTTCTCTTTAAATATCTGCAGATCTCCTGGCGCAGCTCCTTTAAGCCGGAGTTGGAGGTGTAAAAGGTCCTTCCCTTCTCCAGAGAATAGATGCCCTCGTCGCGGATATGCCAGGGCGTGTCAAAATCCGGCTCGCCCACGCCCAGAGAGATCACGTCGGGATCGTTCATCTCGCTGACGATATCAAAAAATTTGCGAATGCCCGAAGGCTTTAACTCCACTACTTTCTGTGCTAACGGATTTCTCACGGCGTAATCATCTCTCTTTCGTCTTCGATTTTCAGGTTAAAGATCGTTCCATGATCCTTGTATTTCTTCAGAATAAAATGGGTCGCCGTACTCAGGACGGAGTCCAGGGTGGAAAGCTTGTCGGACACAAAATTGGACACCTCCCGAAGCGTCTTTCCCTCCAGAATGACCATCAGGTCATATCCTCCCGAGATCAGATACACGCTTCGCACCTCGGGATATTTGTAGATGCGCTCTGCGATGGTGTCAAAGCCCTGGCCCCTCTGCGGCGTCACCCGCACCTCGATCAGCGCCGTCACCTTGTCGATGGAGGTCTTCTCCCAGTTGATCATCGTGTGGTAACCGCAGACGATCCCCTCCGCCTCCAGCGCCGCCAGCTCGTTCACCACATCGATCTCCTCCACGCCCAGGATCACCGACAGCTCCTTTAAGTCGATGCGGCTGTTTCTCTCAATAATTGCCAACAATTCTTCTCTCATATTCTCTCCTGTCCGTATCACGCTCTTTGGCGGACACTCTTATATTTTATAAATCTCATCCATCCCCGGGCGGTCCATGTACCGGATCTCGTCGTCGTTGCGGATAATGCGGTCGTTGCCGTCCGTAGTGCGCCCGATCACCGCCGCCGGAATCCGCTCCGCCAAAAGGGCCTCCGCCAAGGCCGGCCCGTCCTCTGCCGTCATCACAAGGCAGCCTCCGGACAAAAGCCCGTAGGGGTTTAACCCGCAGTACTCGCAGATCTCCACGGTCTCCTGCCTTAAGGGGATCTTTTTTAAGTCTATGGTCAGTCCAATGCCCGCGCTTTCCGCCAGCTCCCACAGCGCGGCGAAAATGCCGCCCTCGGAAGCATCGTGCATGGCGCACACATTGGACTTCGTGGCCAGTGCGGCCTCCGGCAGAACGGAAAGGTATCGGTCGAAGTCCGCCGCCTGATCCGCCAGATATGCGGGGTATCGGGCGAGCAGCTCCCTTCGGTGCCTCCGCGCCAGCATCGCCGTGCCCTCCAGCCCGACCCATTTGCTCAGCACAATGTCCTGATCCGCGCCCGCGCGCCGGACAGCGCGACAGCGGCGCCTGTCCGCCCTTCCGTATCCCGTGACGACTGCCCAGGGGACGGACAGGGAGCCGGTGACCCGGGTCTGTCCCGCCGCGATCTGCATGGACAGCTCCGCGCAGGCGCTTTCCGCCTCCCGCATCAGCGTCCGGATCAGATCCGGCTCCGCCGTCTTTGGCAGAAGCAGCGTGACCGCCGCCGCCGTGGGAACGGCCCCGCTGACCGCCAAGTTGTTGGCACATCGCAGCAGAAGATGTCTCATGGAGATCCGGATTTCCCCCTCCCCCATATCGTTGGTATCGGCAAGCTCGGACTGGGGGGCAACTGCTGCCTCCTGCATACAGGACGCCGCTGCCTCGGTGTCGGAAAGCGCAAAAATGGCGCAGTCTTCCCCTATCCCTGCGCCATTTAAAACATCCTCGCTCCGCGTGTGTAACTGCTGCAGCACGGAGCGCTTCAACACACTTTCCGATATCTTACCAACGTTCATCTCACTCAGTCTTCCTCATCATCCGACTCTGCGGGCGGCGCCGTAAGCGCTGCAATCGTAGCCTTCACCTGATCGATGCTTCCGGTCCCGATCGCCGCCATAATCTGGTCGTACGCGCCGGCATCGCCGGTGGCGGTTCCAACGGTGGCGCTTCTGGGCACCATCTTGTAGCTGCTGCTGTTGATCTCCTCGCGGCTGACCTCCCTGCCGTTCTCCGTCACGATCTTCCAGAGCCTTGCCTTGTAACCAATATGGGCGCTCTCCGTCACGATATAGCCTATGGGCTGTCCTCCGTCCGCGTTGATGGTGTCGGTGGTGGGATTGATGACCTCCAGCACCTCGCTCTCATAACGGACCGAGTGCCCGGGATCCCTGGTCTCCTTGCCATAGATATTAAACGTGATCTGCTTATTGTTTGTGGTATACCCTTCTATGTAGATCGGATACTCCGTATTGTTCTTAAACCGGAAATCCTTGCCCGAGCTCTCCGCGATCGCCGCGTCCGCGGACGGCTCCACATAGGTGACGATCATGGAGTGGTTATGACGCTCCGTCACCTCCAGCTCCGCCAGAAGCACCGCGTTGTACAGGGTGGTGGACACCTGACAGATCCCGCCTCCCAAGCTGTCTACCACTTTGCCGTTCACATAGGAACCGGCCATATAGTACCCATTCGCCTGCGTAAAGGGAGAGACCGCGTCGTAGGTGGAAAACTCCTCCCCGGGGTACAGGGTGGTGCCGTTGATATGCGCGCAGCCGTTGGCCACGTTGGCGCTTCGATCCGAACCGGAGGTCTTGTAGGAGGTGGTAAAGGAACCGAGTACGTCCGTCACCTGTGCCAGCTCCTCCGCGCTGCCCTCGGGTTCGTCCACAATGACATCCAGCTCGATACGACAGGGCTGTCCGTCCCACTCCTCTGTCAGATAGTCGTATACCTTGTCGATGGAGGTCTCCACATCCAGCATATAGCCGGTCTGCCCCTCCACGACCTGAAACTGGCCGTTCTCCCTCTTCAGAGAGACATTGACAGCCTTCTGGTCAAATTTAGCGCACTCTCCCGCCAGCACATCGTTGATGGCCTGCACGTCAAACTGCAGCTCCACATCCAGAATCTTGTTCTCATGCTCCAGATCCTTCAGCGCGGTGTATCTCTCGATCACATTTCCCCTTGTGCCCAGCTTCACCGCCTCTGTCACCAGCTCCGGATTGGCCCAGGAGAGCCCCAGCTCACCCGCGGTGACCTTCACCTCGTTGTTGTCGGCGGCGATCAGGACGATCTCCACGGCCTTTAAATCCTCGATGTAAGCCTCCACGGCCGCCTTCGCCTGGATCTGGGTCAAACCGGACAGATCCACGCTCTCCGCATACACGCCGTTCTTGATGGTGTCGGTCTGCGCCGCCGGTGCCGCCTGCGCCGTAGTGCCAAAGGCAAACAGAAGCGCACCGATACACAGACTCTGTATTCCTTTTTTCCAAAGCTTCTCTCTCATAATACTCCCCAGCCTTTCCCTGAAAAAGTACGTCCCGCAAATATTGAATTAGGTAAAAATATATGTTAAAGTAGGTATGACCATAGCAAGTATCAGAATCAATATAATAACTGCGGAAATACGCTGCTTTGTCTTTCTGTTATCCAAACGAAACATCGTGGCATCCTCCTCCTGACTCTGAAAGGATATTATATATGAAATTCCCGTTTTTGGCAAGTTTTATTATCTTCATATTGGTTTTGTCGCGGGCGATCCGCCGCAGCCGAAGGCAGCAGGAAAAGACGGAACAGAGCTTCTGGGACAGGGAAGCCAAGGCCAATTCCGTCCGGAAGAAATCTCTGGAAGCCCTAAATTATATCCGGATCCCCTTTGACCGGCTGCCCACGCATATTATGGAGGAGGACCCCGAGGTGGAAGATGCCCTCCGCACGCTTCGGGACCTGTCCGCCCAAAAGATCGTAAACCTGACCGGCTACACCAACACGGACCTCAAGCTGGAATACGGCACCTCAAACATCACGGCGCTCATGGAATACGACCAGAACTATACGATTTTGGTGCGCACCCTGCAAAGATGGGCGGATATCCTATGGGATGCAGGCTATGAGGCGGAGGCCGCCTCCATTCTCGAATTTGCCCTGGAGACCCAGACGGACATAAGCCGCACCTACTATCAGCTGGCAAAATATTACGCCGCTAAAGGCGAGCTCTCCCGCATCGGGGATCTGGTCTCCGACGCCGAAAAACTGCGCTCCGCCAATCGGGACGCTATCGTCCGTACGTTGAAAGAATCTTATCTATAGTACGGCTTGCCTCACTGCGGCTCATCTTTGCCACATCTGCCTCTATCACTATTTTATGCTGCTGCAGCAGACGATATAACTTTTCTTTCTGCTGCTTTGTGGCAGGCGTGTCCCTCTTTACCTGAAACAACAGGGGAGACGGCGCAAAGAGCGCGTCCTCCTCGCTGTAAAAAAGCTCCGTAAGCCTGCGGTAGAGCGCGCTCGTCGCCTCCGCGTCCGCCAGGGCCCTGTGCGCCCGATGGGGGATCCCGTAATAGGCGCACAGATAATCCAGATTCCTGTGCTCCAGGGAGGATAAATATTTCCTGGCGATCTTTAAGGTATCGATCCCGTTCTTTTCAAAGGAGAGCTTCCGGTCCACCGCCGCCTTTTTCAAAAAGGAGTAGTCGAAGAGAACGCTGTGCCCTAACAGCGGCAGATCCTCCAGAAAGTCCATCAGGCTCTCCAGGATATCCCCGATATCGGGCGCCTGCGCCAGGTCATCGTCCCGAATCCCCGTGAGCTCCGCCGCGCGCTCCCCCTGCTTCCGCCCCGGATTAACAAATGTGACAAACGTGTCGACAACCTGCCCGTCCACCACCTTCACGGCGCCGATCTCTGTGATCTTATCTTGTTTCGGATGGAGTCCGGTGGTCTCCAGATCAATGCTGACATAAGTATTTATCATGATATGCTCTCTTCTCTCGCATATGGCCCGGCCTCCCGCCCAATATGACACATGCGTCGTATTGGGCGGTTTGGGGGGATCCTCTCCTAACTCCGGTAGAACTGCCGGATCAGTCCTTTGGTCAGTACGTCCGCCAGCTTCATCAGGTGGGCGTTGTTTTCATCCGTGGCATTGACAAACTCCTGGTACTGATTTTGCAGATCCGACAACATCTGGCGCTTCATCAGATCCAGATGAAGCTGCAGCATCTGCGCCAGCTCCTCGTAGCTGTAATCCGGATTGGCGCTGCTTAACATTCTGGCGATCCGGTCCGCATTCTTACGCCATTCCGCCTCCTTCTGCTTGGCCTGTTCCGTCTCTCCGTCCCGCAGGGCCTTCATCAGCTCTCCCCCAAGCTGCACATGCTCCTGGAGCAGAGAGGTCAGCTGATTCACCATTTCCTGGGAATAAAATTTGCCAAAGACCTCCGCGATATGCTTCGGCGACTCCTGCAGCCGCTCCAGCACGGCCTCCGCGTTGGGCAGCGCATAGTACAGGCTCAGCAGGTACAGGGTTCCCCAGAAACCGTGCTGGGCCCACACCTCTCTCATATCGTTGTTTAGATCCATCTCATCCTTCTGCAGCGGATTCTCCGTCTGTCCGGAGCAAATGCGCAGGCGCGTGCCCACCTGAAGATTGTAGGGGTTCACGCCGGGGTTTCGCATGATGATATCCGGCACCGTCGTCTGATAACGCTGTGCCAGTCGATAATAGGTATCTCCCGGCTGCACTACATGAATGACCGTTCTGCAAAAATCCATATTTATTTGTCTCTCCAAATGAAATCACAATATCATATGCGGGAAAGGAAGTCCGCCGTTCCTTTCCCGCCACGGTATTTTCCGGTATTTAGGAGAGACTTTCGATAAAGCGCCAAAAGCCCCGGCGCCCCTCCTCCGTCCGCTTGTATACGCCGGCGTCCTCCAGAACCTCCATGAACACCTGCCCGATCTCCTTCTCAAGGATCCCGTCGATGTTGGAGCTGTCTATCCGGTCGTATCTGTGGGAAAATTCCTCCACCCAGTCGGCATGTTTTGCCAGCGCCTCATCCGCCCGCAGATCGCCGCCGTTTACGATTGTCTCCTTGAGCCGGGCCATCTCGTCCTTCAGGCGCGCAGGCAGAACGGCCAGTCCCATGACCTCGATCAGCCCGATATTTTCCTTCTTGATATGGTGCAGCTTCGCGTGGGGATGGTATACCCCCAGCGGGTGCTCCTTTGTCGTGATATTGTTGCGAAGCACCAGATCCAGCTCAAACTTGTCCCCGCGCTTTCTGGCGATGGGCGTGATCGTGTTGTGAGGCTCGCCGTCCGTGCAGGCATAGATAAAGGAAGCCTCGTCCGTATATCCGCGCCAGTGCTCCAGGATCACGTCCGCAAGCGCAATGATCCGTTCCGTGTCTCCGCCGCTTAAACGGATAACGGACATGGGCCATTTCACGATGCCTGCCTCCACATCCTCGAATCCTTTCACCGCAAAGGCTTCTTCCACCGGCGCCTTCGCCATAGCAAACTCATAGTGCCCGCCCTGGAAATGATCGTGGCTTAGAATGGATCCTCCCACGATCGGCAGATCCGCGTTGGAGCCCACAAAATAATGGGGGAACAGCTTCACAAAATCAAACAGTTTACAGAAGGTCGTATGCTCGATCTTCATGGGCACATGACTGGAATGAAACACGATGCAGTGCTCGTTGTAATACACGTAGGGGGAATACTGAAATCCCCACTGGCTGCCGTTGATGGTCACCGGAATAATGCGGTGGTTCTGTCTGGCCGGATGGTTCACGCGCCCCGCATACCCCTCATTCTCCTTACAGAGCAGGCACTTGGGATATCCGGATTGCTTCGCCAGCTTGGCCGCCGCGATTGCCTTGGGATCCTTCTCCGGCTTGGACAGATTGATGGTGATATCCAGATCGCCGTACGGAGTGGGCGCCACCCACTTTACATCCCTGCAGATCCGGTATCTCCGGATATAGTCGGAATCCTTGCTAAGCTTG
The DNA here is from genome assembly GCA_947631615.1 of uncultured Acetatifactor sp. Classification (GTDB taxonomy): domain Bacteria; phylum Bacillota; class Clostridia; order Lachnospirales; family Lachnospiraceae; genus Acetatifactor. The sequence continues at coordinate 23,102 of CANRLX010000002.1, forward strand.
TAGTAGTAATCCGTCGCCTTCTCCGGCGACTCCTTCTCATAAATCTCATAGAACCGGCGGATCACCTCGCTGGGGCGGGGCATCAGCACACTCATAATCTTTGTGTCAAAGAGATCCCGATAGACGATGCTGTCCTCCACAATCCCTTTTTCACAGGCATAGTCGAGCATATCCCTCAAAATATCCTCAAGCTCCTCCACCTCTGCGGAAACCGGCTCCTCCGGATCCTCAAGCTCGTCCAGGCCAAAGAGCTCCAGCAGCCGATTGGCCGTGTAGATCCGATCCTCCTTCGGCACCAATCCGGTCCGCACCCCGTAAGCCACCAGCTTTTTGATATTTGTCTGAATCATAGCGCACCTCCCGTTCACAGCACACAGGGCCCGTTGCCGATCTCCACCACATAGAAGTCCGCCGCGTAGCCCACCTTCTTTTTATAAGCCCTTCCGACCTCCTCAATAAAGGTGTCGATCGCTTCCTCCCTCACAATGCTGACAGTGCAGCCGCCGAAGCCCGCTCCGGTCATGCGGGATCCGATCACGCCCTCCACCTTCCAGGCTTCCTCCACCAGCGTATCCAGCTCCACGCCGGTCACCTCATAGTCGTCCCTCAGAGACACATGGGACTCGTTCATCAATTTTCCAAACTGCTCTAAATCGTTGTTTTTCAACGCCTCCACCGCCCGAACGGCGCGCCGGTTCTCATACACGGCATGTCGCGCCCGCCGCATACGGACCTCGCTTCCTATGGCATCCTTGTATCTCTCAAAGGTCTCCTCGTCCAAATCTCCCAGCGTCCGGATATCCACCTTCTGCCGCAGCTCCTCCAGCGCCTTCTCACACTCGCTGCGGCGCTCGTTGTACTTGGAGTCCCCCAGCCCGCGCTTTTTGTTACTGCAGGCGATCACAATCTTGGAGTGTTCCAGCCTGACCGGAGCATACTCGTACTGGAGCGAGGCCGTATCCAAAAAGATCGCATGATCCTTCTTTCCCATAGCGATGGCAAACTGATCCATAATGCCGCAGTTGACCTGGTTAAAATGATTTTCCGAATACTGCCCGATCAGCGCCAGATCCTGATTGCTCACGTCGAACCCAAAGAAATCTTTTAGAATAAATCCGGTCAGCACCTCCACGGAAGCGGAGGAAGAAAGGCCGGAGCCGTTCGGAATATTGCCGTTCAGCAAAAGATCCATACCGCAGGGCACCCGCATCCCCTTCTCCCCAAAGGCCCAGATCACGCCCTTGGGATAATTGGTCCATCCGGCTTCCCGGGACGGCTTTATTTCCTTTAGAGAGGACTCGATCACGCCCAGATCCTCAAAATTCATGGAGAAAAACCGGAGCCTGTCGTCCGTTCTCCTGCGCGCCACGCCGTAGGTGCCGATGGTCAGCGCACAGGGAAACACGTGTCCGCCGTTGTAGTCCGTATGTTCGCCGATCAGATTGACCCGCCCCGGAGCAAAATAGACCCTGGCCCCGTCCGTATCTCCAAACACTTCGGCAAATTTCTTTAGAATCGTTTCCTTCATGAGATCGTACCTCCTCCGACTTTTATTATTTATTCTATTTTATTTCTTTTATTTTATCATAATTACCGGAGAAATGCAGTAGCTTTTTGCGGCATACCCACAAAGAACCGCGGCAAAAAGGATCCGGCCAAAGCCGGATCCCCTTACGTTCTTACTCTTTATTTTATTTACAGTCCTTTACGGATATTTCCGTCTTGTCCCGCTTCTCTTCTCCTGCGAAGAAATACCTCCAATGCGGCAAGTCCTGCCAGGATCAGCCCCAGGGAGGCCGCCAGCGCAACGGAAACCTTTTCCCCTGTGCCCGGCGCCTTGGCGCGGTTTACAAATTTCGCCGCTCCGGCCTTCGTCTGTTCCGCAATGACAAAGGTGCTGAAATGGTTGGTCTGGAACGTGAGGTAGCTACCGCTCACCGACGTACTGCATCGGGTCAGGGAACCGTCTTCGTTCAGGCGGTATACGACGATCACGTTTTCCGGCGCCACGGTGAAATCGTCCGGAATCCGCAGCGTCACACTCACCATTTCCTTGAGCTGGTGGATCGCCACATCGTCCACATTGTAGAGGCTGATATCGATCACGCGAAACTCCTCACATTCGGACAGATAATTCTCCGCCGCCGTCCTGGCATCCTTGTAATGCTTTCCGTCCCCGCGATACTCCGCTGTGAAATAGGAGCCCTGTGCGATTGCGTTGACAGAGCCCGCGATGCTGATGCCCGGGGTATGACTGTTGGTCAGTCTCCTCTGGGTCTTGCCGGACGTACTCTTCACGAGGCTTTCGGTCTTTCCGGTCTTGGCCTGCTCCTGGCGCTCCTTCTCCAGAGCCTCCTCCTGCCGCTGCGCCGCCGCGTCGTCCTCTTCGTCGCTGTCCTCTCCGCCGTTTTCGCCGCCGTTTTCGTCAAGGTCTTCGTCGGCGTCGGCATCGTCTTCCGAGCCCGGGCGGTCCTCCGAAGCATCCGGATCCTTATCGGCGGGATCGCCGCCCTCCGGCGTCTCCGTGTAGTCGGGCACACTGTCGGCGTCATGATCCGGCACCTCTGCGGGCGGCGTCCACTGTGCGTCATGGTATGCCGTCTTCTCCCACTGCAACGCGGTCAAAGTCAGCTTGCCCGCACCGGCGTAGGGAACCACCTCCGTCTCCAGCGCCGCCGGATCGTACCGCACATAGTCGGTGTACGGCAGCGCGGACAAAAATGCGTCCGCATCCTGCAACAGCACCTCAGCCCCCGGATAAGTGGTATTGACCTTCGGCTCCAGCTTATATCTGACGCCATCCATATAGTACAGGGTGTTCACCGCATTGATGTAGCCCGCCGGATCGTCACCGTTTCCGCTGTTCAACGCGTTGGTGATGCCCAAGATTACGCTGTTCTCCAGCAGCACATGCGCTCCGCAGGTAGACGATGCCCCGTTGCTCACAATCTTTTTGGCTTCCTCCGCATTGGCGATACTATTGCGGATCTCTCTCAGATGTTGGGCGTCCAGAACGCAGTTGTATACATGTGCCGTCCCGTAGCGCAGTCTCGGCATCCGATCCATGGAATCCAAATAGTGATTGTTTGCCAGCGTGACGGTCAGATTTACCGCATCCACCGCATCCACGGACTGGCCGAACAGGTGCGTCTTCTTTTGGCCGTAAGCGTATCCGTATATCTGTTCCTCACTCATTCCGCTGTCCTTCAGGGACTGATAATAGGGATATCGCTGGGCGTTCGCCTTCAGCTCGTTCATCATCTCGTCAAAGAAAACATTTCCCTCGCTCCCCGGGAGGAACTCGCACCAGGAGATCGTAATATTGCTGCTCGCCACAGGCGTCTTGGCATCGATAACGCCGTCATACGCCTTGTAGAAGGTACAGTGGTCGATCCAGATATCCGCGCTTCCCTTCTCTATGGTCATATAATCCCAGTCGTTCTCATCGTATGCGCCCTCGGTAAATTCATCCCACTCCCAGCACTCGTCAAACGCAATGTTGCGGATGATAATATTCGTAGAATTATAAATATCGATGCAGGCGTGCTTGATGGAGGAACCGTTGGACGAAAAGATCGTCAGATTCCCCATATCGCGCAGGGAAAGGGTGGACATTCCCGTCTGCAGCAGAGTCGGGTGGATCAACGGCTGATGCTTGTGGGCGCTGATCACACTGCTGTAATCCGCAAAATTGGGAACCTCCTTGCTCCCCAGGTCGATGTCCGCAGTCAGCTCAATAACAGAAGGCATACCCGACTTTTTTACGGCTGTCAATGCCTGCAAAAATTCCTCCGCGCCTGCTGCCGTGTAGTAATTGTCGGATGTCTCATAGAGCAGTCCGCCGCCGGTCACACCGGCGCTCTGCGCGTACCCCTCCTGTCTGTACCTGCCCAGTCCGGTGTCGTCCCCGTCCGTCTCCAGGTAGGTGTCCGGATGGTAGTCCTTCTCCACAAACTTTTCCGGCACACTGGTCACAACGCTGCCCAGATAGCTTCCGCCCAAAGAGGAGGTCTCCGCAGCGGGATCCCACCCGAGATAATCGCTTGTTCGCATCTCTTGCGCCATCTTCTCCGAAATCTGCCTGCGATTGGCATTGACCGCAAAGCCGGGCCCGTAGGAGCCGAACTCATAGAAATATGCGTTCTCCCACTCGTTTCCGCTCATGTCCGCGTAGGGAAGCCCTGTGTTTGGCTTCAGGATCTTGCCCAGATAACAGTCGATCCAGGTCACATACGCATACGGTCCCCAGGGTCTCGCCAGCAGATAACCGCTTCCGGAGCAGCCGTCCTCCGACAATACCTGACAGTTGTAGAAGGTCAGTCCATAGGGCGCGCCCTCCTCTGTCTTAGGCGCAACCACATATCCGCTGTTCTTTGCGGGCGCGGACCGGAATACCATCTGGCAGTCATTAAAGTATGCCCTCGGGTCATTGCCGTAAATAAAATCCACATTTCCGAGGATATAACATTTGTAGTAATACTGCTTTCCCGCGTTGGCACAGAGCGTATCCTGATACCCTAAAAACCGCACATTGACGTAAATGGTGTTTTCCGCGTCGTTTCGCAGGGCATCTGCGGACTCGTTGCTGATCGATCCGTCTCCCTTATATTCATAGTCGTTTTCAAAGGTCAGATTCTCTGCGCTGAAATTCGTGGCCGTCTTCTGCACATAAACCGCGCAGCGCGCCCCCATATCGCCGCCCGCCGGCGACTCTGCGGGATCGAAAAAGTGAATGACCGTTTTCTCGCTGTCCTCACCGATCAGGCTGATATTCGGCGACTTCACCTGCAGGTGCTCCCGATAGGAGCCCTCCTTCACAAGGATCACCACCCGCGAGCTGTTGGAGGAGGAAACGGAATCCACAGCCGCCTGTACCGTCCGATAAGTGGGAATCCCGTTTACCGCGTCCCCGTCCGTTCCGGTGTAGGACGCATCCACGACCAGGTCGTAATTGGTCAGATATACGAAGTTAAAGGTCTGTCTCGACTGGTTGCCGTCTGCATCCACGGCAATCAGGCTGACATCGTTTCTGCCCTCCTGAATTTGTACATCCCGGAAGGAGAAGGTCTCCCTTGCCCCCACGGTCTGGCTTGCAGCCTCCGCGCCGTTCACCAGGAGGGTCACGCTTCCCGCCTTCTCAAGAATCCCTTCTATCGTGATCCTGTCGGTAAACACCGTGTCGTAGGATTTTTTCGTGACGGTTATGCCCGCCGACTCCTCCTCGTACACAAACTCACCGCTGTGTCCCTCGCTTGCGAATCCCCACACCGTGTTGGAGGGGTTGCTCCAGTTGTCCGCGCTGTGAGCCGTCACATAATAGTAGTACGGCATCTCCCGCTCCACCTCCGTGTCGGTGTAGCTGACGGAGGAAACCGTGGCGATAAGCCTTGCATTTTCCTCCCCCTCGTCAAAGGAGTAACGATAGATCTGATAGGACAATGCCTCCGGCACCGCATCCCAGGTCAACGTGATGGAGGAAGCGCCGCTGTCCGCGCTGACGACCGGTCTTCTAAGCGCCGCCACCATGGAAACCGGATCGGCCATCGTGACATAGGCCGCTCCCGCGCCCGGGAGAACATTCATTCCCAACACTCCCGCAACACGGAAATAATAGGAGCCGCCCTCCTCCGAGGAAACGGGATAAGAATAGGTCTGGGCTGTCAGGTTCTTCGCCGCAAGCGTCCAGCTTTTTCCGTCCCTGGAGACCTCGAGAACGTATTTTCCGTCTCCCACGCAGGCATCCCCTGTCCACGTTACATTGATATACTCTCTGGTGGGCGCCACCTCCGCGCTGATTCCGGTCACCGTCGGCGCGGCCCCGATCGGATCATAATAGGTGTTCTGGTCAAAATAAACCGTCGCCCCGTCCGCAGAGGTATATCTCAGGTTCGTAACCGTCACCTTGGCATTGATCACGGCAATTCCATAATAGACCGATGTGTCGATGCCATTCTCCAAAAGCTTATAATCCGCCTTCTTCGACTGAAAGGCCGCTGTTTTGGTGACGGTAACTCCCTTATCCGCATAGGAGACCTCTATGTAAAACTTGGAGTCCTCGCTGTTCTTGTACATTTTATAATGGGCGGTTGTGCCGATCGGAATCGTTCCGGACACGCTGCTGCTGGTACCGTTTTCTTTGCTTTTGCTGTAATATTGTGTGAGCCCTTCCCCACTTCGGGTAGCCAGCGCCATCATGTGCTGATTCTCGTCAAACGCTCCCACCCAGATGCCGTTTGCGTTTCCGGAGACCGTGGAGTGGATCGTCACATCCATCTCCAGCACGTTGTAATCCGCCGTCTTTGGGAAGAGATAAAAGCTGTTTTCGCTTCCGCCGAAGCCGGTCCCGATGGAGCCTCCCTCCTGCTCCAGATTCAGGCTGTGACCCGCCGGAGTGACCTTGAGATTTGACGCATTTCCCACAAGGTCAGGCTCCGGAGTACAGGTAGCCTTCTCAGGGTGTGTCTTTGTGGTCTCCGCCTCGTTGGTTACCGTAATGCCGTGGAGATAGGTCTGTCCCGAATTTTGGATGGTAAATGTCAGGGTCGCCTCGTCCCCCGTGTACTGATAAGTCAGCGCTTTTCCGTCATTTCCCTCTCCAAACACAAAATTTTGGGGCTCCGTGTCGATGCTTCCGGTACTGCTGGACGCCGTGATGGTGGAGCCGTTTCCATAGGCACAGCCTTCAAAGGTAATCTGCGCGTTTCCGGCCACCTTGATCTGGATCGTGTCGCCATTTCCAAGCACAATACCGTGTGTAGTCCCGTTAAAGTATATTTTGGTGTTGCCGGTCAGCGTCACCAGCTTATCGGCAGAGGTCACCGAATTTCCACCCGTCAGGTAATAATGACTCTCTCCGGTATACAGCGTAGAGATCACACTTCCGTCCGTAAAGCGGTAGGTCAGCGTCTCCCCTGTGGCATAGGGGGTTCCGGTAGCGCTGTTATCCTTTACCTGCAGCGTGTAGGACGCGGGCAGAGTCTCCCCATCCTTGTAGGTCACCGTCAGGGTGTTCCCGTTTATGTCAGTAGTGACATTGTCTCCCGAGCTGACCTTGTCGGCAGACAGCGCACCGTTTCCGCCGCCCTGCAGATCTGCCCAGATCAGGGCTGTCTCAGGAGTCGCAAACTCTACAAATCCTTTCCCTCCGGCAGCCTCCACCGTAAAATCATCCGCCTCTGTTGCGCCGGGCTTCACCGTAAAGGTGGTGCCTCCAATGGTAACTTCAAAGCTTTTCGCCGTATTCCAGCACGCCAGCGCAGAGGAAAAGTCCTGTGTGACAGATCCTCCCGCAGAGGCGCTCGTCAGATCCAGAGACGCATCTACCAGCTTCCATCCGTTGGTATCATTCTCCAGGGTAACGGTATAGGTGCTGCCAATGGACAGCTCGATCTGATAGGTTCCATCCGGCTCTATCGTGCATCGGGATGCGACGCCGCTCTTATTCGTAAACACCAGATCGTCCCCCGCAACCTGGGTTCCCACGTTTCCGGACACCGTCACCTCCTGCGGTATTTCCGAAACGGAATAATTGATATTATGGATATAGCACTGTCCGCTTACACGTTCTATGGTGATTGTCATCGTGACGGGATCCGCGCCCGCATTGCGGTATTGAAACACTGTCTGTTTGGTACAGTCGGAACCACCTCCCTGCAAAGAGACAGAATCTCCCTGGGGAGCACCGTCAACGGACAGGGTGGCAGTGTAGCTTCCGTTATACTTACAGATGGGAAAAGCGAACTGCCCCTGTGAATTTGCCGGAACAAGCATGGAAAAGACGGTGGATCCCCCGTCAGTCAACATTAACCCATGATCCCCATTCAGGCTCAAGGTCTGTGAGCTTTCCAGCTTCACGTACCCGTTCTCCGAGTAGACCGCTTCATTTTTCCCCACCGCGTCCTTGTCCTTGCCGAATATCTTTTGCGTAGTTTTAAAATCATATGTAAAAGTGCCTCCCACTTCCATCGCCTGAAGCGAACCGTCTTCCAACACCGATATCGGCAGGATTTCCCCGTCCTGCCCCCCCGCATCGGGATTCCCCTCATCGTTTGAGATTTCAGAGATTTCCCCCGAGTGTGTTGTCTGTGAGGCTTCCTGCTCCGCTTCCTCCGCCTGCACCGCAAATCCGGCTCCAAGCGGCAGGTCCATAGCGACCATTCCCAACACGAGCGCTGCCGTCAACGCCGCTCTTGCGGCTTTCTTTCGCATCCTTCTCCCTTTACTGTGCATTTTCTTCTCCTTTCTGCGCAGATTTTTGTTTTGGCAATTCCCTTTCATTTTTTTAGAGAAAAATAAAAAGCCCTCCGCTGGACTTTTCGTTTGGCATAGAGAAAATGCCTTATCCGAAACTATTACAGAAATTTTAACACATAATTTTGACGAAGGCAACGGAAATCGTCGGGAAAATCCTTCGTCAGACCGCTTTGTCGCGCCGAATTTTTCATTCCGTTTTTGTCAATTTTGCACAATCCTCCTTCTGTCAGGGGTGATCTCTCACCCCTGGGCGATCGCTTCGATCGGCATCTGCTCGAACGCCGCGTAATAGCAGTCACACTTTTGCAGCGCCGCATAATTCTCACAGATCCTTTTCCGGACGATGTTCGTATTGTCCTCGTCGATGTCGATGAGCACCACCAGGATCTGCCGGTTGCTGTAACGGGTGCTCACATCGTTGCGCCGCAGAGAATGTACGATGGCATCCTCCAGATTTTGGATCTCCTGTTCCAGGAGCTCCTGGGAATCCCCGTCCGGATGATTGCCCTTCAGAGACACCAGCATGAGCTGCGCCTTCTGGTGGGTGCGCTCCACGCAGCGCTCAATAAAGTTGTAAATGCGCTGAAACTCCTTGTAATCCACCTGATAGGAGCCCGCAAAATTCTTCCGGTCCTGAATAAGCCTCTCTAACTGGTGGATATCCACCACGGCCTCGTGATCGTCCTCCTGATTGAGGTTTACGCCTCTGCTGTAAAAATAATAGCTGTTCTTACCGTTTCTCTTGGAGAAATACAACGCCTTGTCCGCGGCATTGTACAGCTCCTCATAGCTATTGCCGTCCTTTCCGGCAATGGCGATCCCTATGGAGAGAGAGGTTCCCGTCATGCTGTCGTTTTTCACCGCCGCAAGGTTGTACTCATTTAAAATGTCCACGGCTGCCCTGGCGAGCTGCGACCGATCGCTCATCCAGTAGAAGAAAATCGCAAATTCATCCCCGCCCATCCGGCAGACGATCCCGTCATTTTTCACCGCCTGGAGCAGTATGTTTGCCACAAGCTTCAGCGCCTCGTCTCCCGCCGTGTGCCCGAAAGCGTCGTTCACGTGCTTAAAGTTGTCCAGATCGATCATGAGATACGCGCCGGTCCTGCACTCTGACAGGCAGGCGGTGATCTGCTTCTCCGCGTAGCTTCGATTGTTGATGCCGGTGAGCGGATCCTTCATCGCCTCCTGCAGCTCCTGCCGTAGGGCATGGTTTTCCAGCACCCGATCGATGCGGGAGAACGCGATCCGAAAATTCAGGGGCTCCTGCAGGATATCCTCCGCGCCCGCCTCCATACACTCCACCTCCACAGAGGGGACCCTTCCGTCGATCAGCATGATCACAGGGATTTCCCGCGTGTGCTCCTGCTGCCGCAGTCTGCGCAAAAGCTCCACGCCGCTCTGATCCGCAAGCGTATAGCCGAGCAGGATCAGATCCGGCTCCTCCCCGCCGCTTAAATAGCTTGTCAGATCCGCGCCGAAATGAAACGGGATCACCCGATAATGATTTCTCAACTGCTTCTCCAAGGCTTCCAGACGTCTCACGTCCTCATCCGCGATACAAATACTTCGCATAATCATTCCCCCGTTTTCAGATAGCCGTTTTCATCCAGCTGTACCCCAAAGTCCCTGCTGTATTCATTGATGCGGTTCAATATCCTCTGTGCCTCGCTGCCGGACGCAGGCGTGGGCCTGTAGTCGTTCCGGTCCGGAACCGAGCTGACGGAGCAGGGGATCACCCGAATATCGGCATCCTCCTGTTTCACACCGTCCACAAAGGTAAAGGTCTGTTGAAAGATCATCGTATCCTTATCGCTGGGATTGCGGTTCGCCCCAAAACAGAAATTTGCCAGGCTGTACACGATGAAGCGCCCCTGGTATTCCTCGATCCCCTGAAGCACATGGGGATGATGGCCGATGACCAGATCCGCGCCCCAGTCGATACACTTTTGTCCAAAGCTTCGCTGGTACTCCTCCGGATAGAAGTTCCTCTCGATGCCCCAGTGGCAGCAGGCCAAAATCAGGTCGACGCCCTCCTCCTTAAGCTTTTCGATCCCGTTCTTCATGGTCTGCTCCATTCCCTCTCCCCAGTATCTCACAGAGACATAGCCGATCCGGATTCCCTTGGTCTCGTAGATCCCCACGATATCGTCGTAGGCGTAGGTGATGCCCTCCCGCTCCAGCGCATCCACCGTCTCCCTGCTGCCGCTCTCGCCAAAATCCAGGCGATGATTGTTAGCCATGCTGACGGTCTCGATATCTCCGTGGGTCAGAAAAGTCACGTAGGAGGGATCCCCCTTGATGCAGTAGGTCTGCCCTTCCTTCCTTTCCTCGGAGTTCGTCAGAACGCCCTCCAGATTTACAATCGTCATGTCGTCGGCGGAAAAGATATCGCTGACGTTGCTGAAGAAATATCCCTCATCCTCTATCTGCTCCGCCGTCTGACGAAAGGAGTAAGCGTATTCCTGTCCCTCGTAATTGCCCATGGTGACGTCTCCGGCCGCCGAGATCGTGATTGTGACAGTATTGTCATTTTCCTCCGTCTCCGGCACGGCGGCAGCTTCCGCCTCCGCCAAAACAGCGGTCTCAGGGACAGCGGTTTCCGGCGCGGTCGTCTCCTGTTCCACGGGCTGCATCAGATCCCTGTAATCCATTGCGGGCGCTACCGACGGCTCATTCCTGCCGCAGGCCGTAAACAGGGCAGCCGCACAGCAGCAGACGGCACAAAACAGAGGTTGTCTCAACTTTTCCGGCCAACTCGCCATTTTCCCACCTCACAAAGCAAAGCAGTTTTTTGTCCTTTTTTTCATCTTATCACAGTTTATCTGCCTTGACCATAGATATTTTCCTGCAAAAATTCCTTGTTCTCCTCAAAATCCACCTCCAGCACGGACATGCCGCGGATAGTGGCGTCGTGATAGCTCCCCTCGACGGGAATACTGTTCTGTACAATATCATAGGTCAGCAGCTTTCCCGCCTGAAAACTTAACAGATAACACTCCCACTGCGTCAGGTTGGTGGTCAGATTCGGAAGGAGCCCGTCGAACAGCTTCCCGGGATTGGCCACCAGGGCCAGGGGCAGCTTTTTGATCACCGCGCTCAGCACCTTTCGCTGCCGCTCCGTCCTTCCAAAGTCCGTGCCCAGGTAACGGTTTCTGGTATAGGCCAATGCCTGCGGGCCGTTTAAGTGCACCATGCCGCTGACAGAGGTGTCCATATTGTCCGTACCCTGCGGACGGTCGGTGAGCATATTGTACTCCACCAGATACCCGTTTACATACTCGATCTCCTCCGTGGTAAGCTCCAGATCCACGCCTCCCACCGCGTCCACCAGATTGGCAAACGCTTCAAAATTCACCAGCACATAGCGGTTGACCTCTATGTCCAGATTCTGCTCGATGGTCTCCATCAAAAGCTCCGCCCCGCCGTAGGAATAAGCGGCGTTGAGACGGTTCCCGTCATGTCCCGGGATTTCCACGTACATATCGCGCAGCAGGGAGGTCATGTAAATTTGTTTTGTCCGGCTGCTGATGGAGAGAAGGATCATAGCATCCGAGCGTCCGTCCTCCCCGTTTTCCCGGGAGTCGTTCCCGATCAGCAGAATGTTGATGACACCGTCCTCCCGAAGGGGCTCCTTTGCCACGCCGGCGATCTCGTGAAAAGTCATTTTGCCGTACACGCTGCCCACCAGAAAATACAACCCCGCCGCGCCTGCCGCAGCAATGACCAGAAGCGTCACCAAAAAGCGCTTCAAACGGCGGAAGGGCTTTTTCTTCCTGCGCCTTTGCTCCCCCCGCGCGCTCTGCCTCTGGGGACGCTCTGCGCCGTCCCTTCTTCCACCGTTACCCTGGCCTGCTCCGGTATTTTTCCGATTTCCCGCGTTGCTCCGGCTTCCGCCACTGCTCCGGCCCGCTCCGGCACTTTTCCGATTTCCCGCATTGCTCCGGTTTCCGCTGCTGCCCTGGCCTGTTCCGGTATTTTTCCGATTTCCTGCATTGCTTCGGTTTCCGCCACTGCTCTGGCCTGCTCCGGTACTTTTCCGATTTCCCGCATTGCTTCGGTTTCCGCCACTGCTCCGGCCTGCTCCGCTTTTACGGCTTCCCGAGCTTCTTCTGGGCGGGCTGTCCCAATCCTCTATATAGTCGTCCTTTCGCATATCGGTCTCCTCTTCCCACTCTTCGTCCGTATCCTCTATATCCTCCATATCGTCCGAAAAGTCCGGTAAGTCTTCCGGCTCCTCCTCAAAATCCCCGCTCTCCTCCTGCTGCCTGCGCATATCAAAAAGCTGGGGGCTTCTCCCGCTCTCTCGGGCGGTATCCATCCCCCGCATTTCCTGCTGTAAAAAGGCTTCCAGACCCTTCTCGATCTGCTCCATCTCCTCTATTTCCCGTCTGCTCATCGATCCACCACCGGTCCTTTTATTCTTTGTGTTGCCCGCATTTTTGACGTCCTGCAAAATACCCCGTCACTCCAGCACGTCAAAAGTCTGCCCCGTCGCCCAGGGACTTCCGATATCACAGCGGCCGTGATGGTACTGTCTCTCCACCACCTGCCCGTCTCCCTCTACCACGTTGATCTTCATCCGGCTGCCGCCTGCCTCATTGTACTGATCCAGCAGACGGATCAGGGCGTCCACATCCCGCTCGTCCGCCTCGGTTCCGCCGGCTTGCGGCTGCAGTTCTTTTTTCGGTTCTGACACGGCTCATTCCCTCCTTCTATCGGTTTATAGCTCCAGCTTTGCAAAATAATTTGTCCTTCCGGCGCCGGATTCCTCCAGCATACTCTCCAGCAGAAAGCCTCTGAGCTCCGGCTCGTCCGGCACTTTGTCCAACAGCTCACCCGCGCGTTTTGGCGTCAGGCCTCCGGAGGCCTTCCAGATCCGGCAGAAGCGGATATCCGAGCGAAAGTCCTCCCACTCCACGCACCGTTCCATGAGAAATGGCGTCTTCTCACGCAGATAACCGTAAAAGAAATCCACCGTCTCCTCCGCCAGCGCCTCGGGGTACAAAAGCCTTTGAAATACCAGCCGCAGCTTGTTCTCCCACACCCCTCGGACATAGCCTTGCTTCTGATCGTCCACATCCTCCACGTCAAACCAGCCGATAAACGCCGGCACAAAGCCCTCCTCGTCCCCTCTGCGCAGATAGGCTTCCAGCGCCTTGTCGTAAACAAAAAGCCACTTCCACTGCCCTTCCCTGTCTCCCGCTATAGAGAGGTTATGCAGAATATCGTCGGGATATTGCTCCGTTCCCTCAAGATCCAACAGCCCCGTTGTCCGCAGGCTCTGCAGCGTCTCCTCCTCAAACAGGCTCAGCGCGGTGGCCAAAAAATAGGGGATCCCCTCATAGACCGCGCCCTCGGGCACGCCGCTAAGCGTCACCCGCCTCAGTTTTTCGCAGCCCATAAAGATCCGTTTTCCCAAGGAGAGCTCCTTTGCGGGCATCACGATCTCCCGAAGATTTTTCATATGGGCAAATCCCCAGTCCTCCACCCGCTCCAGCGTTTTCGGAAGCGTCAGCCGCTCCACGCTCTTACAACTGAGAAACGCTTTCATGCCGATCACAGAAAGCGGCCTTCCGTCCACCTGCTCCGGCAGACACACCTCTCTCTCCTGACCGCTGTATTTTTCATACCGAAATCCTGCTTCCGTCATCCCAGCGCTTCCTTTCACAGCCTATTGTACCACAGAACCCGCCTTTGTACAAACCGTACACAACGAGTCTGGCCACATGACAGACGAATTTCAACCGCCATATGAAAAAAGGGAAAAGAGCATCCGCATCCTTACCCCTGCGCCATACAAGATCAAGGAGGAACAGAACAACTATTGACAAATGTTTTATACAATCGTATAATCACTTATACAAACGTATAAAAAGGGGCTCTGATAAATGGACAAGCTTATGAAAAAGTTAGGGGAAGCGGAATTGGAAATCATGCAGGTAATATGGAAAGCAGACCGTCCTGTTACTTCCAGCTTCATCTTAAAAGAATTACAGGAACGGAGAAAGTGGCAGCTTTCCACTCTTATGACTTCGTTATCACGTTTAGTTGACAAAGGATTCCTCCGTTGTGACCGTACCACCGGAAACAATTTGTATTCCTCCATTATTTCAGAGAATGATTTTAAGACAAAAGAAAGCAAAAGCTTTTTAGAGAAACTATATAATAATTCCATACAGAATATGGTTGCTACCCTTTACAGCAATAAGGCGATAAAAGATTCTGATATGGACGAATTGAGAAAATTTTTAGATGATTTGGAGGAAAAATGATAACCAATATATTTTTAAATGTAATTGCTATTTCCATATCAACAAGCCTTATTATCATTTCTCTGCTCATTTTTGCCCCATTCTTGAATAAAAGGTATGCCATAAAGTGGAAATATCTTATATGGGTAGTTATTGCCGTTCGCTTGATTATACCCTTTAATATAGACATTCCATTTCCACAGATGGTCATTGATGTTCCAACAGAGATTACGGTTCCTATTGACACAAATAATGAAACTGACGCTCCAACCATGCCGCCGATAGAACAAAAACCGATAGAGGTCAATGATGGAAATGCTATAAAAGCACTACCTCAAACCGCATTAAAACCTTTAAAACTTACTTTGTTAGACATTACCGCATATCTATGGCTGACGGGTTGCTTGCTTTTTCTGTCAGCACATATATTCAGCTTCCTGCATTATAAAGGACGAATTGCCAAAAAAGGTATGGTTGTAAAAGAAAGGTCTATTTTACAGCAAGTCCGTAAAATATCAAGAAAATTGCAGATTAGGCCCCCTATCAGAATCCTGAGATATAAGGACGTGGAAAGCCCAATGGTTATTGGTTTCCTGAAACCAATGTTAGTTTTGCCGGATTGTGATTACAGTGAGGAAGAACTGTTCTTTATTTTGAAACATGAATTGATACATATAAAACGCCATGATATTTATTTTAAATTACTTTTTGTGATCGCAAATGCTTTGCATTGGTTTAATCCCTTCGTTTACATTATGCAAAGAGAAGCGGTTGTTGATATGGAATTATCTTGTGATGAAAAGGTAATCCAACAAACCACTTATGCTGTCCGGAAAGCATATACCGAAACCCTGCTCTCCACTTTTAACAAACAGCATAAAAAAGGGAATTTTTTAACTACACAATTTTATGGAGGGAAAAAAATTATGAAAAAACGGTTCAAAAATATACTGACCAAATCCCCCAAGAAAAACGGTTTATTCGTTTGTATATGTATCATTTGTATTACCTTGATCTCGGGAATGTTGATCGGATGTTCCGCAATAAAAGGTGATACAGATGATACTCCTGACACACAGGCAGAGAATGACAGTGCGCAGGCAGATGCAGCAGACGACAATAGTACAGATATATCCCATGATACACAAAATGGAAATGTCGAAAATCCGGCAGAACCGTCATTGACATTAGAGGAAAATAATTACAAATCTGTCCTTTTGGGAAAAAGCAATTTTATCTGTCCGCCTTTGTCAAGTACGGGTCTAAATATCAGTGAAATAAGGCGGGCTGTCACCGCTGATGACAGTGTTACGGTAAGTGCTGTAAAATTTGCAGTTTTAGATCTTGATGGCGACGGGGAAGAGGAAGTTGTTCTTTGGCTCCAGATAAACGGAATATCTGACTACGGTTTTGAGATATTGCATGAGCGGGACGGAGAAATCTATGGCGATACGCTGCCGTATAGGGAATTTATGGATTTAAAAACAGACGGCACATTTCTGTTCTCAGGCGGCGCTGCTGATTCCGGAATAGGAAAAATGAGTTTTTCTGAAATCGGATATCGCGTAAACAGTCAAGCTTACAGCCAATCCGGATATGATTCAAACAATGAATTGACTGTACAGTATTTTGTAAATGATGAATCTTGTTCCGAAGATGAATTTAAGGAAGTGATAAACGGTCAAGAACAAAAGGCAGATGTGGAGTGGTATGACT
The DNA here is from genome assembly GCA_947631615.1 of uncultured Acetatifactor sp. Taxonomy (GTDB): domain Bacteria; phylum Bacillota; class Clostridia; order Lachnospirales; family Lachnospiraceae; genus Acetatifactor. The sequence continues at coordinate 39,325 of CANRLX010000002.1, forward strand.
TGTCTGAAGACAACATAAATGCGGTTTTATAAGCCAGACGCATCACCGATGAAACCAAATTATTCTGAAATCGGCCGCGAACCCGTAGGTCCGCGGCCGGTGATCTTTTGCCGGAAAATTTTTGTGCGTCAGACGGTTCCGGACACCACCAGGGTGCTGACACCCGGCGTGACGATCCAATTACCGGTCGTCGCATCCTGCGTATAGGAAGCGGCAGGAACGGTGATCTGGCCCGCAACGGTGGAGAACAGTCCGGTGATGGCATTGTAGTTATAGTTGGTGCCTTCTGTCCAGGAGGCCCCGTTGAAGGACACGGAAAGTCCCGACAGAAGCGGGTCGAAGGTGTCCGTGACAGCTGCCAGGTCGCCTGCGTCAGCCGGAGTGTTCCCCGTGTTCTGGATCAGGAAGGTGTACGTCAATACGCCGTTTTCCGTGACCGGAACGGGGCTTACAGACTTCGTGATCGTAAGCTGCGGCTCCTGGAGCGCCGTGACGGTCTCCGTGGCCGTGATGGCGGTGACGCCCGCGCCGCTGACCGTGACCTGGTTGACGATGGAGCCGTCTGTGCCGAGAGGGGCAAACTGGTTGGTCTCCGCCTCATAGATGACGGTGGCATTTCCGCCTGCGGGAACCGTCAGGTTGGAGATCGTCAGAGGAGGCCCTGCCGCTACGGTGGGAGCCGCCTGCAGCACACCGTTGTTGTAGTACCGGACGGTGTCCGCCACATAGGTCAGCGGGACTCTCGTATCCCCGTTAAACGGGTACTCCCCCAGATTGTCCGTGACAGTAACTCCCGTAAAGGGAACGGTTCCGGAGTTTACAATGCTGACGATATAGGTCACCGAGTCACCCTGTCCATATACGTTGCGGACAGCCGTCTTGGTGGCGGACAGCACCTCCAGGAGCTCCCCCACCGCCACGTTGGAGTTGGTGACGGAGTTGTTGTACGTTAGCTGTGCCTGATTGGTAAATTGTGCCATAGAAAGATATCCATTTCTTTTTTGTATATCCTATTCATAATTTACCCGATCGGTACATAAAATACAGGTCAATCGTCCTCAAATTTTAATATGGTGGCGGAAGTGCACGGCAGGCTGATCTTGATCTTGCCGGCATGGATCAGGTACTCCTTGCGCTCCAGGGTATAGCCCTTCTCGGAGGTCTGCAGAAGCGTCACCATCCTGCCCCGATATTTCGCGGTGCCGATCTCCCAGACGGTCAGCTCCTTCTCGATCGAAGAATAATTGTTGTTGATCAGGATAAGGCACTGCGCCGTTTTAGTAAACCTTCCGTACGCCAGGAAATTATAGTCGCTGTCCACATATTTCAGGGATCCTCTCCTCAGCTCCGGATTCTCGTTCCGGAGACGAATGATGTCCCTGTGGAACGCGATCAGCTCCTTGTCCTCGTTTCCCCAGGGGTACGTGCGCCTGCTGTCGGGATCGGTAAACCCGCAGACTCCCGCCTCGTCCCCGTAGTAGATCGTGGGCGCGCCCATCCAGGTCATCTGCATGACCACCGCCTCGCGGAAAACCGCCTTGTTCACATCCTGCTCCGCCGCGTGGGAGCCCAGCGTGTTGATCCTTCCCACCTTGTGGTTCGTGCGGGTCAAAAATCGAGAGTGGTCATGGTTGGAGAGCTCATTCATCGCCACCTGCCAGCTCGGCATGGAAAAGCTTGCGGAGTGATGCTTCATCGCGCCCCAAAAGCTTTCCGCATTGCCCAGAAGATCCTCGCGGAAATCGTCGCTGTGCTTCTCCATGCCGGTCAAAAACCAGGTCACCGGCTCCATAAAAGCGTCATAGTTCATCACCGTATCCCACTCGTTTCCCTGCAGCCAGTCCCTGGTGTTGCCGTAGTGCTCCGCAAGGATGATGGCGTTGGGATTGGCCTCCTTTACCGCCTTGCGGAAATCCTGCCAGAAGCGGTGATTGAAATCCTGGCTGTGTCCCAGATCCGCCGCAACGTCCAGCCTCCAGCCGTCCGCATTGTAGGGTGGGGAGACCCACTTTTTTGCCACCCGGAGCACATAGTTGTACAGCTCCCGTGACTCCTCATAGTTCAGCTTGGGCAGCGTGTCGTGTCCCCACCACCCGTCGTAGGAGCCGTTGTAGGGCCAGTCGCTCTCGTTGTGAAAATGAAAATAGCTGCGGTAAGGGCTCTGGGCATCCACAAAGGCGCCCTTCTCATACCCTTCCACACTTTCGTAAATGCGCTCTCTGTCCAGCCACTTGTTGAAGGAGCCGCAATGGTTGAACACGCCGTCGAGAATGACGTGCATCCCTCTCTTGTGGGCCTCCTCCACTACCTTGATAAAGAGCTGGTTGCTGGCCTCCAGATTGGCCTTGTTGGTGACGCGGTTGATATACCTTCCGGCGTAGCGGTTCTCCTTCTGATCCGCCTCCAGAAGCTCTCCCTCATCCTCCACGATCCTGCCGAAATGTGGATCGATATAGTCGTAGTCCTGAATGTCATATTTATGGTTGGAGGGCGACACAAACAGGGGATTAAAGTAGATCACTTCCACTCCCAGATCCTTCAGGTAGTCCAGCTTGTTCAGGACGCCCTGAAGATCGCCTCCGTAAAACTCTCTCACATCCATCTGCGCCGGATAGGTGTCCCAATCCTTCACCTGATGCACGTGTTCTCCTATGTAACTGTATTCATCCGTCAGCACATCGTTGTCCGGATCGCCGTTGCAGAAGCGGTCCACATAGATTTGGTACATGACCGCGCCCTTGGCCCAGTCCGGCGTCTTAAAGCCGGGCAGGATCACAAAGTTGTAGTATTCGTTGGGCTCCTGTACCAGCCCCCTCACATCGTAATAGGCCACGATCTTGCCGGTGCGCACCTCAAAGTAATAGGTGGCCTTCTCGTTGTTGAGCTGCATCTCGAAAGCATAAAAATCAAAATCCTCTGTACTTTCCACCTTGTTCATCATATTCCGCTCGCCCTTGTGAACGAGAAAAACACGATCCACGTTGTTTTTGGCAGTGCGGAACCGGATCGTCACCTGGTCATAGGGAGACGGCTCCTCAGGGGTCACATATTCCGCGGTGGTGTCTGTGAACAAACCTCTCTTGTTGAATACCGGCCGCATCGTTGCCATATACTGCCGATTGTATTCTATCCGACGAAGCGTATTATAATCCATAAATCTACACCTTTCACAGTATCATTTATCCCTATAATAAAACTCCACTCTACTATTTTACTCAATAAAAGGAATTTGCTCAATAGTTTCCGGCAAAAAAATCAATTCTTTCGGAAAAGGACAGTAAAAAGGACAGTCGCAAGGGCTGTCCTTTTTAGAGAAGGTATTCTTTCTTATGGGGTATAGCAAAAACTATATAATGTATTGGGGGTTACGCCTATTATAGTATCATATGGCCCCCTGTTTGACTACGCTCATTTTTCACAAATATTACAAAATCGATCGTGTTTTTTTGTATAAACTGCTAGCCCATATCGAGCGCGCCGGTCTCCGGTTTCGCAAAAAGAGCCTCAAATTCCTCTCGGGTGATCTTTTCCTTTTGCAGCAGAAGCTCCGCACAGGCGTGCAGAACCTTCTGGTGCTCCTGAATGATCGCCTTCGCCTTGGCATAACATTCGTCGATAATGCCCTTCACCTCTCGGTCGATCTCGCCGGAAACCGCTTCGCTGTGAGCCTTTGCGTGCGCCAGATCCCTTCCGATAAACACTTCCTCATCGTCGTCGTCGTAACAGATAACGCCGATGTTCTCCGACATACCATAGCGCGTCACCATGCGGCGCGCCACCTTGGTCGCCTTCTTGATATCGCTGGAAGCGCCGGTGGTGATCTCATGGAAAATCAGATCCTCCGCGATACGGCCGCCCAAAGACACCATGATCTCCTGCAGCATCCTGCCCTTTGTCATAAACATTTCATCCTTCTCCGGCAGCGGCATGGTGTACCCCGCCGCCCCCGTTCCGGTGGGGATGATAGAAACCGTGTATACAGGCCCCACATCCGGCAGCACATGGAACAGGATCGCATGACCCGCCTCATGGTAGGCGGTTATGCGCTTCTCCTTGTCGGAGATGACACGGCTTTTTTTCTCCGCCCCGATGCCCACCTTTACAAACGCCTTTTGGATATCCGGCTGTGTGATGTATGTCCGCTTCTCTCTAGCCGCGCCGATGGCCGCCTCGTTCAGCAGGTTTTCCAGGTCTGCGCCGGTAAATCCGGCCGTGGTCTGCGCCACCTGCTTCAGGTCCACATCCTCCGCCATAGGCTTGTTTCTGGCATGTACCTTCAGGATCTCCTCGCGTCCGCCCACATCCGGCGTGCTCACGGTCACCTTCCGGTCAAAGCGCCCGGGCCGGAGGATCGCGGGATCCAAAATATCCACACGGTTGGTGGCCGCCATGACGATGATGCCCTCGTTGACCCCGAATCCGTCCATCTCCACCAGAAGCTGATTCAGCGTCTGCTCTCTCTCGTCGTGTCCGCCGCCCATTCCGGTGCCTCGTCTCCTTGCCACCGCGTCGATCTCATCGATAAAAACGATACAGGGGGCGCTTTTCTTTGCCTCCTCAAAAAGATCTCTCACACGGGACGCGCCCACACCCACGAACATCTCCACAAAGTCAGAGCCGGAGATGCTGAAGAAGGGAACCTGCGCCTCCCCCGCCACAGCTCTGGCGAGCAGGGTCTTACCGGTGCCGGGGTAGCCCTCCAGGAGCACGCCCTTGGGGATCCTTGCGCCCACCTGCGTAAACTTGCCGGGCTCCTTCAAAAATTCCACGATCTCCTGCAGATCCTCCTTCTCCTCCTTGAGGCCCGCCACCTCGTGAAAGGTGACCTTCTTATCGCCCATGGACACCTTCGCCCGGCTCTTGCCGAAATTCATCATGCGGCTGTTGGCCCCGTTCCCTATCTGCTGGGCGTTAAACAGCATAAAAAGGAATCCCGCCGCCGCCACAATGATAAGGATGGGCACCAGCGTGGTGAGAAACCAGCTCTCTCTCTTGACGTCCTCCACCGAAGGGTCATAGCCGTGATCCCGCACCAGCTTCTCCAGCTGGGAAATATCGGTGGCGTAGAGCTTCTTGTCGTCGCCGTTTTTCAACGTGACCTCCAGATAGCCCGTGGGGGCCTCCTGGTTGGGCACAATATACATTTCCTCGATATTGTTCCGCTCCATATCCCGCAGAAGCTCCGTCTGGGAATAGGACTCCGTGTAGCTCTTGATCTGTGTCAGGACAAAGATAAGTCCCGCCAAAAGAATGATCAACACCAAATATGAATTGTAACTTCTTCCGTTCTGCTTCAAAATACAGCCTCCTGCCTCTTAGTCAAACTCTACCACCCCAATATAGGGAAGGTTGCGATATCTTTGGTCATAGTCCAGCCCATAGCCCACCACAAATTCATCCGGTATCTCAAACCCCGTGTAGTCCACCTTTACGTCCACAACCCTTCGATCCGGCTTGTCGAGCAGAGTACACAGCCTCAGCGAGTTCGGCCCCCTGTCTCCCAGCATCTCCAGCAGATAGCTCAGGGTCCTGCCGCTGTCCACGATGTCCTCCACCACTATGACGTCCTTGTTCATCAGGGAATCGTCCAGATCCTTTACGATCTTGACCACGCCGCTGGACTTGGTATCTCTGCCGTAGCTGGACACCGACATAAAGTCCAGGGACACCGGCACGGTGATCCTTTTTGCCAGCTCGCACATAAAAAAGCTCCCGCCCTTCAGCACACAGACCAAATGGACCTGCCTTCCGGCGTAGTCCCTGCTGATCTGGTCACCGATCTCCTGGATCCGTCGGTCCACCTCTTTCTCCGACAACAGCACCCTCACATGTTCTGCCATTTTTATCCTCCGTTTCGCCGCTTCTTAATAATTGTACCTGTAAAATACGTTTTGTATTCTCACTTATTTTGTAATGTTCACTGATCCGGTGTCCAAACAGCCATACGACGTGAGAGCCCTCCGCCAGAAGCAAAAGGCCATCCCGCTCCTGCCTCGGGATCTTGCGCAGGATCATATAGTCCTTCAGGGACTGATGCGCCTCTCTGCCGCTGCCGTCGGCGATCGTTAAGTAGTCGCCGGTCTGTCTCGTGCGGATCACCAACGATTTTTTTATTTTATCATAATCAAACCATTTCGTACACTCATTTTGCGGAATATTCTGTAGATTTTTGTCAAAACCGGACAAAAGGCTTATGCGAAGCTCCCCGAAACAGCCCTCCTGACGGACGGTCCCACCCTCGGAAAAAACGTGCTCCCCAATGTCCAGGCTCACCGGCGGCCATTCCCTGCGGCCGCCCAGATCCCGCTCCAGGATCACTCGGTCATACTCCCTCCTTCCCCGTATTCCAAAGGGAAGGCAGACGGTGCGGTTCCCCTCCGCCTCAAAGAGCGTCAGAAGCTCCCTCACATGCGTCTGCGCGATATCCCTCTGCCCGGGGCTCAACGACACCGCCAGAGAGAAAAGCATCCTTTTCTGCAGGGCGGTATGCTGCCGCCGAAACGCCTCCACGCCAATGCAAAAACGGGGCGGGGCGCCCTCCGCGCAGATCTGCAGCGCCTCCCTGGCCCGCTCCTCCAGATAGTCCTCCGTCTCCCGCAGAAGCTGCGCGGTCTGCGCCATATGGCCCACACAGCCGGAGGCAATCTCCTTTTCCGCGTAGGGCAGGATATGATGGCGGATGCGGTTCCTGGTATAGGCATCTTTTTCGTTGGTGGCATCCCGACAAAAGGAAATGCCGCGCAGAGACAGGTATTCCTCGATCTCCCCACGCTGCAGGCACAAAACGGGGCGGATGACACGGCCCCTTACCGGACGGATGCCGCCTAACCCCCGAATCCCGCTCCCCCGAAACAGATGAAACAACATGGTTTCCGCATTATCGTTCTGGCTGTGGGCCACTGCGATGCGGTTTGCGCCAAACTCCTGGGCCGCCCGCTCAAACGCCTCGTAGCGGACGCGCCTGCCCGCCTCCTCCTCCGAACAGCCCCATTCCCGCGCTCGGGCGGACACGTTTTCTTCTATATAATAAAAGGGAATCCCTTCCCTCCCGCAGAGCTCCTCCACATAGCGGGCGTCCTCTCCGGCTTCCGCGCGGAGACCGTGGTTTACATGCGCCGCCGCCAGCGAAAAAGACACCCTTTTCCTATATTCCAGCAACACAAATAAGAGGCAAACGGAGTCTGCCCCTCCCGAAACTCCCGCGATAACGCGGTCGCCCTCCTGCACCATGTGATGCTCTCCCAGGTAGGAGAACACTTTTTCCTCGATTGCTCTTGCACTGCTCATAAGGATTACTTTATCCCAAAAGGCTGCAAAAGTCAATAAAGGCTGCTGTTCTCCCACAATCCGATCACCAGGATCGTCATATCGTCCGAAACGCGGCCGCCGCCTGCACAGAGCGCCTGCTCCAGCAGCCGCTCCGCGATCTCACCGGGATTTTGCTCCCTCAGATCCCCGATGGCTTTCGCCATAGCCTCCTCGTAGCCCTCCTCCCCCAGTGCGTCCAGCACGCCGTCCGTCATCATAATAATATAATCGCCGTTGTGAAGCTCCCTATGGATCCTGTCCGTTTCCACCCTCTGAAAGATCCCCAACGGCAGATTTTCCACCGCCACCTGCTCCACCAGGGCGCCCCGCTTGACAAAGGATGTGACGCCGCCCACCTTGCAGAAGTCGCAGCTTCCCTGGTACAGATCCAAATCGCAGATATCCAGCGTGGGATGACCGCACTCCTCCCCCCTGGCAAAAAACGCCGTGTTCACCATTCCCACCGCCGCCTCCAGGGGATAGCCGGCCTCCAGCATCTTTTCCATCAGATCCAAGACCCTCTCGCTGTCGGCGCTGGCGCGCTCTCCGGATCCCGTCCCGTCGGAGAGAAGCACCGTCATCCGGCCCTTCTCCGACTCGATCAGCGAGTAGTGGTCCCCCGAGAGCAGCTCGTCCTCCTTCACCGCCCTGGCGAATCCGGTCAGCGCAATATACGCCGCCTCCTCCACAAACACAAAGCTTCTGCTGGTTCGGTCGATCCGGTAAGGGCTCGTCACGGACAGCTGCACCGGCCTGTGCAGAAGCACGGAGAGCATGTCCGCCGCCTCCTCCGCGGACTGCCCGCCTTTTCTGTCCGTGTACATGGTCATGCCCACCGTCCTTCTGCCGTTCTCCCCCGGCAGGTAACAGAGATCGTCTATGTAAATCCCCTCCGCCCGCATCGCTCCGGCGATGGCCTTCCGCTTCTTCTCGGGAAAGGGCTCATAGCGCACGACCTCCTCCGCCACCTGCTTCATGATCTGCGCCACGGCGCTTAAGCCCCTGCTCATCATCTGGCGGTTCTCCCACTGCCTGCGCTCCTCGAGGACCTCCTGCCTGTCCAGCCCGTCGCCGGTAAAATCACCGTCAAAGCTTTTGGACAGCTCCCGAAAGCTCTCCGCATATCCCAACAACCGCTGTCTGCAGAGCTCCGGCACATGGGCCGTCCGCTCCCTGCTCTGCCTCTGCTTTTGGTCTATCCCTAGTTCCATGATCCGCTCCACCTTTCTTTCCCAGTGCCGCCCTCTGGACGGCAAACTCGATTATAGGTTCAGACCCTTCTTTTTTTTGTCAAAATCGGGAGCAAACACCTTCATTTTTTGCGACAAAAAAACACAGGAGCCAAAGATGTGTTCTTCAGCTCCTGTCTAATCTTCCTTAAATAAGATCTCACCCTCGTACATAAGGCCCAGCTTATCCTTGGCGACCTCCTCCACATAGCCCTTGGTCTGTGTGTACTTGCGGTACTCCTCGATCTCCTCCGCCCGCGCCTGCTCCGCCGCGATCTGCTCGTTCAGGACTTCCTCCCGGGCGGCGTAGCTGTCGATCTTATGCTGTAATTCGATGCTCTTTACCATAACGATCACCATGATCATGACCACGATCAGCGTCACAAGGAACATGCTGAAGCGGTTCTGGTGTCTCTTGCGGTAAGCAACCCTGTTTCTCGCCATATTTTTCTCCCAATACATAAATTACAGACGAACCCCTACATAGTCATTTTAAGCACTTTTAGCAGAAACGTCAACTTCTTTTTAAAAACTTTTTTCACTTTATGCCGATGACGCGCCGCCTGCTTCTTGGCTCTCTGCGCCGTCTGTCCGATCCTGTGCAGAACAAAGCGGACCGGCGCAAAAAAAACCCCCAGGACGCGCCGCACGATCTCCAGGGCCTTTCCCAGAAGGAGGGCCGTATACTTCACAAACCAGGAGCTCACCAGCTTCTTGTATACGATGATCCCCACCATGGCGCCCAGCACGGCAAACCACCGGAGCATACCGTCGCTCATCCGGTACATCAGAAGAAAGACCTCCGCCGCACAATATACCCAAAATCCCAGATCCTCCAGGGCGGTCAGGACGCTCCCATGGGGAAACACCCGCCTCATGATCCGAAGAATATCATACACAAAGGTAACAAAAATGCCCATCACCAGGGCATACAGAAGAAACGCGTTCTCATTTGCCATAGGCCGCTCCCTTTACCGGAACAGCTTAGCAAGCAAGGATTCCGCTTTCTGGCCGCCGCCCGCCACGTCGGAGTAGGTGAAGCTGTCGATTTTGCCGTCCACATCCACCTCTCCCTTATCCAGCGTAAGCCGGTTTACATGCAGGTCGTCTCCCTTGATCATCAACATTCCCTGCTCGGTTTCCAGCAGGATCTCATGCACATCAAAGGAAAGCACATCGTTTACGCCGTTGATGGTGCAGGTCTTTCTGTTGGTCATTGTGACCTTATGCAGACGGGCACTCCCGTTCAAATCCTCCATAAGCCCTCCCGAAGCACTATCGAAATATGTCTCTTATAAAGTATATTAGCGGGAGCCTCGCAAAATACCTACAAATACCGAAACAGCTCTTTTGCCTCCTCCTTTTTCACCGTCTCCTGCACGTCCAATACCTCCACCCGAACCTCCTTGTTGCCAAAGGATATCGTGATGATATCTCCCGCCTTCACATTGGCGGAAGCCTTTGCCGGCTTGTCGTTGATCAGAACACGCCCGCTGTCGCACGCCTCGTTTGCCACGGTGCGGCGTTTGATCAGCCTGGAGACCTTTAAATATTTGTCCAATCTCATAGTTTCCGTACCCTCCATAGAAAAACGCACCTGCCGATGCAAACATGGGCAGATGCGCTTTGTGTTGTCTTGACTCAGGCAGTCCGAACGATTAGTTCAGAGCGTCCTTGAAAGCCTTGCCGGGCTTAAACTTAGGAGCCTTGGAAGCAGCGATCTTCATGGTCTTGCCGGTCTGAGGATTTCTGCCCTCTCTTGCAGCTCTTGCGGTAACCTCGAAGGTGCCGAAGCCAACGAGCTGAACCTTGCCGCCCTTCTTGAGCTCTGCGGTAACGACATCGGTAAATGCCTTTAAAGCCTTCTCTGCATCCTTCTTGGAAATAGCAGCCTCATCTGCGATTGCTGCAACTAATTCAGTCTTGTTCATTTTTAACTCCTCCTGTAATGAGCTTTCTAATATTGTATGGTGCTTTAGATGCTTCTACTGAAACGTCTATACATATATATATCTGGTTTTTCGTCTTTTGTCAAGGCATTTTTCCTATATTTACGGCAAATTTTACCCCGTTGTTCATTTATACACGTTTCTCATACCGATTTATCACATCTTCCACCCGATCCGTCAGGATTTGCTCCGGCGACAGCTTACAGATGCGGGAGATATTGGACAATGCCATCAGCATATCCCCCACCGCCTCCGTGATCCGGGGATCATAGGACTCTGGCGCAAGCTTTGACAGCCTTTGGGCCGCGGTCTGAAGCTCCCTCACGGAGGTTTCGTAGCTCTCCCCGGGCTCGTAGTGCTTGTCCGCCTTCTTCAGGACCTTGGCCGCTCGGGCCAGGGCGGGAAGCTCGCTTGGGATTTCCCGAAGAGGGGCTGCCGCCTCTCTCGTTCCCTGCTTTTCCTTTTTCTTGATCTCCTCCCAGTTTTCCAGGACCTGGTCGGAGCCGTTCACATGCGCCTCACCAAACACGTGGGGATGACGGCGCACCATCTTTTCCGCCACCTCGTCCACCACATCCTCCATGGTGAAGATCCCTTCCTCCTTGGCGATCTGGGCGTGCATAACCACCTGGAGGAGCACATCCCCCAGCTCCTCCCTCAGATTCCCGTAATCTCCGGTGGCGTCGTAGGTGCGGATCCCCGCCATCACCTCCGCCGCCTCCTCCATCATACAGGGCCGCAGAGTCATATGCGTCTGCTCCCTGTCCCAGGGGCATCCGTTTTCGCCCCGCAAGGTTTCTATAATGTGAAGAAAATCCTCATAGCCGTATCGGTGGCCGCCCGTTAAGCGCCCTGTGCTCTCCGTATTCTGTTCCATGTGCGTCATTCCTCCTCTGTCTCCTCCGTCTGACCGCTGTTTGCGCTTCCCGTCAATGTCTCATCGCTCTGGGTGGAGCCGGCTTGCTCCGCCAGATCCGCAAAGGAAAAGGTGATATCCTTGTCCTCGCTGTCCACCTGGATCGTGTAGCTTCTGGTCTCATAGCCGGTCTTTCGCAGCGTGATGATATGAGTGCCGGCAGTTTTGCGGAAGTTACAGGGGGTGATGCCCACATAGATGCCGTCCAGGTAGAGCTCGGCCTCCTCCGGCGCGTCCACATAGACCCGATAGTAGCTGGCGGTGGTATCTACCGTGGTGGAGGGTTCGCTGCCGGTGCTGCCCGACGAGGACGTCTCCTCCGTCCCTTCCCTGGCGGGATCCAGCACAATGTTGATCCCTGCGGACTCCTGCCCCACCCTCAGATACTGCGTGACGGACTGATACCCGTCCGCGCGGGCGATCATCTGGTGGATCCCGTACTCCAGACTCACCGGCTGGGAAGCGTCCACCTGCTCCCCGTCAATGTACAGCTCCAGATCCGCCGGATCCAGGGAAAAGAGCACCATGCCCGTCTGGGGCTTTGCCACCTCCAGATCCCCGATGTCCAGCGTGGTCTCCTGATTGCGGTTGATCATTACCCTCTTTACGCCGCTGCTGCCGTTGTTGCTGATATTGACCTGATAGCTGCCCTCCGGCACCGTCAATAACATTCCCTCCGTGATGCGCCGGATCACGGATTGACCGACCTCGATCCAGCCTCCCACAAAGTTTTCATCGTTTGCCAGGCGCAGATATCCGTGCCCCTTTTCCACGGTGACGCTTAAAACCGTATTCTCGATCCCATGAAAGCTCAAAACATCCGCCTCGTTCAGATCCATCTGTTCTATGATCCTGCCCTCTGACAAATACTGCGTGTCCCGACTTAAGTTGTACACGTCGCTTCCGATGGTGACCTCACCCTTCGCAAAGTTGATGTTGTACTGCTCCACATCCTCTCTGGCCCATGCCCGCTCGGACAGCCGCATGGACGTCAGGTGACGGGTATCCTTGTAAAAGGTAATGTCCACGATATCCCCCACCGCAAGCTGATCCAGGGAAATGCTCTCCCCATATTTATTGTAAAGCCGCGTCGTCCCGTCCATAGACAGCGTATACTGTCTTCCGATCTCCAGGTTCAGAAATGTGACAGTGTTGTCGTCTTTATTTTTTTTCATCAGAATGGGCGTGTCCGCCGAGTCGTAATCCCCCACTCCCGCCGCGACATAGCCGGTATCTACCCGCTGGGAGGTCTCTGTCTGAGCCTCGCTCTCATAGCGGCTGTCCCCGTGGACACCGCAGGCAGATAGTGACACGGCTGTCATAATAAGTAAAAGAAGCCGCATACCTTTGTTTTCATTTTGTACTTTCAACATAAAACTCCTCTTGTGCCTTTGGCTCTTCTCTCTATCATTTTACACCCAAACGGCCCCTGGGCGCACTCCAATTTCCCCCAGCATCCTATCTCGATGCAGATACCTTGCGGAAAACCTCATCCAAAAAGGTCTGCTTCTCCTGCTCCTGCCTCATCAGGCGCTCCAGCTTCTCCCAGTTGCGCTCCGGTATCCATGCCTTGCTGGAGTTGTAATAAAAATTCACGATCTTCCAGAACTTTTCCGGATAAGCCAGCCGATAGTACAGATCGATGCGGCTGAAAGCGCCTATGGGACGCTCCGCCTCGTAAGTCTCCAGAAGCTCCCTCCCGAGAGGGACGGACCAGTTGCTCTTCTCCAAGAGCTTCCGCATGAGCAGATAGAGGTCCCGAATCGGGTCGTCCGGAAGACATTTCTCAAAATTTATGAGAAACCAGCCTTCCTCGCTTCGCAGAATATTGTGGTATTGATAATCGCCGTGACAGTACGTCCGGACTCCCTCCTCTTCCCTTTTGGGGGCAAAGCTCCTCCTGTAATGCTCCCAGTCCTCCGCCACGCGCAGCGCCTGCTCCAAAAAAAGATTGTAGGTGTTTAAAAGGTTGATCTCAAACCAGGTCTTCTGGCTTCTCTTCTGCAGATATTTGCGCACCTTTTTCAGCTCTCGGTTGCGCTTCTCATACTCTCTCTCCGGCATAGCTGTCGAAAGCGGTCCCTCCGTCTCCTCCGGCAGGACCGTACAGCCGTGCAGCCGTGCCAGAAGGCGCACTGCCTCCATGCACTCGGCTTTGTCGTAAATATTGCACTCCCGCCCCTCGCGGTAGGTTTTCAGCACATACATGACGCCGTCGCCGTCCCTGACGTACAGGCTCCCCTCCTTATTGGGAAGAATGGTTTCCACCTGCACCCTGCCCTGTTCATTGATGTGGCGGAGCAGCCGGTCCTGTATTTTGATCCTATCTTCATTGCCTGTATATTCCTTCAAAATCAGGTACCCCTGATCGGTGTCGCACAAAATGGCACCCCGCCCCTTTCGGGTGCGCAGCACCTCCACGTCATATTGTTCCAGCAAAGCGACAGCTCTATCATTCACCGCAAGCCCCTCCTAATAACACACGCTTCGAATCCTTCTCCGTCAGGTTCTAACCTATCTTATGAGGTAACTTGGGAAAGTATGTTAAGACGCCGCTAATCGGACAGGCGTTTGGCCTGTTCCAGCAAAATTTCCCTGGTGTTGTACTCGGGGTGCTCCAGCACCAGCTCCAGGAGCCTGTCCAAGAGCTCTCCCAGCTCTCTGCCCGACTGCCTGCCCGCTGCGATCAGATCGTTTCCCGTGACAGCCAGGGTCTTTAGGGACACACACTGGTGCTTCTCGCAGATCTCCTGATACAGCTCGTTCCAGCGCTCGATATTGGCGAGCTTTTCCTCCCGCTGGTACATACTCTGCGCCATCACGTCGGCGCGCTTCACCTTGAGGAAATCTTCAAAAATATCCTCGCCCATCCTGCTGACCGCGCGGCGCACCACATACGGGCTCGGCTCCGTCCCGTTGCCGTAGTCGTGAAAGCGCACCAGCCGCGCCACCCTCTGGGAGGTATCGTTGTCAAATTTCAGGCGGCGCAGGATCTTCCTGGCAATCTGCTCACTGACCGCGGGATGCCCGTGAAAATGCGTGATCCCCGCTTCGTCCGTGGTCAGGGTCGCAGGCTTTCCCACATCGTGAAAAAGCATTGCGAGCCGAAGCGTCTTGTCGGGCGGCACCTGGAGCAAGGCGTGCAGTGTGTGCTCTCCCACATTGTACTGATGATGCGGATGATTCTGAGGCGTCTCCATGAGCACGTCAAACTCCGGCAGAAACACCTTCGTAACGCCCATGCGGTACGCCTCCCTCAGATCGTCCGGATGATCGGAAATAAGGAGCTTTACAAGCTCTGCCTGGATGCGCTCGGCGCTGATATTTTTCAGGTTGGGCGCAAGTCTCCGAATGGCCTCCCTGGTGTCCTCCTCTATGGTATACCCAAGCTGTGCGGAAAACCGGATCGCCCGCATCATCCGCAAAGCATCCTCCCGAAAGCGTTCCTCCGGATCCCCCACACAGCGGATCCGCTTCTGGCGGATGTCGGAAAGCCCGTCAAACAGATCCACCAGCCCTCTCTCCTCACTGTAAGCCATCGCGTTGATCGTAAAATCCCGACGCTTCAGATCCTCCTCCAGGCTGGGCGTGAAGGTGACCTCGCTGGGGTGTCTGCTGTCCTCATACCTTCCGTCAATGCGGTAGGTGGTGATCTCAAAGCCCTGTTTGTCCAGCATCACCGTGACCGTTCCGTGCCGGATGCCGGTATCGATGGTGCGGCGGAAAAGATCCTTCACCTGCTCGGGCCTGGCGGAGGTGGTAATGTCCCAGTCCTCCGGCGTTCTGCCCAGAAGCGAATCTCTCACGCAGCCTCCCACCGCATACGCCTCATATCCCGCGCCTGTAAGTGTGTCGATAATGTACTTTGCCTGCTCCGGTATCTCAATCCTCATAACATGCCCCTACTCCCTTTTCAACTCCTTTAAAACGCTCCAGGTAAGCGGCAGCGATAACAAAAAGGAGCAGATATCCGAACACATCTGACTCATCTGAACGCCCAAAAGTCCCAAAAACACCGGCAGGATCAAAAGAAACGGGATCAGGAAAAGCCCCTGTCTCGCCGCCGCCAGAAGGGACGCCCTTCCCGCCTTGCCGATGGCCTGCAGCATCATGTTGCTGATCACGATCCACGAATTAAGAGGGAACACCACCAGCTGAAACCGCAGCGCCAGCGTGCCGATGCGGATCACGTCCGCATCCTCTCTGCGGAAGATGGTCACCACCGGCCCCGCAAAAATAAATCCGATCACGGACACCGCCAGCAGGAAAAAGACGGCATACTTTACACAGAAGAAAAAGGCTTCCCGCACGCGGTCATATTTTTTGCCGCCGTAGTTCATGCCGCACACGGGCTGGAATCCCTGGCCAAAACCGATCAGCGCGGAGTTGGCAAACATCGTGACACGGTTCACAATGGACATTCCCGCGATGGCCGCGTCACCGTATACGCCTCCATAGATCCCCGCGGAATGGTTCATGCAGATCTGGGCCATACTTGCCATTCCCTGCCGCAGAAGGGACGGCAGGCCGCCCTGCACGATCTCCTTCAAATAATAAAACGTGGGGTGGAAGTTTTTGATATGTATGCTGATGTTGCCCCCCTGCCTGCTCATGAGAAAGAGGATGCAGAAGCTGATGATCTGACTGACGGTCGTGGCCACCGCAGCCCCCGCCACACCCATGTCAAATACGAAGATCAAAAGGGGATCCAGGCCGATATTCAGCACGGCCCCGCTGACAATGCCCACCATCGCATAGGAGGCGCTCCCCTGAAAGCGGAGCTGATTGTTGAGCACCAGAGAAGACATCATAAAGGGCGTTCCCACCAGGATAATGCCCAGATAGTCTTTCGTGTAGGGCAGGATGGTCGGGGTGGAGCCCAGCGCTACCGCCAGAGGCTCCAGAAAGAGAAAGCCCAGGATGCCCGCCGCCACACCGGTAATAAAGGCGCAGAAAAAACCGTTCGCCGCCATAGTATTGGCCTTCTCGCTCTCTCCCGCCCCCAGCATCCTGGAGATAAAGTTGCCGGAGCCGTGGCCGAAGAAAAAGCCACATGCCTGAATCAAAGCCATCACGGAGAACACCACGCCCACCGCCGCGGTCGCCTGTGTGTTGATCTTTCCCACGAAAAAAGTATCTGCCATATTATAGAAGGAAGACACCAGCATACTGATGATCGTGGGGACCGCCATCTGACAGACCAGATGGGGGATCGGCTCACTCTGCATGTATGCCACCTTTTCCTGTTGACTCATACTGCTGATTCGCATAGCTCCACTACCTCTCATTTCCTGCCTCCGTAAACAGCCGGCGGGCAAGGATCTGCCTTCCCTCGCCCGCACACATTTCCGTCTCTTCTATCCAATTATTGCGCGGCCGTCTCCTGAGTACCTGTCGTCTCTTCGGTTCCTGCCGCCTCCTCAGTACCTGCTCCTTCGGTGCCCGCCGTTTCCTCGGTGTCTGCTGCCTCCTCGGCAGTCTCCTCCTCCACATACAGATAATTCAGATGATGCTTGGGATCGGACACCTCCACATTCTCCACAATTTCCGCAAGATATTCCTGGAGGTTCTCGGAGAGGAGAAGATTTCGGATATCCAGCTTATATTCCGGATCGCCGGCCTCCACGTAGTAGAGCACATAGTCCGGACCATCCTCTATGGAGATCACCGTCGTGTCTCCCGCCTGTCTCGCGCTGTCGAAAGCCCAGGCGGATAACGCCTCGTTCATTCCGGAGGGCACCAGTCCCTCATACAGACCGCCGTCCGAGGCCGTGCCGGTGTCCTCGCTGTGCTCCCTGCAAAGCTGTGCAAAGCTTTCCTCCGTCGCCTCGCCTGCTGCCCAGCCGTCCAGAAGCGCCTGGCCATCCTCCGACTCCGTGATCAGCACCCGCAGATTTGCGGAAGGATCCAGATCCAGATAGCGCTTCACAAATTCCACCACATAGTAACAATAATTGCTTTCATCTTCAATAACGGCGGTATCGTTTGGCTTTCTGGACTCGTCAAACAGCCAGTCGCGGAGAACATACTCCGCATAAGCCCTCTGTACCCCCTCTTTCAGCGTGCCGAGGGACGCAACGGATTCCTCCGCCGCTTCCGCCGTGATCCTTGCGTCGTTCATCGCCTTGGCGATCTCAGCCTCGGAGGGCTGGTAGGTCTCGGCGGCGTCCTCTGCGGCCCCCGTCGTCTGACCCGTCGCGGCCCCCGCCGTCTGATCCGTTGCAGGCTCCGTCGTCTCCACCGGATCCGCAAGCTCTGTGGGCTCCGTGGGAAGAGGGGCGTCAAAGGATAACACGCGGTAATCTACGGAATCGTAATCCGCCCGATTCTCCTGATAGTAAGCCTCGATCTCCTCGTCGGCCGGGGCCTTCTCCTCCGCCATCTTTTCATAATAAGCGTTCAACGTGATATTCTGGCGCACGAAATCGGAAATTCTGTCCAGGGTCGCATACGGCCCGTATATCTGACTGACATATTCCTTTACGGACACGCCCGCTTCCTCTGCGTCCGCGCGCAGATCCTCCTCGTATCTGGCAAACTCCTCGGCGGTGTCGTAGGTAAAGCCTTCCTCCGTCAGCTCCCTCATCAGCGCCTTGTTCTGCTTGATGTTGTCCACCGTCATCTCGTCAAAAAAGTCCTTCCAGGTGAGAGTGTCGGTATACATCTGGGTGGAGAGATCCCGAGAGGTGTCCAGCCCGAAATAATACAGCATGGATCCGTTCTGGCTGACGTAATTGTTCAGCACGGTGTTAAAGTTGTAATCGTACTCTACCCGGCTGACCTTTTCTCCGCCGACCTTCACATAGGTTCCGTGGACGGCCAGGTAAGTGCGCAGCGGGAAAGACGCCACCAGACAGGCCAGAGCCGCCACGATCACAATGCCGACCGCCGTGCCGATCTTCTCCTGCCGCTTTTCCCTTTCCTTCTGTTCCCTGCGCTTCTGCATTTTCAAGTCGTATTTGGTCACAACCTTCTCTTCTTTTTTCTCTGAGCCGGCGACCTTTGCATTTTTCTTCTTATTGTTATTATCGGACATTTGCCACATGTCTCCTTCCTGTTCTCCATTGTGCCCCGCGCGCGATAACAGTCAAATCACGCACTCTGCTTATTTTACAGTATTTTGAGAAAAAAGAAAAGTTCAATTCACACATTTTTCAAGTTTTTCCACAATTTTTTTGACACAATCCTTATCGAAGGGACTGTCCAGTCCCGCCTCCTTTAACATATTGGTGTAAAAGTCGCTGGCGGAAAGACGGCACAGCTTCAGATAACTCTGCCATGCCAGGTCAAAGTCCTCATCCATTTTCACCTTGTACTGCAGGGCGCAGGTCTGCGCCAGGCAATAGTCGATGTAATACAGCGGATAATCGTAAATGTGCAGCTGCCTCTGCCAGTAGCCGCCCTTTCCAAAGAAGGGGTCGTCGCCGTAGTCCAGGTGCGGCTTATACGCTCTCTCCAGATCGCGCCAGGCGGCCTTGCGCTCCGCCGGCGTCATTTCCGGCTTCTCATATACTATATGCTGAAATTCGTCTACCATGCAGCCGTAAGGGATAAACGCCGCCGCATCCTCCAGGTGCATATCCCGATAATCCTGCGCCCTCTCCCCAAAAAACAGGGGCATCCACCGCTCCGCAAAAAATTCCATGGACATAGAATGGATCTCCGCCGTCTCCATGCCGATATCCGCGTGCTCCCTTATGGGATCGCTGCCGGACAGATAGCCCTGGAACGCGTGGCCGCACTCGTGGGTCACCACGTCCACGTCTCCGCTGGTGCCGTTGAAATTGGCAAAGATAAAGGGGGCGTGGTAGAGGGGCAGATAGGTCATATAACCGCCCGCCTTTTTGTTCTTGCGCCCCAGCACGTCAAAAAGCTGATTTTCCATCATAAAATCAAAAAATTCTCCGGTCTCCGGCGACAGTTCCCGATACATTCTCTGTCCCGCCGCCATAATCTCATCCGGACTGCCTGTGGGCGCGGGATTCCCCTCCGGAAAATATACCTGTTCGTCCACAAAGCTCAGCTTCTCCAGCCCCAGCCGCTCTCTGCGGCGGTCGTGGAGCTTCTCGGCAAAGGGGACAAAATACTCCCGTATCTGCCGGCGGAACATCTCCACATCCTCCTTGCCGTAGCAGTTGCGCCCCATGCGGCAATATCCCAGCTCAAGATAGTTTTCGTACCCCATCCTCCGCGCCTGCTCGGTGCGGTTTTTGACCAGCTTGTCGTAGATCTCATCCAGCTTCGCCTCGTTCTCCAAAAAAAACGCGCTCATCCTGGCCCAGGCCCTCTTTCGCACCTCCCTGTCCGAGTGGATCAGGTAAGGCCGCAGAAGGGAAAGATTCAGCTCCTGGCCGTCAAAATCGATCCTGGCTCCTGCGATCAGTTTATCATACTCCATGGTCAGATCGTTTTCCTCCTGCATCAGGGGGATCAGCTCCTCGCTCATGGATTTCTGCGCAAGCTCCATATTTTTAAAGGCCACGGGCCCGATCTTTTTCTCCAAAAACTCCCGATAGGGGGAGGCGTAGAGCTTCTTTTGATATTCCAGGATAAGATTGCTGTAGATGGGGCCCTTCTCGTCGTAATACGCCTTTTCCCCGTTATAAAATTCATCCGTGGTATCGATATCGAAGCGGATATGCGCGATGGTCATCAAGGTGGAGACCCGATCCGTCAGCTCGTAGAATTTTTGATGTACCGCAAACTGCTCCTCCCCGCTTTTCGCCGATTCAAGCTCCTCCATCAGCTTCCGCATCTTTTGCTCCACCTGGTCAAAATCCACTCTCTCATAGGGCATTTCCTGAAATTTCATAACTTCCTCCATTCCAAAGAGCCGCGGCGGCATTTCCCGCCACGGTTTCCGCTGCTTTTATAAGCTATTTTCCATGTTTCGCTTTTTCTACTTTTCCTCCTTATCCCTCACAGCTGCCAGGGCTGGGGTTCGCTCTCCACCGGCCTGCCCGAGGCGGCCGCCTCCCGAAGCAGGATCGCCATATAGGCATCCTGCAGAGCCCACTCCAGCGGATAATCCGGCGCCTTCTCCCCTCGGGCATAGCGCCCCATATCCAGCATAAGCTGTGCCATCGCCGTCTCGTCGGAGGCCAGGCCGCAAAGACCGAAAGGCGGCGCATACACCTCCTCCTCCCGAAAGGCAATGTAGGTAATCTCCTCGACCTGCTGAAGATTCGGATTCGTTTCTCCGGACAAAGCGATCTTTCTGCGGGAGATCCTGAGAGCCTCCTTCACAGGCCGATTCCGGTCGTCCAGATAGGCAAAGCTCTCGTCCTTGAGTTCCCCGCGGGCGCCGCGCACATTCAGGTAGTTTCGGCGGATGGGCGAACGGTACTGCTCGGGATCAAAGTCATAAAAAGCCGTTCTGCCATCCGCAAATTCAAAGACCGCCGCCGTCCGCTTCTTTTCCGCGAGCCGCCCGTCCGTAAACCGCTCATAGCGGCTGAGCGTCTCCGCCGTGGAAAAGGAATAGGTTCTGGCCGTCACCTGAAAGGGTGACATACCCTCCCCCAGGAAAGCTCGAATCAAGCTCGCCCCGTGATATTCATGTGCCAGAGACACCACCGCCAGGTGAAGGTCCCCCAGAAGACCGCTTTCCAAAACCCGAAGAAGCGCCTGATACACCGGATAACGGGTATACTGCTCCGCCACCGCAAGCTTTCCGCCCCGCTCCCGCAGCGCCCAGAGCTTACGAAGCGCGGCCGTCTCCAGCGCGGCCGGCGTCTCGCAGAGTACCGGAAACCCTCTCTCGATCCACTCCCTTGAGACCTCCGCCATCGCCTCCTTGCTCACAGAGACCACCACAAAATCCGGAGCCATCTCCACACACTCCCGAAGGGAGACCGTGGTGGGAATCCCGTACTCTCTCGCCATCTTCTCCGCCTTCTCACGTGTCCGGCAGAGCATGGTACACAGCGCAAAGACCTGGGGCAGAGCTTTGGCAATTCTCACGTAATAGAGGGCTCGCCAGCCGGAACCCACAATGACAAAACTTATCTTTTTTTCGATCTCCATCCTGTGATCCCCCTGTCCTACTGAGAGCGCTCTGCGCCGCCTGTGCCCTGCAGTATGGACATCATAGCACAGAATCCTGTTTTTCGCAATGTTTGGGCGTGGATCCGGCGTCCCCCTGCCGCCGCAACCTTCGGTTGACAAATTTCCAGCCACTCTTTGGTGGCGCGCAACCGCAAAAGTGGCTATAATTTTTATTGCGGACGGCACAGAGGGCCGCCGACAAACCTATGCGGAGGAAAGAAAAATGATCTTGGCAGACAAGATAACGAATCTCAGAAAAAAGAACGGCTGGTCCCAGGAGGAGCTGGCGGAAAAAATGCAGGTGTCAAGGCAGGCGGTCTCGAAATGGGAGGGCGCACAGACGGTGCCGGATCTCGAGAAACTATTGACGCTCAGCAGGCTCTTTGGCGTCACGACGGATTATCTTCTCAAGGACGAGATAGAGGACGAGGAGTTTACGGACGACGTAGACCATGTGCCCGTCAAACGGCTTTCTCTGGCACAGGCAAACGAATTTCTGGAGCTGAGAAAATGGGCTGCCACACGCATTTCCACAGCCACTTTCCTGTGTACCATCGCCGTGATCCCGTTTCTCCTTTTAGGCGCTTTGTCGGAATTGCCAAATCCCCCAGTTTCCGAAAATTTAGCCTGCGGGATCGGGCTGGTCATATTGTTCCTTATCGTCACTCCTGGGGTGGCGCTCTTTAGCTTCTGCGGCTTCAAAAGCGCGCCCTTTGAGTTCATCGACAGGGAACCGTTTGAAACGGAGTACGGTGTGGACGGAATGGTACGGGAAAAACAGAAAGCCTACAGGGCCACCTATATTAAATGCAATATCATAGCCTCCTGCCTGTGCGTTCTTTCCCCTATCCCGATTTTCATCGGCAGCCTTACGGAAAAGGAGTTTTTCACCGTAGTCATGGTGGCCGTCACGATACTCCTGGCGGGAATGGGAGCGGCACTTTTTGTCCTGGCCGGCGTCCGGTGGGAAAGTATGCAGAAGCTTTTGAAGGAAGGCGATTACGCGCCCAAAGAGCAAAGAAAGATCCGCATCAGGAAAACCGTCAGTTCGGTCTATTGGCTGAGCGCAACCGCTATATACCTGGGGTGGAGCTTTCAGACAACCTCCTGGGAAAGTACCTGGGTCGTCTGGCCCATTGCCGGAATATTGTTCGCCGTCGTGATGTGCCTCTGTAATCTGATGATAGACAGAAAAAAATGATATCACTGTCATTTATGATAAAACCGATGAAAACAATAAGCCAGAGCGCCCATTCTCTCGAAGGAACGCTCTGGCTTAACGGCTTAAAAGATTAAATGATTTCTACCCGCTCAAAATACTTAATCATAATGTCAGCACAATTCTCGATCCCCAGGGTAGAGGTATCCAGAATCATATGATAGTTATTCACATCGCCCCAGACCTTGCCCGTGTGCTCATAGTAGTACTCCGCGCGCTCCTTGTCATTCTTTTCCAGCATGGCCTTGGAATCCTCGTAAGACAGGGATAATTTCTGCATGATGCGGTGGATGCGGTCCTCCTTGTCGGCGCTGACGTACACGTTGAATACGTTTGCCTGTTTCTTCAGGATCTCAGACGCGCACCGTCCCAGGATAATGCAGGAGTTCTGCGCCAGACCCTTGATGACCTCCGCCTCGGAGGCATAGTCGCTGTCCTCTAACTCATGCTCTATGTAGGCTTTGTCATACACAGGGATTCCCAGCCTTTCCGACAGCTCGTTCGCGATTACGCTGGCGCCTGTTCCAAATCTGCGGCTCATGGTGATAACCAGATTCATGACCATACCTCCCTACCCTTTTTCTTTATCCCTATCATACACCAATGTGGTATCGGTTGCAACGAAAAATATTTTCCACTATTTCTTAACCGGTTTTTTGCGTTTTTTAAACTTTCGATACCCTATCAAGAGCAGGACTGCCGCCGCCACAACTGCTGCCGCCGCTGCGATCCACAGAGGAGAGAGCCCTTTCTTTGCGATACAGAAGTACGCTTCCTCGCCGCTCATATCCACCTGCAGGTACTGGCCTCTCTGCCTGGCCTCCAGCTTCGACCACACGCCGTTCTGATATCCCCAGACCTCCGCGTCCTCATAGGGATTTAAAATTCTCACCGCAAAGGTATCCTTGGTGCTCACCTTTCCGTTTTCCAGCGCAAGATGGTACACCACCTGCTCTTTTCCGGCGGCTTCCGCAGGAGGCTCCATGCCGCCCACGCTGACCTTCAACACCGTATCCTCTGTGAATACCTGTTCCACCAGGGCGAGGGGCCTGTCATACTCGCCCGCTGCATCCTCCGCATATCTCTCGTCGCTCTCGACCACGGTCACATTGTCCTTGTACTCGCCCTCTATCACCAGGTTCCCCTTCATCACCTCGTCGGAATAATCCGGCCACACGCCGTAACAGCCTTCCCGCGCGGGAATCAACGGGTACTGCAGATTGGCCAGGCTCTCTCCGTAGGCTACCTCCTCCGTTCCAAGGATGGAATCCTCCAGCCGGTATATCACCCTAAGATGCCGGAATGGATTCGGAAGCCCCTCCCTCTGAAGGAGCTGCTCATATGTGACGGGCTCCGCAATGCCCAGGTAGCTGATATCGTCGATGCCGTGAACCTCGTCGCCCACGTAATAATTTCTGCAGACCGCCGGTTCCTCCCCGTCGATCTCTCGCATATTGTCGTAGGAGGCAAGCTGTCCCGCTATGGCTCCCTCGCTGCCGCCGGTGGATTCCACCGTGACGATCGCACAGCAGTCCTTCAAGGTTTCCGCATAGCCGGCAATGCCGCCGACATTTTTCGCTCCGGCCACGGAGCAGAGCGCGTAGCACCTTTTTATGACGGTGAGAGATTCCCCGCAGATCCCGCCGACATAACTGCCCTCGGTGCTCTCGACCTCCCCATAGCCTTCCGAGTCTACCACGATGCCGTGGGCCATATAGCCGACGACTCCTCCTGCACCGTCCTTTTTGGCGGTGATATATCCGTCGTTTACACAGTTTACAATGATACACTTTGTGATGAAATGCCGGCCGATCTCATAATTTACGCTGCCCGCCGCGTTGTCCTCGGGATCCTCCTCATCTATGGACATGGAACCCGCGATCCCGCCGATATTGATATCCCCCTTGACGACTCCGGCGTTCGTACAGCTGTCCGTCCTTCCGGTGGTGATCGAATCGATCTCCTCGTCGGAGACCTCCTCATACATTTCCTCCACGCTGAGCTCCCCGTAGTCTGACAAGTGATCCACCAGCAGGTTGAACACAATGTTCAGTTGATTGTTTACCGCCTTCAGATCCTCGTTTACCAGATCCGTGTAGGACGACGCGTTATCGCTTAAGCTCTGCAGACTATTGGAGATCCCCACAAGCTGCACGTGCAGATTTTCTCTGTCCTCGCTGAAATCCTCTCCCAGACCGGTAAAATTCAAATCCTCCTGGGCGTTGATATAATTTATGACATCCCGCGCGCCGTTGGACGCGTTTTTCAGAGAATCGGACAGATCCTTCAGATGATCGGCAGCCTCATTCAGACTGTCCTGCGTCTTGGGATCAAAAAGCCCCTCCGCCTTATCCAGCACATCGGAAGCCGCGTTTGACAGATCCGCAGTGCTGCCGGACAGTTGAAGCATCTCCTCGATCAGCTTCTCCTGCCCCGCGCGGTCTATCTCATCCCAGGTCTTGAGAGAGCCGTCCGGATTTTCCGTGATCTCGCGGATCGTATCCACCGCTTGATTGACGCGGTCGGAAGTCTCCTGCAGTCTGTCCATGGACTCCGACAGGGCGCCCTCCCCCTGGGCATCGCTTCCGCTGACGGTGCCGAGGCTTTCCACCGCCTTTTTCACAGCATCGTTAAACTGTCCCAGAGAATCTCCCGCGGCGGTCACATGATTCAGGATCTCCGGCAGGGAGTCGGAGATATAGTCCATGCGCTCGCCGAGTATCCGAACCTGGTTTACATTGTGCTCCAAAAAATCCGACATCTGGTCTATCATAGCGTTGCCCGAGTCCAGCGCCTTTTCGCTGTAGGCTGTGAGCCTGTCAAAATCTACCTTGACAACGTCCTTCTCCGCCTGCATGTCGTCTATCGTCTTGTTGATGAGATCGTGGAGCTTATTGATGGCATTGCGGAGGGATTCCTTCTCATCCGCCTCCAGATACGGCTCCATCTGCCCGACGATGCCCCCCACATCCTTCCTTCCGTACACAACGCCGGTATTGCTGCAGAAGGAGACGACTCCCGCCTGTCTGCCGGCAATGCCGCCGATATTATAGCCGGTGTGCTCATACCCGACACCGCCGTAGTTGGTACATCGGGAAACCATACCGCTTGAGTAGCCGACGATGCCGCCGGTGTCTACGCCGCTGTAGAGCTCCGCGTCGTCCTCGGAGACATTGACGCTGAAAAAGATCCCCACACCGATCTCATCGTCCTCTTCCACCCACTCGCTGTCGTTGTTGATCCTCGCGTAGTTTTTGCAGGAGGTTATCACGCCGTAATTGGCGCCCGCGATGCCTCCCGTCATATAATAGCCGTTGATGCGCCCCTTCACGTAGCAGCCGTTGATGACGCCGGTATTTTCATTGATGCCCGCAATGCCGCCGACCTTGTTCCTGCCGCTCACGATCCCCTGAAAGGTACAGTTTCGGATCGTTCCGTAGTTGACGCCGCAGATGCCGCCCAGACAGGTCTCTCCCTCCGTTCCGCTGACGTTTCCCTTAAGGTTTAAATTCTTTACGATACCGCCCTCTTCAATGTAGCGAAACAGACCTGCCAGGTATTCGTCGCTGTCATTGTGAAATCCCGTGATGGTGTGCCCCTCCCCGTCAAAGGTTCCTGCAAAGACGGGGATCATGGGAAATTCTTCCGCCGAGAGATCGATATCCTCCTTCAGGCAGACCTCCATATTTCGGGACCAGCCGTCAAGATAGCAATGCTCTGCAAAGTCCAAAAACTCTTCCGCCGTGCGGATCTCCAGGACCTTTTTCTCGGCCTCCACGGCCTCTTCTGTATCCTCTGCGCTCTCGGCTGCGGGCTCTGTCTGACCGGCGGCCAAAAGCTCCTGCGCCGGCAGCGCACTGCAAACCAGCGTAAACGCCAGACCAAGGGATAGAAATTTAATCTTCTTCATGATTCTCCCCCTTTTCTTTCTGCAGCAGCTCTTCCAGATCGCTGCCGTCGTCCTCTCTCGGTTCCAGCTTGCCCATGTTCACAAACAGGTTTGCCTCGCCGCGCACAAATCCGTGCATCTCGCCGATAACCGTGCCGTTGATCTGTCCCTGCACGATGCCGTCGATCCGCATCAGTCCTGCGGTCTTCTCTAACTTCAGAGGAAGCGATACCGCAAAGGAGGTCTTGTCAATGATCTTTTCCCCCAGCAGAAGGATCTGCGGGAGCACAAACATTACGATGATAATGGAAAGGATCGTGCCGCGCCCGAGACACTGTCCGATACCGCAGATCGCTCCGTCGGAGGACATCCTGCCGATGAAGATGCCGGCCAGCGCCAGCATGGAACCCGAGGTCACGATCGTGGGAAACGCAAAATTCATGGTCTCGATGATCGCGTCCCGCTTTGGCATCTTATCCTTCAGCTCCATAAACCTGCCCGAGATCACGATGGCATAGTCAATATTGGCGCCCATCTGAATGGAGCTTACGATCAGATAGCTCATAAAGAACAGATTTTTCTGCTCCACTGCCGGAAATGAGAAGTTCACCCAGATAGCCCCCTGAATGATCAGGATCAAAAGCACCGGCATCCCCGCCGAGCGGAAGGTAAACAACAGCACCACTAAAACCGCCAGGATAGACACCACGTTTACCACCGTGTTATCGGTCTGGAAGGTCTTGTACAGGTCGTACTGGCTGGTGGCCTCGCCCGGGATCAAAATCGTCGCATCCTTATAATATTTGTTGGCGATGACGTGCATCTCCTCCAGGAACGCAAAGGTCTCGTCCCCCTCCTCCGGCAGATTCAGATACACCAGCATACGGCTGTAATCTTCTCCCTGGAGCTGATCCAGCGCGATCTGCATCTGCGTGTGGGCATCCTCCAGCGTCTCCATGATCTCATCGTCCAGAGTCACATAGCCCTCCTCCACCTCGTCGTAGAGGAACATGACCATGTCGATCAGGGGCACGCTGTAGGTGGACAGGCCGTTGACGATTTTCGCATAGTTCTCGTCATTGACCGCGTACGCCATATACAATACCTCCGAGATCTCATAGTCCAGCTCCAAAAGCTCCGAGAAATCTCTGGGGGTCAGCTTGTCGGTGAGCGTATAACCGTCCATGGCTTCTATGTTGGAAAGCCCCATGGTGTGATCGATTTCCTCCCGACTGTCCAGCTCCTTTAGAAGCTCCTTCTCCTTCTCGTAGTTTCCCGCAGGCACCACCAGCGCCACCATGTTGGTGGAGCCGAAGCTCTCATCGATCATCTCATCGACGATCATCGCGTCACTCTGTACCGGTGTCTCCAGCATGGAATAACCGTACACATAAGGACATTTCGAGGAAACCAGATATGCCACAACGATCAGGATCAAAAAAAGCGGCGGCATAATATATCTCGTCTTGTATGCGAATTTGCCCACAAACGGTATCTGCGGGACGAAGCTCTTATGGCGGGTCTTATCCATCGCATTGCCAAACAGCATGATCAGACCCGGCATCAGCAAAAAGACTGCCAGCAGACTCAGCAGGATCGCGCGGATCAGGCAGAGCGCCATATCTCTTCCAATTCCAAACTGCATGAACATCATAGCGATCAGTCCGCCGATGGTGGTCAGGGAGCTGGAGGAGATCTCCGGAATCGCCTTGCTCAGCGCCACGATATCCGCCTCCCTGATGGGGAGCTTCTGATGCTCCTCCTTGTATCGGTTACAAAAGATAACCGCATAGTCGATGGAAAGCGCCAGCTGCAGCACGATGGTCACAGAGTTGGAGACAAAGGAGATCGTCCCCATGCAGAAGTTTGTGCCCTTTGTGATCAGCGCAGCCGCGATAAAGGTCAACAGAAGGACCGGAACCTCCGCCCACGTCTGGGACGTAAACAATAGCACCGTCACCACCACGATGGCCACCAGGACGCTGATCACCTGCATCTCGCTGGCGATCTGCTCCGCGGAGGCGTCTCCCATGTCTGTGGACACGTACAGATCGTAATCCGACAGCATTTCCTTCACCTTGTCCAGAGCCTCCAGCGCCCGATTGTCCTTCTCGTCATATCCGAAGGTCACGTCATAGAGGGCCGAGAAATTATTGTAGTGATCCGGTGTATTGTCAAAATCCAACAGGATCACTTCATCCATAGCTTCGATCTGCTCCGATAGTTTCTCAGCCGTGTCGTAAGAAATGTTGGTCACCATCACCTTTGCCGTGCCATATGTAATAAACTGCTCTTCCATACGGTCGAGCCCCTGGCTGGTCTCCGTCGTGTCAGGAAGGTACGCCGACATAGCGTTTTCCACGCTGACCCAGTTCATGGAGACCAGGGAAAAGATGATCGCGATCCCAAACAACAGAAAAAACAGATTGCGTCTGTCCACAATAAAGGTGGCAACCTTAACCATAAAATTGCCATCTCCGGTTTTTTTGGCTTCCTCAGCCATATCCCTCACCTCTATATATTTTTTATTTTCCTATTATACAACTCTTTTTTTCAAATGTCACAATTTTGAGAAAAATTTTATATTTTCATTTATCACTCTTTGTAGTAAAATATTTATAAAGGAATTGCCTTTTTGTGGCAAGTTTGAGAACAGACAGGGAGCATTGAAATGAAACAGTTTCATATGACTTACGAGGGAGCAGGGTCGTTTTCGGCAAAATTGGAGGAAATCCGACAGTACTGCGACACCAACCCCGCACACACTGTTGTCTTTAGAATCTATTCCTGCGATATGGATCAAGAGCACATCGCTCAGCTCTGCAGCCTTTTGGATGAAAAAATGCCTCAGGCATTCTACTTTGGATGCACTTCAAACGCCAATATCCTGGACGGGGCGCTGTCCTTGGCTGAAGTGATCGTCACCTGTACCATATTTGAGTATGAGACGACCAGGGCCGCCTTACTGCAATACCCCTTTACAGAGGAAAATTATAAAGCTGCGGTAGACGATCTAAAAAAACACTGTGAGAGCAATCCCTGGGTAAAGTCCATCGAAATGGCGGCGACCATCATGAATATGTCCATGAGGGGATTCTGCGACGAAATGAGCTCTCTGCCCAGGGAGATCCAGGTATTCGGCGGCGGCGCCTTCAACCCCAATATGGATGACGATATCGCCTGGGTCTTTTCCAAGGGTAACGGCTTTCTGGAGAGAGGCATTGTATTCTTACTGCTGGGAGGAGAGGACTTCCACGCCCAGAGCACCTATATCTCCGGCTGGAAGCCTCTGCAGAGAAGGTTTCTCATCACAAAAGCAGACAAGGAGATCTTGTATGAGCTCGACGGGAAACCGGCCTTTGACGTCTACAAAAGATTCCTGGCCATAGAAAAAAACGATAATTTCTTCTCCAACACCCTGGAGTTTCCTCTTTTTCTGGAGCACGGCAAACACAATATCCTGCGCTGTCCCCTCTCCGTGAACGAGGACGACTCTCTGGTGATGTCCTCCGATATGGAGGAAAACGCGTATGTCAAGATCGCGTACGGGGACCCCGAGACGATCTTGAGCAGTATTTGGCAGGACGGGCAGAAAATCAGCGATTTTCATCCGGAGGTCATTCAGACCTTTTCCTGCGCTGCCCGCAAAGCGTTCTGGGGCGATGAAAACATCAGCGAAGAGACCGTTATGTTTCGCAATATCGCCCCCACGGACGGATTTTACACACATGGGGAATTTATCCGCCTGGACGGCGACATGCTGAATTTCAACGTGACTCTTGTGATAGCCGCTATGCGCGAGGGGGAGATGGTCGAGGCAAACCAAAAGGCATTTTTTGGCCCCACCTTCCGAAAGAGAAACAAGATCCCCATGATATGGCGCTTTGTATCCTTTATCGAGACGTCCACCGCCGAGCTGGAGGAAATGAACCGGAAGCTGATTATGGCGGCCACCACGGACGGTCTGACCAGACTTTACAACCGCACGGAAATTGAGCGGAGGATCCGCGAAGCGCTGGCGGAATCAAAAAGGGATGTTTCCGGCGGCGGGCTTTGCCTGATCATGCTGGATATCGACAATTTCAAAAGGGTAAACGACACCTACGGCCACAGGGAAGGCGACCTGGTCATCATCGGCCTGTCGGATGTTCTCAAAAAGGCTGCCGAGGATTCCCCCGAGATCTCCGTCGGGAGATGGGGTGGAGAAGAATTTATGATGCTCCTAAAAGGAAAAAGCTCGGACCGCCTGGAGGAGCTGGCCGAAGAGATCCGAAAGGATTTTATGTCCATCTCCTTCCCAAACGCCGGACATCAGACGGTCAGCGTGGGCATTACCAGGCTGCAGGACAATGAGACCGTGGACTCTCTCTGCAGCAGGGTAGACAAAGCTCTGTATTCGGCAAAGGAAACCGGAAAGAACCGAGTCGTGGCGCTATAGGTTGCGCTGAGGCTTTCACTGCGTGATATAAAAATTTCCCATACAAAGCTCCGCCGATGTCCTGAAACACCAGAACATCGGCGGAGCTTTTCGCGTCGCTAAGAGGACTTGAACCTCCGACCTACCGCTTAGGAGGCGGTCGCTCTATCCAACTGAGCTATAGCGACATCAAGAACGCGGGAGACCTCTTATGCCATCTCCTCCGGAAAATTGATGTGACCCTGGAGCCAGATGACACCCTTGAAGCGTCGTCCAACCTGTGGTTCACCGAACAAGTCTATTATATTGATACAGACGTCAAATGTCAATTCATTACAGCAAATTGTTAAAATATAAATTTTTTCTTCCGTGATCTCATTGGTGACCATGCGCATCCCCACGATCTCTCCCAGCACGGAATACTGGTCGCACTCCACGCCGTAGGGCATAAAGTAAGTATCTACCAGACTGAAGATATCCTCCTTCTGGATCTTGCGGGAGATGGTGGAGTACATATCCATGTCCTCGAGGGTCAGAGTCTCAATGGCATCCTCGTCTCCCTTTCTCGCCGCCGCCAAAAGGTTCCTCCTGTTTACGGAATCCCTCTGCACCTTCTGCTTCTGCTCTTCATCCTTCTGAATGGGCAGCATGATGCTGCCGCTCACAGACAGAGCGGACAGTGTGAGCGTAGTACCACGCACCGGCAGCAGTCCGGCGGACTGCGCCTTCACGTAGGGGATTCGGTTTCTCAGATAAAAGATCAGGGAAATCCCTACCTTTACATCATCGCACACGCCGGCATAGGAATCCTTTGCGGCGTGACGTTCCACGGAAACATCCTCATAGCTGGTGATGCCGCTGCCCGTCAGATAGGGATAATAGTAATCGTACACGAATCTGTCATCGTCGTCAAACGCGCCGCAGACCGCTATTCCTACACTGTCAGCGAAATTTCTGCAAAACTCTCCCAGCATGACTTCTTCCTGGTTGATCGTATAGCTGCGCTGATCCGCGTTCATAATGACATCCGTCAGCAGATCTCTCAGCCTTTTTCTGTCCGTAAGAGTGCTAAAACCGATGGCACGCATAAATCTATGCAAAAATTTCACCTTCTTTCCCAATCACTCAAAAACATCCTTTTACTTTTGGACCGGTTCGATCTTCTCCTTGCCGCCCATATAGGGACGCAGCGCCACGGGAATACGGATACTGCCGTCCTCGTTCACATTGTTTTCCAAAAAGGCGATCAGTCCTCTGGGCGTTGCGAGTACCGTATTATTTAAGGTATGCACATAGTATGTTCCCTTTTCCCCTTTTGTGCGGATCCCCAGACGTCTCGCCTGTGCATCTCCCAGAGTGGAGCAGGAACCGACCTCAAAATATTTTTTCTGCCTGGGGCTCCACGCCTCCACGTCGCAGGATTTCACCTTTAAATCCGCCAGATCGCCGCTGCAGCACTCCAGAGTGCGGACAGGGATATCCAGGCTCCGGAAAAATTCCACGGTGTAGGACCACATTTTATTGTACCAGTCCATAGAATCCTCCGGCTTGCAGAGCACCACCATCTCCTGCTTTTCAAACTGGTGTACGCGATATACGCCCCTCTCCTCCATTCCATGGGAGCCTACCTCTTTGCGGAAGCAGGGGGAATAGGAGGTCATAGTGATGGGAAGGCTCCCCTCGTTCACGATCTGTCCCTTAAACTTGCCGATCATAGAGTGCTCGGAGGTTCCGATCAGGTAGAGATCCTCCCCTTCGATCTTATACATCATAGCTTCCATCTCCGAGAAGCTCATCACGCCGTTCACCACGCTGCTGCGGATCATAAAAGGAGGAATACAGTAGGTGAAGCCCTTATCGATCATGAAATCTCTCGCGTAGCTGATCATAGCGGAATGGATTCTTGCGGCGTCGCCGATCAGATAATAAAAACCGTTTCCGCTGGTACGCCCCGCGCTCTCCTTGTCCAGACCGTTGATGCTGTCCAGAATATCCGCATGGTAGGGGACCTCAAAATCCGGTACTACCGGCTCTCCAAATTTTTCGATCTCCACATTCTCGCTGTCGTCCTTACCGATGGGAACGGAAGGGTCTATGATGTTGGGAATCACCATCATGATCTTCGTGATCTTCTCCTGGAGCTCTTCCTCCGACCGCTCCAGCTCCTCGAGACGCTTGGCGCCTGCGGCGACCTCGGCCTTCTTCGCCTCGGCCTCCTCCTTTTTCCCCTGTGCCATCAGCCCGCCGATCTCCTTGGAAATACGGTTTCTGGCCGCGCGAAGCTCGTCGGCCTCCTGCTTTGCCTTTCTGCTCTCGGCGTCTAAGGCGATCACCTCGTCCACCATGGGAAGTTTGGAATCCTGAAATTTCTTCCGGATATTCTCCTTTACGGCCTCCGGATTCTCCCGCAAAAATTTAATGTCAATCATGATATCCTCCATTCCGCCACAACTCTGTGACATTCCTTTTACTTCTAATATTGATTTCAATACTTATTCCAATATCTATTCCAATACTTATTTCAATATCTATTCCAATACCTTATCAATAAACACGTGATGCACCTTCACCAGGTCGATGATTTTCTCACCCTCCACCCTTTTTCCGTTTTTATCCCTTAGGACGCGGATGACAGGTCTGTCCTGGAAATCCTTATTCTGGGAGATCACCACCGCCAGGTCGCCCTCGTTCGTGATCACTTGGCTTCCCGCCGGATACACTGCCGTAAAGGTGAGAAACACGTTTACTATTTTACCATCAAATTTCACATTTTGGAAGCTTTTTAAATATTCTATTGCCTCGTACACCTTGGTCCGTTTTCTGGTGATGCCGCAGATCATTTCGTCAAACGCATCGCACACATTCACGATCCGACATTCAAACGGAATATCCCTGATGTGAAGGGGAAAACCGGATCCATCCATTCTCTCATGATGATAGAGGATAATATACTTGCTGATATCCGAGATCCACTCCTCGTCCTTCAGACTGGTGTACCCGATAACCGGATGCTTTTTAAACTCCGCAAGCTCCGGATCGCTTAAGCTCGCCACGTCCTTCTCCTTAAAATCCAGAGTCGTATAGCGCATCCCGATATCGTGAAGCAAACAACCGACACCAATGTCATGTATTTTTTCCCTGTCCAGATTTAACTTCAGGGAAGTCAAAATTGCCAGCACACAGATATTGATGGAGTGCTCGTAAATATCCGAATTTCGCTCTCGGATATCAAACACCCTCTCCACCACATGCTCCTCCTCCAGGATGGTAGAGATAATGCTGTCCGCCGTCCTGCTGAGCTCCTCCAAATCCTGATTATTATGGTAGGTATGCCTTTCCAGGATATCCCGCACCTTCTCGTGAAAGGAGCCCTCCAGCTCCGACTTCAAAATCGCGATCTGGCCGGTTTCATCCTCGCGCACATACACTTCCAAAATACCGAGCTCACCGAGCTTTGCAATATGTTCTTTTCGGATCAAAGTGCCCTCCGGCAGAATGATCTGATAATCCCAGGTCATCAGAGGTCTGGCCAGCACTTCGTTTCCCTGAATCTCGTCTAATCTCAATCTTTTCATTTTACATCATTCGCCCATAGCCATCTGCAGCGCTTCCTCTTCCTCCGCTCCCAGAGAAATATCGCTTTGCCCCTGTTTAATCTGTTTTGTGTAAGAATAACATCCCTCTGAGCTGTGCACAGAGTTGATCAGAAAACCGTTGTTGTTTTCATCCAAGAGCACCAGGCAGAAGCTGAGCTGTCCGCCCATTTGGTTAAAGGCATCGTATTTCACCATGCCCATTTTCTGGTAGGCTGTCTCCATGTTTTTAAAGAGCGCGCGGATCTCCTTCTTATGCTCCTCTGTGATATCCTTTAAATACTTATTGTCCTCAAACAGCTGTACAATATCCTGCTCCAGACTGCTTCCATCTTTTCCCAGCATCAGCGCGTCCAGACGTTTGTTCAGCTTTTTTACCTTTTTCATCTGCACCAAAAGCAGGATAAAAAGGATAAGCAGGAGGATAAGAAGAACCGCTATGCCGATCACCAGATATCCCAGATCAAAATATTGCAAACCAAACAAATTCAAAATACGGTCCAAAATTACACTCTTCGTATTCATATTTCCTCTCATTCTGCCGTTTCAAAAAAACAGCTTCCACCGGAAGACCTTCTTCCTCTGTAACCTGCCGGACGATCAATTACCGCCGATCATATCCAGCAGCCTGTCCAGATCCTCGTGATCGTAAAATTCAATCTCGATCCTGCCGGCGCCGTCCCCCTTGGAAGATACGGTCACCTTGGTGCTCAGCCTTTGCTTCAGCTTCTCCTCGATGTCCTGGTAGATCGCCTGTAGGGTTTTGTCGTCGATCTTTTTGGGCTTGGCAGGTTTATGTAAATTCTTGACAAGCTTTTCCACGTCGCGCACGCTCAGCTTCTCGTCAAAAATCTGCTGCGCCAGATTATACTGCTCCTCCGCATCCTCCACTGCCAAAAGGGCACGGGCGTGTCCGGTGCTGATCATCTCGTCAATGACCATCCGCTGCACCTCGTCGCTAAGCTTTAAAAGACGGATGGAGTTGGTCACCGCGGCACGGCTCTTGGAAACTCTCTCCGCCACCTCATCCTGTTTGAGATGAAACTCTTCCAGCAGCCGCTTATAAGCCTGCGCTTCCTCAATGGGGTTTAAGTCTTCCCTCTGAATATTCTCGATCAGAGAAATCTCCACAATTTCCTGCTCCGTATAGTTGCGGATAATGACGGGAACTTCCTTCAAGCCCGCCAGCTTTGCCGCGCGCCATCTGCGCTCTCCGGCAATGATCTCATAGTGATCCTTCCTGTCCTGAACCAGGATCGGCTGAAGCAGTCCAAACTGTTTAATGGAGTCTGCCAGCTCCTGGAGAGCGTCCTCGTCAAAATTCTTTCGGGGCTGTTCCCTGTTTGGTTCCACCATCGTGATTTTCACAATGGTCTCCGGTCCTTTATCATTGCTCTGTATAACAGCAGCTTCCTTCTTTGCCTTTGCCTCACCAACCGCATTTGGGATCAGAGAGTCCAAACCCTTACCCAATCCTCTTGCCGCCATACCTTTACCTCCTTATACCTACATACTCTTTGTGTTTTCAAGCAATTCATCCGCAAGCTGCAGATAGCTTTCCGCACCGGCAGATTTAGGGTCATACATACTGATAGGCTTTCCGTAGCTGGGTGCTTCCGCCAAACGAATATTTCTTGGGATCAACGTTTTGAAAACGTGCTGATTCAAATTTTGTTTCACGTTTTCCACCACCTGCATAGAGAGATTTGTCCTGGAGTCGTACATCGTAAAGACAACGCCCTCCATGTCCAGATCCGGATTCAGCCTCTCCTTGACAAGATTGATCGTATGGATCAGCTGGCTGAGTCCCTCCAAGGCATAATACTCACACTGTATCGGAACCAGCACGCTGTCGGCGGTAGTCATGGAATTGATGGTCAGCATATTCAGAGAGGGAGGACAATCAATAATGATGAAATCGTAATCCTCCTTGATATAATCCACTTCGTCCTTCAATATGTATTCTTTCTTGTCAACGCCGATCAGTTCGATCTCCGCCGCCGCCAGATTTACATTTGACGGCAGTACACAGACATTAGGGATCACATCCTTTATAATACAGTCTCTGATAGAGCACTCTCCTAATATCAGCTCATAGATCGTGTTTTCAAGATTATTTTTATCGATTCCGAAACCGCTGGTAGTGTTTCCCTGTGGATCCGTGTCAATGACAAGCACCCTCTTTCCTCTGCCGGCAAGTGCGGCCGACAGGTTGATAGAGGTGGTGGTCTTTCCGACGCCTCCCTTTTGATTTGCTATCGCGATAATTTTTCCCATTGTTCCTCTCATTCCGCCGCTTCCGCGGCTGATTGTTTTTGCTTTTCAATTATATCACTATTCCATTGAGATATCTATATGAAAATTTTCGATTTTCATTAACACAACATATTGTGTCGGTTTAAAATGTTTCACATCCGAGTTTAAAATGTTTCACACTTTTCACCCCAATATTTTGTGTTTAAATGTTTCACGTGAAACATTATCTTGTGCCAATATTTATAAAAAAAGAGGAATGTTTCACGTGAAACATTCCTCTAAACCACAATATCTATGATTCTCTATATTTTTACCTTTTTCGTTACAGCTTCACAATATCATTCTTGATGGCAAAAACCGCTGCCTGTGTCCTGTCAGATACCTCTATCTTCTTAAATATATTTGACATGTGATTTTTTACTGTTCTCTCACTAATATCCAAAGACAGGGCAATCTCTTTGTTAAACATTCCCTCCGCCACACAGATCAAAACCTCCAGCTCTCTCTTGGTAAGAGAATCGACCTTATCCTTGTCCATGTCCTTCATCACCAGCTTTTTATTCAAGGAGGGAATAAGGCTTGGCTGAATATAGTTTTCTCCGCTCAGCACCACATTGATGGCACGCTTCAATTCCGCAAAATCAGAATCCTTCATCATATATCCATCTGCGCCAATATCGATTGCCTTCATCAAATATTCTATTTCATTGTGAACTGTCAATATCAAAACCTTGATCTTAATTTTCTTATCCTTAATTTCCTGTAAAACCTCGATGCCGTTTTTCTTAGGCATATTGATATCCAATAAAAGAACGTCCGGTTTTAAGGATTCTATTTTTTCAAGACACTCTTCACCGTCACTCGCCTCTCCAATCACTTCAATCGAACCATCAAACTCCAGTAATTGCCGAATCCCCTCCCTCATTAAAATATGGTCGTCCGCCAACATAACCTTGATGTTCATTTTTCTTTCCTTTCGCCCCTATATTTTTTGTAAAGCTTCCTCCCTTGTCCCTGTGCAGATCTCAATCAAATTACTTATTATTTTTCCAACGGAATTTCTACCGACACATTGACTCCCTCTCCAATGTGAGTTTGAATAAGTAATTTTCCACCTAACAGATCAATCCTTTCTTTCAGAAAAGAAATTCCAAAATGCTTTCTATCTCCCCTTTCCAGATTTTCCATGTCAAATCCCACGCCGTTATCCTCTATGGACAGAAAACAAATTCCATCCCTCTGATAACATTGAAATTTGATTTTGGTTGCCTCCGCATGTTTAACTATATTCAGTAAAATTTCCTGAACGATCCAAAAGATGTTCACCAGGATAAGATCGTTTTCACATGAAACATCTGAAATATCCGTCGTGATCTCATATTGATGGTTTTCGTTTACCAGGTCGATCAGCCTCTCAATGGATTCCCTCAAACCCAGATCATCGATCGACATTGGACGGAGATTAAAAATAATATTGCGGATATCATCCATTGCCTCGTGCAGCTTTTTGTTAATGAGATGCAGCTCCAGCTTTGCCCCGACGGGATCCTTGTCAATCATCATCTCAGCCAACTGTAGCTTATGGGTAAGATGCGCTATATTTTGCAAAGAAATATCATGCAGCTCTCTGGCAATTCTCCTTCTGTCCTGCTCTTGGATAGATAAAGCCTTTAAATTTTCATCCTCGATCATGTCATTCTCCAAAGCATTATAAAAATGGGTTGATATCAATATAAAACATATGTTCTATAAAAAGAATTTGAAAACTGATGTTATTTTACCACATAACTCCATTTTTTTCCACCTTTATTGCATATCCCATCAACGGAATTTATACCTACAAAGGTTCCTTCGACGGAAGCCCCGCCTTTCTCGGATATTTTTCCGGAGTTTTCTTCACTTTTTCGACAAGAAACAGATTTCTGTAAATATCCGAATCCGGCAGCATAAATTCCACCTGCCCCGCCACCTTTCCTCCGAGGATAGAGATCGCTCTGCCAGCAGTCTCCATTTCCTCCGTGATCTTCTCGGACTTGTAGGAAATAAATTTCCCGCCCACCCTTACAAAAGGGAGGCAGTACTCCGACAAGGTGGAAAGATTTGCCACCGCTCTGGACACACAGACGTCAAACTGTTCGCGAAGCTCTCCTTTCTTTGCATACTCTTCCGCCCTCCCATGAATGGCAGTCACACCCGTCAGCCCCAATTCCTCTATAACGCTGTTTAAAAAAGTGATCCTCTTATTCAAGGAATCCAAGAGAGTTACCCGAAGATCCGGAAAGGCGATCTTCAACGCAAGCCCGGGAAAACCCGCTCCGGTACCCACATCTATGAGGGAAACCTTTTGCCTGACATCATAGGCCCTGATGAGAGAAAGGCTGTCCACAAAATGCTTTTTCATCACTTCATCGTACTCCGTGATGGCGGTCAGGTTCATCACCCGATTCCACTCTGTCAGAAGCTCAAAATATTTCAAAAACTGCTCTATCTGTTTTTCTGACAACGAAATATGAAAGCTATTCAGATCCGCTTCAAACCGATCCGTGTTGTATCGTCCCACCTTTGCCTCCTTCCGTCAATATTCCTTCCGGATTTCGGAAGGAACAATTCCATACCGCTCCATAAAGCTTTTTTTGTCCTTATCATTGCGGATCAACATGACCTCCTCAAATTTTCCCGTCCTCAAATCCTTAAATC
Organism: uncultured Acetatifactor sp.; assembly: GCA_947631615.1. GTDB lineage: Bacteria > Bacillota > Clostridia > Lachnospirales > Lachnospiraceae > Acetatifactor. The sequence continues at coordinate 78,845 of CANRLX010000002.1, forward strand.
CGGCCACCTGCTCGCCATTGCAGATGCTCGCCTTTATGACGGGGGCCATCCTCTCCCTGTCGAAGGAAACAACGGGGGCGGATCCTTCTTTCTTCCTGTTCAAACGAAATATATCAATCCTCTCCTTTCTCCAGATAAATGAAAAGCACAGAAACATCCGCCGGAGAAACTCCGGAGATTCTGGAAGCCTGTCCCAAAGAGACCGGCCGAAACTCCTTCAGCTTCTGTCTCGCCTCCAAACGCAGGGAGGGAACCTGATCGTAGTCCAGATCCACAGGGATCTTTTTCTTTTCCATCTTCTTAAACTGTTCTACCTGCCGCGTCTGTCTCTCAATATATCCCTCGTATTTTATTTCTATTTCCACCTGTTCGATCACTTCTGTAGGGAGGGCATTTTTTCCCGTGTGCTCCCTGGCGAAATGTTCCCTTTCCCCATCGATCTCGCCAATGAGCTCATAGGTAAGCTCCGGCCTGCAGATCAGCTCGGCCAGAGAAGCCGCGGTTTTCAGAGGAGCGCTTCCATGCTTTTCCAAAAAAAGCTGGATTTCTTTGTTTGCCCCCACATTTGTATTTTTCAGGCGATCGATCTCCTGTGAGATCAGCTCTTTCTTTTTTATCAGATGGTCTTTCTGCTCCTCCGTGATCAATCCGATCTGATATCCTTTTTCCCGCAGTCTGAGATCCGCGTTATCCTGGCGAAGCAAAAGGCGGTATTCCGCCCTGGAAGTCATCATGCGGTAGGGTTCTCGATTGTCCTTCGTCACCAGATCGTCGATGAGCACTCCGATATAACTCTCCGAGCGATCCAGGATCAGAGGCTCCCTTCCCTGAATGGACATCGCGGCATTGATCCCCGCCACCAAACCCTGACAGGCCGCCTCCTCGTAACCGCTGCTCCCGTTAAACTGCCCTCCGGAAAAAAGCCCCTTCACGGATTTAAACTCCAAAGTGGGGTAAAGCTGTTTGGCATTGATGCAATCGTATTCAATGGCATAAGCATTTCTCACGATCTTACAGTTTTCCAGGCCGGGAACCGTGCGGTACATAGCAAGCTGCACATCCTCCGGAAGAGAAGAGGACATACCGCTTATGTACATTTCATTGGTGTGCAATCCCTCCGGCTCAATAAATACCTGGTGCCTCTCCTTATCCGCAAACTTCACCACCTTGTCCTCGATGGAAGGACAATACCTGGGGCCGGTCCCCTCGATGATTCCGGCGTAAATGGGAGAACGATCCAGATTTTCCCGAATGATCTCATGGGTCTGTTCATTGGTATAGGTCAGCCAACAGGACACCTGTTCCTTCTGTACGGAATCGGGATCCGTAGAAAAAGAAAAAGGCACGATCCTCTCGTCTCCAAACTGTTCTTCCATTTTTGAAAAATCAAGACTCCTTCTGTCCATGCGGGCAGGCGTTCCGGTCTTAAAACGCCGCAGCTCAATCCCAAGCTCGCGCAGGGAATCCGACAAATGCGTAGCTGCCTGCAATCCGTTCGGACCGGTGTATGTGATAGCTTCCCCGCAGAGACATCTCGCATTCAGATAGGTTCCCGTGCAGAGGACTACCGCCTTACACTCATAGACCGCTCCGGTATAGGTTGTAACACCTGTTATTTTTTTCTGAGAGGTTTCTGTCTGCTCCCACAAAAGCTTACAGACCTCCGACTGCTTGATGGTCAGATGATCCTGATTTTCCAAAACCTTCCTCATAGCTCTGGAATACTCGGCCTTGTCCGCCTGGGCACGGAGGGAATGAACCGCCGGCCCCTTGGAAACATTGAGCATCTTTGACTGAATAAAAGTCTTGTCAATATTTTTTCCCATCTCTCCGCCCAGCGCGTCCAGCTCTCTCACCAGATGTCCCTTGGAGGTTCCCCCCACGTTGGGATTACAGGGCATCAGGGCAATGCTGTCCACGCTGACCGTAAAGATCACCGTCTCCAATCCCAGCCTTGCGCAGGCTAAAGCGGCTTCGCATCCGGCATGTCCGGCTCCTATCACACACACGTCGACCTTTTCCCTTATCTCAGGCATCTTCCCGCATCTCCATCCATCTTCTCATTATTTTCCCATACAGAATCTGGAGAAAATTTCCTCCACCAGATCCTCCTCAACCTCTTCTCCCACGATCTTTCCCAATTCCTTATAGGCGTCCATCAGGTCGATGGAATAAAAATCCTCCTCCATTCCATCCTCAATGCTTTTCTTCACAAGTTCCAGGCTTTCATAAGCGCTTTGAAGCGCCTCCCTGTGCCGCATATTTGTGATCACGAGTTCTCCGTTGTAAGAGATATCCCCCTCGAAAAACATTTCCCTTACCATGTTCTCAAACTCCTCCATCCCGGCGCCGTCCGTCATGGATGTCTTTATGATTTTAAAGGAGCTATAGGGAGGAATATTTTCCCTTAAAAAGGATTGGATCTCCTCCTCCGACACCGCGCTTTTCAGATCGGATTTATTCAGAAGGACTATCATCCTGCGATTTCCGATCAAGGACACGATCTCACGGTCACTCTCATCCAAGGGCAGAGAAGCGTCGACCACATACACGATCAGATCCGCGGAGGAAGCGTACATCCTGGCCTTCTCCACTCCGATTTTTTCCACCACATCCTCGGTATTCCTGATCCCCGCCGTGTCGATCACACGCAGGCTGATCCCGTGCAGATTGATATATTCCTCCAGAATATCTCTGGTGGTTCCCGCGACATCCGTCACAATAGCCTTTTCTTCCCCCACCAGAAGGTTTAACAGAGAGGATTTTCCTACATTCGGTTTTCCGATAATAACAGTAGCAATTCCCTCCTTTATCCATCTTCCGTTCTCAGCCGTATCTGTCAGCCTTTTGATCCGAGAGAGCAGACCGTTTACCTTATCCAGCAATTTTTCCGCGTACCCGTCCAGGCTGATGTGCTCCGGATCGTCCAGAGCGGACTCAATGAAAGCGGTTTCATAAAGGATCTCACCTCTTAATTCCCTTACTTCCTTCGCCAGTCTTCCGTTTAATTGACTGACGGAGGCGGCGAGAGCATACTCGTTTTGAGAATGGATCACATCCATCACGGCTTCCGCTCTGGAGAGATCGATCCGCCCGTTTAAAAATGCCCTCTTTGTAAACTCACCGGGCTCCGCCATCCTGGCTCCGGACCTTAAGACCTCCTCCAAAACCTTCCGCATGATCAACAGGCCCCCGTGGCAGTTGATCTCCACCGTATCTTCCGCCGTATAGCTGCGGGGCTTCTTCATGACAGAAACCATTACCTCATCCAAAATCTCGCCCGATCCGTTCACAATATATCCGTAGTGGATCGTATGACTCTCCACCCTCTGAAGTATTCTCTTTCCGCCCTTTGTGCGAAAGACAGAATCTACGACGGAAATGGAATCTTCCCCGCTGACCCGTATGATCCCGATTCCGGAATCGGACAGGGCTGTGGCTATCGCTGCAATCGTATCTGTTTTCATAAACAATCACTCCAAAAATCAATACACAAAACCGGATATATGAATTATATCATACATCCGGTTTATAAAACACTTTTTCTGACAGGATTTACTGTCTGTACTCTCTGTTTTTGTTCTCTCTGTTTTCCCTCTTCAGGGTAACTACCACACGTCTGTAGGGTTCGTCGCCCTCGCTGTGCGTGGTCACGTATTTATCGTTCTGAAGTGCGGAGTGGATGATACGCCTCTCATAGGGATTCATCGGCTCCAGGGAAACCGGCTTTCTGGTCCTCTTTACCTTGTAAGCAATGTTCTTTGCAAGATTTTCCAGAGTTTCCTTTCTCCTCTGACGATAATTTTCCGTGTCTACCTTGACTCTGATATAATCCTCCGTATCCTTATTGATGACAAGGGACACCAGATATTGCAGGGAATCCAGGGTTTGTCCTCTCTTTCCGATCAAAATTCCCATCTCGTCGCCGCTCAGATCGACGTCCACGGTCCGCTCCTGCTCATCATATTTCACATTCACGATAACCGTGATATTCATAGCATCAAAAACATCGTTCAGAAAATTCTTGACGTTATCCTCCACGGAACACTTTTTGGACGCCCTGATCACCGCAGGCTTGGACCCAATCCCCAGAAAACCGCTGGATCCCTCCTCGATCACCTCATAATCCAGCTTATCGCTGGTAACTCCAAGCTTCTGACATGCCTCTGTGATTGCATCGCTGATTGTCTTTGCAGATACTTCAATTACTTCCATATTCCATATCCTCCCTAAACATCACCTTTTGCTTTTGGTATTATACTTCTTTACCAGATTAGCCTTTGCCATAATACTGTTTGGATCCATAGTTTCATCAAATACATCACTTCCCGTAATGTCCTCTTCCCGTAAGCCGCCTCCTTCTCCATGGGAATTGATATTCGCCTTTCTGCTCATGTCCCTCTTTTGCATTTCCGTCTGCATATTCTTGGTGCTCATATTGGCATAGGCGTTTATCTTTTCCTGCTGCTCCTTAAACTTTTCCATCTTTTTGGCGTTTTTCGCAAGACTCTTTTCGCTCTTCTCCGCATTCTTTCTGATAATGTCGTCAAAATCCATCTTGTCGATATGCCGGTTGATAACCACCTGCTGAATACTTCTGACTACGCTGCCGGCCACCCAGTAGATTCCCATACCGGAAGGGAAGGAGAAGCAGAGATACGCGGAAAAAAGCGGCATTACCAGGTTCATGGTCTTCATGGACTGTGCCATCATCTCCGCCTGATCGTTCTGAGAACCGTCCTTATTCCCGCTGTTCTGCTGGGGCATCAACTTAATATTGATCCACTGTGTCAGGACAGAGAGAACCGGAATGGCCAGAGCTCCCAGGATCATCAGGAGAGCTCCCGTAGTAAATCCGCTGGCTGTAATATTGCCGTAGGCTTCCTTCATAATATACAAAGGAGAATTTCCAATGTTGAGCCCCAGGAAATTGTTATAGACATCCAGCTTGCTCACCGTATTCGCAACGTCCGTCGCCAAAGAAGGAAATTTCTCAGCGATACTGGTAAAATCCGCGCTGGAAGCCTTATTCAGACAGTCGATCAGGGTATTCTGAATATAAGTGGTGTTTCCGTTCACATAGCTGGCGTTGGAAAACTGGTTCATATATCTCGCGGAATTTGTCATATTTTGAACAAATTCAGGAGCCCCTTTCAGGGCAATGATATTGTCCACCAACGGCTGGAAAGCTTCCTTGATCTTTCCCACATACGCGGGCATGGAGTCGATCACTCGGTACAAGGCAAGCAAAATAGGCATCTGGATCAGAAGATACATACAGCTTCCGGTGGGGGAAACCCCGTATTTTGCATACAAAGCCTGGATCTCCTGATTTTGGGCCATCATGGAATCCTGGTCCTTCTTGTTTTTATATTTTGCCTGAATCGCCTGGATCTCCGGATTCATCTTGGCAGACAGCTTGGCAAATTTCTGCTGCTTGATCGTAAGAGGCAGCATAAGAAGGTTTACAATAACCGTAAACAAAATAATGGAAAGACCTACATTGGGAATATTCAGGGCATCCAGAACCGTAAAGATTCCCTCCATGATCTTGCCCAGAAGCCACGCGATCTGACCTATGATCGGAGTAGAATTTTGGGTCAATATGATTCCGTTCATTTATCCTCCTACAGAGATATCAGATTTTTATGAGAAAAACCTTCAGGGCACAGGGTCATACCCTCCCTTTGAAAAGGGATTGCACCTTAAGATCCTCCAAATCGCCAGGATACTTCCCTTAAACGCCCCGTATTTCTGGATCGCCTCCAAGCCGTACTGGGAACAGGAGGGGATATAAGGGCATTTTGTTCTCTTAAGCGGTGATAAATATTTCTGATAAAATCTGATACCGGTAACCAAAAATTTTTTCATACTCTTAACTAAGCCCTACTCAAAATAAACCTTAATTAAACGATGAAGTTTACAAAGATGTAACAGTGCACTCTCTACCTCTCTATAACCTACGGCAGCTGCACTCGGTCTCGCGACGATTACGATATCCAAACCACTATTGAATATCTCTTCATGTAATCGGTAACTTTCTCTTACCAGTCTTGTAACGCGATGTCTTACAACACTGTTTCCTACTTTTTTGCTCACGCTGATTCCAATTCTGTTTCTATCCGTGCCATTTTCCTTTACATACATGACCAAATACCTGTTTGCATATGATTTACCATTTTTATAAACGAATTGGAACTGGTGATTCTTCTTTAAAGATTCCGAAAACTTCATGAATCCTCCTTACAAGAAGTCCACACAGACAAATTGCCCGCACAGATACAAAAAGGTCACATTGCTGTGACCTATACGGATAATTTCTTTCTTCCTTTTGCACGTCTTGCAGCTAAAACTTTTCTTCCGCCAGGTGTACTCATTCTCGCTCTGAAGCCGTGTACTTTGGAATGGGAACGCTTTTTAGGCTGAAATGTCATTTTCATGGAAAGGCACCTCCTTCTCTAAACCTCATATGATTTCTATTATATAAGGTAAACATTTTTCATTCGGCATATGATAAACCATGCCATTATAAGGAAAATAGCATATATAATTTTATAGAAAAAGACCGGAAATGTCAAGAAAAAAATTTTTTTCATGTTATCCACATAGATATACACAAAATTTTATTAAATTATACTTATCCACAAGATGTTGATTATTTGTGGATATTTTTCAGTTTTCGTGTATTTCACGGTGAAAAAACAGAAGAAAAGAATGAAAATTTTAAGGAATAACAGGCATTTTATCGCTTTCCTAAGTTATCCACTTATTCACATTTCTATCCACATATATTTCCCGCTTCCCATCTTATAACCTAGGTTATCAACATTATGTGGATAACTTTATCCATAGGCTGTTTAAAAGTTACATTTGAAAAATGCAAAAATCTATATTACAATGTAAAAGCACAGCTTTTTATATTTTTGGAAGGATTTAAAAAATAAAAAATGAACGATGACGTTATCAAAGAAAACTGGAAAACGATAAAAGAGACTGTCAGAAGAGAATATAATCTCTCTGACATTTCTTATCATACATGGGTAGAACCGTTGGAATTTTATAATATCGTAGACGATGTGATCCATATTATCATTCCGTCCGACCAGTCTCATGCCCTCAATTATATTTCTTCCAAATATAAAAGCTTTTTTCAGGTCACTGTCACGGAAATGTTTGACCATGAATACGACATCAGCTTTGTTCTGGAAAAAGACATTGAGGCGGACAGGCAGGAGGATGCCGGAAAGAAAAACAACGGCATCGTCTACAACATCAACTATGAAAACGCCAACCTGAATCCCAAATATAAATTTGACACCTTTGTGGTGGGAAGCAACAACAAATTTGCGCACTCCGCTTCCCTGGCAGTCGCGGAGACCCCGGGAGAAACCTACAATCCTCTCTATCTGTACGGAGGCCCCGGGCTTGGAAAAACGCACCTAATGCACTCCATCGGTCACTTTATACTGGAACAAAATCCGAACACCAAGGTGCTCTACGTCACCAGCGAAGAATTTACCAACGAAGTTATCGAGTCAATCCGAAGCGGTAATGCCGCTTCTATGACCAAGCTCCGCGAGAAATACCGGACGGTGGATGTGCTCATGGTAGACGACGTACAATTTATAATAGGAAAGGAAAGTACACAGGAGGAATTTTTCCATACCTTCAATGTACTGCATGGGGCACATAAGCAGATCGTGATTTCCTCCGACAAGCCTCCCAAAGAAATGGAGACGCTGGACGAAAGATTCCGCTCCCGATTTGAGTGGGGACTTATCGCGGATATCCAGCCGCCGGACTATGAGACGAGAATGGCGATCCTTCGCAAAAACGCGGAAAATTACGAGAGGCAGATCGACGAAGACATCATCAAATACATTGCTACCAACATCAAGTCCAATATCCGAGAGCTGGAGGGAGCCTTCAACAAGATCATAGCCTTTGCAAAGCTGAACAAGGTGGATCTCACGCTGTCGCTGGCGGAGGAGGCGTTAAAGGATGTGATCTACCCCAACAAGCCAAAGGAAGTCACCCCCGCGGCGATCATCAGCGTCGTATCGGAGCACTTTGGAGTCAATCCCGAGGACATTACCTCCAAAAAAAGAAACTCTGAGTTCGTGCTGCCAAGGCAGATCGTCATGTACCTCTGCTATGATATGATAGACGATATCTCCTATATGAATATAGCAAAGCTTTTAGGAAAGAAGGATCACACGACCATTATCCACGGAGTCAACAAGATTGCCTCGGAGATACAGTCAAACGAAGAGATGAAAAACAAAATCGACATCATCAAAAAGAAAATAAACCCCTAAATTCACAAGTATTATCAACGGACGCCGGTTTATCCACAGAGAGATGTCGATTCCAAAAAAAAGGGAAGAAAATAATTCACATGTTTTTCATTCCCTTTTTCCTAGAAAAATAGTATAATAAAGGTAGTTTTGCACATATCAACATCCTATAATAAGAATACTATTAAATTCTTTATCTATTTATATGATAAGAACATGCCTGCGGATAGGCGTGGAGACAGGAAGGGAGTCATGCACAAATGAAATTAGTTTGTTCCAAGGCAAATTTATTGAACGGTGTACAGATCGTATCCAAGGCTGTTCCAAGCAAGACCACCATGTCGATATTGGAATGTATCCTGATCGATGCCACCAAGGGGTCGATCACTCTGACCGCTAACGATATGGAGCTTGGCATTGAGACTACGATCGAGGGAAATATTGTACAGCCCGGGATCATCGCGTTAGACGCGAAGATTTTTCTCGAGATCGTGCGAAAGCTTCCCGACAGCGATATCACGATCGATACGGACGCTACCTTTAAGACGACGATCACATGTGAAAAGGCAAAATTCAACATTATAGGCAAGTCGGGGGAGGATTTCTCCTATCTTCCCGTGATCGAGAGGGAAGACAGCATTGTCATGAGCCAGTTTACTCTGAAGGAAGTGGTGAGACAGACGATTTTCTCTATCTCTGACAACGACAACAACAAGCTGATGACGGGCGAGCTTTTTGATATTAACGGCGATGAGCTGAAGGTGGTCTCTTTGGACGGCCATCGGATCTCGATTAGAAAAATCCAGTTAAAGAACAGCTATGAGGGGAAAAAGGTGGTGGTTCCTGGGAAAACCTTAAATGAGGTGAGCAAGATCCTTCCCGGGGATGCCGACAGCGACGTGACGATCTCCTTTACCTCCAAACACATCGTATTTGAGTTTGGCGAGACGACCGTAGTCTCCAGACTGATCGAAGGAGAGTACTTTAAGATTGACCAGATGCTCTCCAGCGACTATGAAACCAAGGTAAAGATCAACAAAAAAGAATTTTTGAATTGTATCGACCGCGCGACCCTTCTGGTGAAGGAGGGGGATAAAAAGCCTATTATCATCAACATAACGGATGAGAACATGGAGTTAAAAATCAATTCCATACTTGGAAGCATGAACGAGAATATTGACATCGAAAAGAGCGGGAAGGATCTGATGATCGGATTTAACCCTAAGTTTTTGATCGATGCCCTCCGTGTGATCGACGATGAGGACGTGGACCTCTATATGGTGAATCCCAAGGCTCCCTGCTTTATCAAGAATCAGGAGGAAAGCTACATTTATCTGATTCTTCCGGTAAACTTTACCACCGTGAACTAATGGAGAACGCTATGCAGACGATTCGTTTAAAAGATGATTTTATCAAACTGGGCCAGGCGCTGAAGGCGGCTGGCTTGGTGGAGTCAGGGGTAGATGCAAAATTTGCCGTTCAGGACGGGCTTGTTCTGGTCAACGGGGAGGTGGACACCAGGCGCGGGAGGAAGCTTGTAGCCGGCGATGAGGTCGTCTACAATGGGGAGACGGTAAGAATAGAAAAATAACTGGAAGAACTAAAAAAGGTAACGTTATGATCATTAAGTCGATAGAGCTTGCGGATTACAGAAATTATGATGATCTTCTCATGTACTTTGACAGGGGAACCAACATTCTTTACGGGGATAACGCACAGGGAAAGACCAATATTCTCGAGGCTATCTACGTTGCCGCGACTACAAAATCCCACAGGGGGAGCAAGGATCGGGAGATCATCAGGTTTGAAAGGGAAGAAGCACATATCCGGACCTATCTGGAAAAGGAGGGCATAGAGACAAGGGTCGATATGCACCTCAGAAAAGCGAAGTCAAAGGGGATCGCTATAGACGGACAGAAAATAAAAAAGGCAGCGGATCTCTTGGGACTCTGCAACGTGGTGTTCTTTTCTCCCGAGGATATGAGCATTATCAAGAACGGCCCCGCGGAGAGGCGGAGATTTGTGGATATGGAGCTCTGTCAGCTGGATCAATTTTATATCTACAATCTCAACCACTACAACAAGATCATCAATCAGCGCAACGCGCTTTTGAAGGATCTCTATATGAATCCTGATCTCAGGGAAACCTTGAATATCTGGGATATGCAGCTGGTTTCCTACGGGAGTAAGCTCATAGAGCGCAGGAAGCTTTTTGTAGAGCAGCTGAATGAGATCCTGTTTGATATCCACAAAAAGCTTTCCGGAGGCAAGGAGGAGCTTCACATCGTGTATGAGCCCAATGTGGAGCTGGAAAATTTTGAAGAGAAGATGAAGTGCAGCCAGGAGAGGGATATTCGGGCAAAGATGACTACAGTCGGGCCCCACAGGGATGATTTTTCTTTTTTGGCAGGCGGCGTGGATATCCGGAAATTCGGTTCCCAGGGACAGCAGAGGACAGCGGCTCTGTCCTTAAAGCTTTCGGAGATAGAGCTGGTAAAGAAAATTGCCAGGGACACCCCTATTCTTCTGTTGGACGACGTCTTGTCGGAGTTGGACAGCAGCCGGCAGAATTATCTGTTGAACAGCATCGGGGACATTCAGACCATCATCACCTGCACCGGTCTGGAGGAGTTTGTAAACAATCGATTTGAGGTAAACAGGGTATTTCGGGTGGAAAACGGAACCGTTACCTGTATGAATAAATAAAAAAGGTTTTGAAACGATTTAGAGGCGAGGAAGAGCATGAGCGAAGACAACATGAACAACACGGCAGTGGATCACGAGTACGGTGCGGATCAGATTCAGATTCTGGAGGGCCTGGAGGCCGTCAGAAAGAGGCCCGGAATGTACATCGGAAGTACCTCCGCGAGAGGTCTTCATCATCTGGTGTATGAGATCGTAGACAATTCCGTGGACGAGGCTCTGGCGGGAGTCTGCGACACCATCGAGGTCACCATCAACGAAGACAATTCCGTCACCGTCGTAGACAACGGCCGCGGTATTCCTGTGGGAATCAATCACAAGGCGGGGATTCCCGCGGTGGAGGTAGTATTTACGATTTTGCACGCCGGCGGGAAATTCGGCGGAGGAGGATATAAGGTTTCCGGCGGTCTCCACGGAGTGGGAGCCTCCGTGGTAAATGCCCTCTCGGATTGGCTGGAGGTGGAGATCTGTCAGGACGGCAAAGTCTACAGGCAGCGCTATGAGAGGGGAAAGGCTCTGTATTCTCTGCAGCAGATCGGCACCTGCCCCGAGGAAAAGACCGGCACAAAAATCACTTTCCTGCCGGACAAGACGATTTTTACAGAGACTACGGTTTTTGATTTTGACACTTTAAAGAGAAGGCTTCGGGAAATGGCCTTTTTGACCAAGGGTCTTCGGATCGTTCTGATCGACGACAGAAGCGAGGAGGCAAGGATTGACAAATCGCATTTTTCTGTAGAAAATGAAAACGGTCAGATTTCCGAGCTTCTTTCCAGGGCGAAGGAGGATCAGGAGAAGGAGTTAAAAGAAGCCCAGGATTCCGGCAAAGAAGCGCCCTTAGAAGAAAAGAAAAGAAGAGTGGTGGAATTTTGTTATGAGGGTGGAATTAAGGAGTTTGTGGCATACCTTAACAAGAGCAAAACGCCTCTCTATGAGAATATCCTTTACTTTGAGGGGGAAAAGAATGGCGTGTACGTGGAGGTTTCCTTCCAGCACAACGATTCCTTCAACGAGAGCGTCTTTAGCTTTGTAAACAATATCAACACGCCGGAGGGAGGTATGCACCTCCAGGGATTTCGGAACGCGATCACCAAGACCTTCAACGACTATGCCAGAAGCGCAAAGCTTTTGAAGGACAGTGAGCCAAATTTGTCCGGCGAGGATATTCGGGAAGGTTTGACCGCCATCATCAGCGTCAAGATAGAAAACCCTCAGTTTGAGGGGCAGACCAAGCAGAAGCTTGGAAACAGCGAGGCCAGGGGCGCAGTTGACAGTATTGTCAGTGAACAGCTCACCTACTTCCTGGAGCAGAATCCGGTTATCGCAAAGTCTATCTGCGAAAAGTCCATTTTGGCGCAGAGAGCGAGGGAGGCGGCCAGAAAGGCGAGGGATCTCACCAGAAGGAAAACGGCTCTGGAAGGTCTTGCACTCCCCGGAAAACTGGCGGATTGCTCCGACAAAAATCCAGAAAACTGCGAGATTTATATTGTGGAGGGAGACTCCGCAGGAGGAAGCGCCAAGACGGCGCGCTCCCGCGCTACCCAGGCCATCCTGCCTCTCCGCGGAAAGATATTGAATGTGGAGAAGGCGAGACTGGATAAAATTTATGCCAACGCGGAGATCAAAGCTATGATCACCGCATTCGGCACCGGCATACATGAAGATTTCGATATCTCGAAGCTGCGCTATAACAAGATCATTCTGATGACCGACGCGGATGTGGACGGGGCGCATATCAGCACTCTGCTCCTCACTTTTATCTATCGGTTCATGCCGGATCTGATCAAGGAGGGTCATGTTTTTCTGGCAAAGCCTCCTCTGTATAAGCTGGAAAAGAACAAAAAGATCTGGTATGCGTACAGCGACGAGGAGCTTGACAACATTCTGAAGGAAGTGGGAAGAGATCAGAATAATAAGATCCAGCGTTACAAGGGACTGGGAGAGATGGATGCGGAGCAGCTCTGGGAGACCACCATGGATCCGGAGAGAAGAATTTTGCTTCGCGTGAACTATGACGAGGAGATGGAGTCCGAGCTGGATCTCACCTTTACCACACTAATGGGGGACAAGGTGGAGCCGAGAAGAGATTTTATCGAAGAAAACGCGAAATTTGTTAAAAATCTGGATATTTAACGCTAGCCTTCAGGCAGAATGTGAGGATGTATGAACGACGATATTTTTGATAAGATTCAGGAAGTAGATTTGAAGGAACGGATGGAAACCTTCTACATAGACTACGCCATGAGTGTTATTGCGTCCCGTGCCCTTCCGGATGTGAGAGACGGATTGAAACCGGTGCAGAGAAGAGTCCTTTATTCCATGATCGAATTGAACAATGGGCCGGATAAGCCTCACCGAAAGAGCGCGCGTATTGTCGGCGATACCATGGGTAAATACCATCCTCACGGTGACAGCTCCATCTACGGGGCCCTGGTCAATATGGCGCAGGAGTGGAATACCAGATATCCCCTGGTGGACGGACACGGAAATTTCGGTTCCATGGACGGAGACGGGGCGGCGGCAATGCGTTATACCGAGGCCAGGCTCTCCAAAATTTCCATGGAGCTTCTGGCGGATATCAACAAAGATACGGTAGATTTTGTGCCAAACTTTGATGATACGGAGAAGGAGCCTTCCGTGCTCCCCAGCCGTTACCCGAACCTTCTGGTAAACGGCACCACCGGTATCGCAGTGGGAATGGCCACCAATATTCCCCCTCACAACCTTCGCGAGGTGGTGAAGGCGGTGGTAAAGATCATCGACAACAAGGTGGAGGAAAACCGTGATACCACCATTGAGGAGATCATGGAAATCATAAAGGCTCCCGATTTTCCGACCGGAGGTCTGATCCTCGGAACCAGAGGATGCGAGGAGGCATACCGCACCGGAAGGGGAAAGATCCGTGTGCGCGCGGTGACGGACATCGAGACGCTCCCCAACGGAAAGAGCCAGATCGTTGCCACAGAGCTTCCCTATATGGTGAACAAGGCAAATCTGATCATCAAGATCGCGGAACTGGTAAAGCTCAAGAGAATCGACGGCATCACGGATATCAGGGACGAGTCCAACAGAGAGGGCGTCCGCGTGGTGATTGAGCTTCGGAAAGACGCCAATGCCAATGTGATACTCAATCAGCTTTTTAAGCACACGCAGCTTCAGGATACCTTTGGTGTGATCATGCTGGCTCTGGTGAACAACGAGCCCAGGGTGATGAGCCTTCTGGATATGCTGACATATTATCTGAGGCATCAGGAGGATGTGGTCACCAGAAGAACCCGCTATGACTTAAATAAGGCCGAGGAGAGGGACCATATCCTGCAGGGACTCTTAAAGGCGCTTGATTTTATCGATGAAGTGATCTCTATCATCCGAAGCAGCAAGGACACGCAGACCGCCAAGGAACGCCTGATAGAGCGTTTTGAACTGGACGACGTACAGGCGCAGGCGATCGTGGATATGCGTCTGCGCGCTCTGACCGGCCTGGAGAGAGAGAAGCTTGAGAACGAGCACAATGAGCTGACTGTCCGCATCGCGGAGTTAAAGGAAATCCTCGCGGATGAGAAAAAGCTTCTGGGTGTGATCAAGGAAGAAATCACTGTGATCGCCGACAAATACGGAGACGACAGAAGAAGTAAGATCGGATATGACGTTTTTGATATGACGGTGGAGGATCTGATCCCCAGGGACAATACGATCATCACCATGACCCATCTCGGCTATATCAAGCGCATGACGGTGGACAATTTTAAGGCGCAGAACCGAGGCGGCAAGGGCATCAAGGGGATGCAGACGATCGAGGACGATTACCTGGAAGATTTGTTGATGACCACCACCCATCATTATTTGAATTTCTTTACCAATATGGGAAGGGTCTACCGCCTGAAGGCCTATGAGATTCCGGAGGCGGGGCGGACGGCGAGAGGAACCGCCATAGTAAATATGCTGCAGCTTTCTCCCGGAGAGAAGATCACCGCTATGATCCCCATAAGGGAGTACGACGACAGCAGAAATCTCTTTATGGTGACCAAGAGCGGTATCGTAAAGAAAACGCCCCTGATCGAATTTGCGAACATCCGTAAAAACGGTCTTATGGCCATCAATTTAAAGGACGACGACGAATTGATCGAGGTAAAAACCACCAGTCTGGACAGCGAGATCTTCCTGGTGACAAAGCAGGGAATGTGCATCCGTTTCCTGGAGACGGATGTGCGCGCCACGGGAAGAGCCTCCATGGGCGTTATCGGCATGAATCTGTCGCCCGGGGATGAAGTCGTGGGAATGCAGCTTCAGGCCCAGGGAGATTACCTTCTCATCGCGTCGGAGAACGGGCTGGGCAAGCGCACGGTCATGGATGAATTTACGGTTCAGAAGCGCGGCGGCAAGGGAGTTAAATGCTATAAGATCACAGAAAAGACCGGAGACGTGGTAGGCGTCAAGGCGGTTAAGGATGAGCATGAGATTATGCTTATCACGACAGAGGGAATCGTGATCCAGCTGCGCGCGGAGGATATCTCGATCCTGAAGCGCATCACCTCCGGCGTTAAGCTGATCAATCTGGAGAAAAACGTCAAGGTGGCGCAGATCGCCAAGGTGAGAGAAAAAATTTCAAACGGGAATCAGGAGTTTGACAACCTGGAGGATGCTATGGAGGATATTCCGGAGGAAGAGAAATTTCCCGGTGACTTTATAGATGACGGAAAAGAGGTGAATCTTCCTAAAGAAGAAGAGGAAGAATAACTGGTCATGGAATCGTATCGCATATTTTTGGATCTTGCTATTATTATGGTATTTTCCAAGTTTTTTGGCTTACTTGCCAGAAAGCTGAAGGCGCCCCAGGTAGTGGGCGAGATTATTGCCGGTCTTTTGATCGGACCGAGTATTCTGGGATTGGTGCAGCAGACAGATTTTCTGACACAGATGGCGGAAATCGGAGTGATCCTTTTGATGTTTTCCGCCGGTCTGGAAACCAATCTGAGAGATCTGATGAGAACCGGATTAAAAGCGTTTCTGATCGCCTGCGCGGGGGTATTCGTACCTCTGGCAGGAGGAACTCTGCTCTACATGGCATTTTACGGTGCCGCGCCGTTTGGTTCCGAAAAATTTTATCAGGCGGTCTTTATCGGCGTGATCATGACGGCTACCAGCGTGAGCATTACCGTCCAATCCCTGAAGGAAATGGGCAAATTAAAGGGAGACGTGGGCACCACGATCTTAAGCGCCGCCATCATAGACGATGTGATAGGCATTGTGGTTCTGACATTTGTGGTGGGCTTCAAGGATCCAAACTCCAATCCGGGGAAGGTAGTGATCAGCACCATATTATTTTTCCTGATGGCCGTGGCCGTAGGATTTATCCTGTACAAAATCTTTAAGCTGGTGGATTTTCGTTATCCCCATACCCACAGGATTCCCATTTTGGGCCTTGCGGTCTGCTTCCTGTTCGCCTATGTGGCGGAAGTGTACTTTGGGATCGCGGATATCACCGGAGCTTACGTGGCGGGTATCATCCTGTGTTCGCTGAAAGATTCCGCCTATATTGAGAAACAGGTGGACACCAATTCCTATATGCTGTTTGGTCCGGTATTTTTTGCGAGTATCGGTTTAAAGACCAGCATCGACAACGTGACGGGTTCTTTTATTCTGTTTGCGGTCTGCTTTGTATTGGTGGCCCTGATCTGCAAGATCATCGGCTGCGGACTGATGGGAAGACTGTGCGGTTTCAAGAGAAGTGACGCGCTGAAGATCGGCGTTGGCATGATGACCAGAGGCGAGGTGGCTCTGATCGTGTCCCAGAAGGGGTTGTCGGTCGGGATGCTGGATTCCGTTTATTTCACGGCGGTAATTTTGTTGATCATCGTGTCCAGCGTGTGTACGCCCATTTTGTTAAAGCTTTTGTATGCGAGAGACGGAGAATGAAAGAAATGGAAAGCTGGACGATGATGTGCGGAACATTCCATTGTTTATTAAATTGTTTATAGTCTTCCTCTACACTGTTTTATAGGTACTGTTTTTTTGTTCGGAAAAGGCCGGACAGCTGCCTGGATCCGATAAGGGAGAAGGAATGAATACCTATGAGCAGAGGGAGTATATAGAGAATATGTTTCGACTGCTGGATTTGTTGTTGTATACAATATTCCGGCAGAAAAGAGAGAAGGATTGCGAGAATCTGGCGATGCGGGGACTGGTGATCACCGGGGAGGAGATTGACCAGGCATTTCGGTTACCCTGTCGCACAGAGGTATTTTCTGACAGTGTGATGGATGAGATCCGGCGGACGGTGTCTCAAATTCAGAAGATACAGGATGCGGGATCCTTCTTGCCTTTTTATGGGGTTTGTGAGAAATTCCGGCTGAATCCTCTGGAAAGGCTTGCCCTTCTGATCGGTATGGCGCCTCTTTACCATCGCAAGTATGAGCGGATTTATGGTTTTCTGCAGGATCGGGTAGATCAGCTCTCCCCCACGAGAGGGTTGTGTGTGACGCTGGCCGAATGTTTAGGTGAGATCCCCATAGAGGATATGTCCGATTTTCTCTCCGGATCGGGAAATGTGGAGTGTCTGCTTTGGGAGAGAGAGGGGATTGGCCTGGCCGGAACCTACAGGCTGCGCCCGAGGCTCCAGAGCTATCTTCTGGGTCAGATGGATCTTGAGGAGCCGATACAGGAGAGGGCGGAATATTTTTCCTGGATAGAAAAACTTGCGCCTATGGTCATACGCAAGGAGAAGCTTGCAAAGCTGTGCGGCCTTTACGACAAGATGCAGGAGGCGGTGCAGGAGCAGTCCGGTATGATTATGATTTACGGAAAGGAAGGAATCGGCAGACATTTCCTGTTAAAGCATCTGGCCCGGGAAAAAAAGCTGCGTCTTATTTTTGTCGATCTGTCGAACCTTCTCGCTTCAAAGTGGGAGGATGTGCGGGACATCCTGGAGGCCGTATTTGTGGAATCTATTTTGGGATCGGCCTGTCTGTGTCTGTCCGGCTGTGATCTGGAGGAGACAGGGGAAGAGGAATCCGGTGCAAGAGGAGACTGCCGGAGAGAGATTTTCCGGTATCTGGAGGAGCGCGTGGACTTTTTTTTCCTGCTGGCGGAAAGGAAGGAAGAACAGCTTTCGGATTTCCGTGGAGTGAAGGTATGTGTGGAGCTTCCGTCGCTGTCCGCGGTAGAAAAGGTGAAGCTGTGGGAAAATTTTGGAAACGGATATTCTCTCGGGGCGGATGTGGACTTAAAGCTGAGTGGCAATAAATATGTGATGACGCCCAGGGGGATCCAGGAGGCGCTTTCTGCGGCCGCGGTCTTGGCCGGAGGAGAGGGACGCGGTATTATTTCTCAGGAGGATATCCGTCGGGCGGTGAAGCAGAATCAGGCGAATCAACTGGGAGCATACGCCACAAAGATCAACGGGCCTTTCATTTGGGAGGATCTGATCCTGGGCGATGAGCAGAAGCGGCAGATGAGGATGGTCTGTGATCAGATGAAATACAGGGATGTGGTCGGAGAGGAGTGGGGCTTTCACCGCAAAACGCCTTACGGAAGAGGACTCTCGGTGCTCTTTTACGGACCTCCCGGAACCGGCAAGACGATGGCGGCTCAAGTGATGGCTAACGAGCTGGGTCTGGATCTCTATCGAATCGATATTTCACAGATGGTGAGTAAATACATCGGGGAAACCCAGAAAAACATCAGCCGTCTGTTTCACAAGGCCAAGGATATCAACGCGCTGCTTTTTTTTGACGAGGCGGATTCCCTTTTTGCCAAGCGCTCGGAGGCGAAAGATTCCCATGACCGCAACGCCAACGCGGAGACCGCCCATCTTTTGCAGAAGCTGGAGGACTATGAGGGTATCACGGTGCTTGCCACCAATTATCTCAACAATATAGACGATGCGTTTAAACGACGGATGAAATTTATCATTCATATCGCTTTTCCGGAACCCGAGGTAAGGCTGCGGCTGTGGAACAGTATTCTGCCAAAGCAGGCGCGCTGTGAGGAGGAGCTGGATCTGGAATTTTTTGCGGAGCACTTTGAGCTGTCCGGAAGCAGTATCAAGGAAATCATGATAAATGCGGCTTATCTCGCGGCTTCTGAACACAGGGGACTGGCCAACAGGGATCTGGTGGAGGCGGTGAAATTGAATTACGCCAAGTACGGCAAGGTGTTGACGAAAAACGATTTCGGGTATCTCGGATAACATATGAGTGAGGTGCATTATGGCATATATGCAGAGATCGAAAGGACGGATCGGAGAATATGCGGATCGGAGATCTTTTCAAAAAGCGGAGCGTCCAGCGGGTGACAGTCCTAAGAAAGCACCCGTGAGCAACTCCATTCTGCAGGCGAAGCTTCAGGATGCGGAGGCTCGGCGCTCCATAAGCGGCGTTTTGGAAAATGAATCCGGTACGGGAAGAGAGGGAGGCGTCCTGGATGCCGGATCGGAAGCGGCTCGGTTCATGGGTGCATCGTCGGCCCGTGGTCTGGATCCGGAAATGAACGCCAAAATAGGCGGAAAGCTGGGAGCCGACTTTTCCGGCGTGAGAATCCATACGGACGAGGCGGCTCAGAGAGCGGCGGACAGTATGAACGCAAGGGCATTTACCAGCGGAAAGGACATCTATTTCAACGAGGGGGAATATAATCCCGCAAGTCCTTCGGGGCAGAGACTTTTGGTCCATGAACTGACACATACCATCCAGCAGGGGTATGTAGATCAAACGACAGGTTCCGGAGAGAATGTGAAGAAAGACATACCCAAAGAGGAGGATGACACGATGGCATACGCGCAGACGACCCGAAGAGGACAGACTCAGAGAGCTCGATTGAACGGCAGTACGCGGTCTGCGTCCGGCGGAGCATCGTCCGTGATGAGCAATTCCGTGATGCAGATGAAGCTGAAGATAGGGGGAAGCAGAACTCCCGCCGAGGCGGAAGCGGACCGCGTAGCGTCCAGGGTGATGAGCGGAGACAGTGCAAACGGCAGTATACCCGTGACTCAGAGCGCATCCGCAGAAGCGGCTTCCCAGGGAACGGTCCAGAGAGATTTCCTTGGCTTTAAGAAGCGCTATCGGAAAGCGGTGGATGAGCTGAACGACGATTTCGAGGGATATAAAAAGCAGAGCAGGTGGGAGCGGTTTAAGTGGACCATGGCAAACCCCATCGCCAGAATGACCGCCCGCTCCAAGAAGAACCAGGAGAACACGAAGAATCGTCTGGCCCGGGAGGTGGCTATCGAAAAGATGGCTATGGAGGCTCAGTCCGGCCAGGCGGACGCCAGGACGAGTATAGACCAGTTAAACGATGACGACCGCCAGAGCGTTTTCGTCAATCGTGGCGGCGGCCAGAGCACTGCCAACACCCCTGAAGAGGATACGCAGGACGACAGCGTCTCGGAGCTGGAGGAAAATCTGAACAATGCAAATCAGATGGAGCTGGCGGGAGACAAGACCTCCGCCAAGATCCAGAGGGCCAACGCGGTGGCGAGCGGTATCGGCATTGGTACCAGCGCTGTCAAAATAGTAAAAGGTGGACTTCAGTTGGCAAATATGGGTGCGGCGAATGCTCTCAGTACAACCATTCCCTTCATGAATCTGGCGACCTCTGCCATAAAGGGCGGCGCGTCCATAGGGGAGATAAGTCGGGCTGGAAAGGTCCGCAGCCGAACCACCGAAGGTGAGAATAAATACAGGGATGACGAAACAAAAAGAGGAAAATCCATGTTCAGCCTGTTCCATAAGGGCCACAATCAGGCCGTGAACGACCAGATTGCGGCGGGATTTGACCTGACCCGCACCAGCCTGGATGCGGCGAGTACTATCGCTTCTCTATCCGGCGTAGGAACCGGCGCCGGCGTCGCTTTGGGCGCGGCAAGCAAAGCCGTGGATATCGGAAAGGGTCTCTTTATGAAAAGTCGTCACAAGAAAATGGTAAAGAGTGAGGTGTGGAAGGATCTGGGGATCACCGACGAGCTTATCGAACAGACCCGAAAGCAGTATCAGGTCAACGGAAAAAAGCTGAGCAGGAAGGAAGCCGAGAAATTTCTGCTGATGAAGCTGTCAAATTCCAGATCCTATGAGGAAGCCTACCTGAAGAATATTCGGCAACAGAAGGAGGACGTCGGAACGGAAGGGATTGCCGAGTTAAAGACAGCTTTTGGAATAAGCGAAAACAGCGCCACCGATGAAGAGAAGAAAGCGGCGGATACTCTGATGAATCAGAGGATGGGCGTCAAAAAGGAAGATTCCGAAGATCTGGATGCCAGCATTGATAAAAGACACTGGAAGAAGGTCAAAAAGAAATGGAGCAACGGTGCCCGGGGCGAAGGCACTTTAGCGTAAGTCAGTAAAAGCGCTTTTGCGGAACATTTGCGCAGATCATAAGAAAGGTATGGTAAGTCAATGGACTGGAAGCAGAATTTTTTGAGAAAGCTGGAAAAAGAGCTGAAGAAGGATGTAGAAGAGAGCAGGATCCTGGAGGAAGAGGGAAACAATCCGGATACGCTTCGGATGCTTTTTTCCACAGGGGAGGGCGACGATGATCTGGCTGTGATGGATGTGGCGGTATATTCGTCGGAGCAGGGACTGCAGTTTTTGAACTTTTATACCGTGATGATACCGGAGGTGCCGGAGCAGTCGGTGCCCGGGCTTTTGGAGCACCTGAACCGGCTGAATCTGCCGGTTCCCCTGGGAGCCTTTGGGTATTTTGAGGAGGACCGCCAGGTATACCACAAGTACAGCCTGATCGTGGAGGAGCCCGCGGATATGGATCGGTTTGTGGCGGGTGCAGTCTCGCTGATCGCTATTATCCTGAATTTCATAGAGCATTATGAAGAAGGGATCGAAGAGGCAGCGGGTTTTGATTCCTGATTAAAAACTAGCCGGGGGCTGCCGCACTTTCAGTGCGGCAGCCCTTTTTCGATGGGAATTTTTAACAGGGGTTGCAATAGCTTCTTGGGGGGGTGTATAATGCAAGTAAATTTGATCGACAAAAATGGATAAAAATCGCAGACGTATATGCTTTCGGAAAGATACACACGTCCACAGATATGAGAGATATCAGCAATATATTGCATAACAAATCGGCTTTGGTTAGGAGTAAACGGGGATGGACAGAAGCAGAAAGCTGGAATCAAAAATCCTGATTCCGGATGTGCAAAAGGAATATGAGCAGAGAGAAATTCTCCTATCCGAGCTGCGGCAGGAAAAAGGGAAGCTTCTGATTCTACATGCCACGATCGGTTACGGAAAAACAGTACTGATGTCCCAGTTTGCCCGTCTGCCGGAAAATCTCTGTGCCTGGTATCACCTGGATGTGCTGGACAATGAACCGATCACCTTCATGCAATATCTGATTCAGTCTTTCAATCGGATTTTGGACGGATTTGAGCTGGACGAGGAGTATTATGTGGGAGTAATGCCGGATTCCCTCAGTCAGTTTGTCAGGGATCTGGTGGTAGAAATCGAGGAGAGTCTGGAGTCTCTGGACAATTCCCGAAAGCTGGTACTGGTTTTGGATGATTTTCAGGTGATCGATAATCCGGATATCTTTAAGATACTGGAGGAGCTTCTGGATCACACCGGAGAATATTTTATGATGATGGCGGCCACAAAGGGATCGGTGCCGGATTTTTTTACCAAGTATTTTATGCGAAATCAGGCTGTTATGATAGAGACGGACCGCTTAAGCTTTCGGGAGGAGGAGGTCGCCGATTTCCTGGGGAGGATGCTGTCCGGAAAAGAGTCTGAACGATACGCGGGCATGATCTGGAACAATATGGAGGGATGGCCTGCGGGCGTGATGTTTGCCGCCCTCTACCTGCGCCGTCTGGGCTGCTTTGAGCCGGATGTCAAGTGGGAAAGCATTACCCAGGAGTCCATGGTGCAGAATTATATCGCCTATGAGCTGTACAAGGGGCTTCCCTATGACATTCAACAGTTTCTTCTCAATACCTCCTTCGCGGAGGAGCTGCAGCCGGAGCTGTGCAACGATATCTGCGGCATTGAAAATGCCAGCGGAATTTTAAAGTATCTGCTGCAGGAAAATTTGTTTATTCTCCGCATCGGTGGAAAAAGCGGTTGTTATCGTTATCATTCCATGTTCCGGAGCTTTTTGAACGACAGGGTCAGCCAGGAGCAGAGACAGGAAATCTACAAAAAGATGGCGGGCTATTACCTAAGGCATCAGGATCCGGACGTGGCTGCAAGGTACGCCATGCTGGCCGGAAATACAGAAATTTTGATTACCATTTTGGAAAAATACGGCCTTTTCTTTCTGGGAGAGGGGAAGAGAAAGGCGGTATCGGAGTATCTGCAATGTCTAAAGGAACGCGGGGTAGAGCTCACATCGGAGATCGTCAAGGTAAGGGACGCCTTGAACCGCCTGGAAGAGGAGAACGGAATTTGGGAGAAGCGGAAGCTTCTGGAGGTATCCTGTTTTGGGAAATTTCGGGTGACGATCTCCCGAACGGGAAAGGAGATTTCCTGGAGGACCCGCAAGGCGCTGGAGCTTTTTGCTTACCTGGTGGACAGGGAGGGAAGGGCTGTGGAACGAAAGGTTCTGTTAGAGCAGCTCTGGCCTGACAATGCGCCAAACAACAGTGTGGCTATGCTGCACAATATGATCTACAGCATCCGCAAGGAGCTGAGTTCCCAGCCGGAGCTGGCCAACCTGATCCAGTACAGGAACCATCAGTATTATCTCGATACCTCGCAGATGGTGATCGATTTGGAAAATAAGAAAGAGATCTGCAGACTGGCGGAGTCGGGGGATGTCGAGGCGCTTTATGCGCGCCGGGAAGAGATTCTGACCCCCTGGGGCACTTATCTGGAGGAGGTGGACGGCACCTGGTGTATGGCCAGGCGCGTCTATTTTGAGAGATGCTATGGAAAGGCCTGTTCCCTCCTGGCCGGTTACTGCAGAAAACAGGGGGATCATGAAACGGAGGAAGCCTGTTGGACGGCCTATGTCACCGCTGACCGCTATTCGGAGGAGGCGGTGGTGGGGATTTTGCAGTGCTACGCCCAGTCCGGAGACCGCCAGCAGATTAAGCGGGTCTTTGAGTCCGCAGGAAAGATTTTTCGTGAGGAGCTCGGCGTGGATTTAAGTCCTGAGACGATCCGCGTCTATGAGCAGGCGATGAAGAGAAAGGTGTGAGGGGCGCTGTCACCGAAGGAACGAGCGGGAGGTATGGGATGAACGACAGGGAGGATGAAGAGAGCAAAAAGCTCTGGCCGGCGGAATATTTGAGCGGGATCTTTGATCTGGACAGTTTTGAACAATTCTGCATTAAAGTTTTATGGGAAACAGAGGAGCAGGATCGGGGCTTTACGGCTTCTGTGCTGGCGGAGAGATACGGTCTGAAAACGAAGTATGCTCCCTACTTTTGGCCGGACAGCAAACTGCTCCGTTATTTTTTGAGAAAAGAGCAGAGAGACGGTCAGAGTATTTATTTTCTGGATGAGAGGATTCGGGTCTTTCTGGAGGGAAGGATATACGGCTACGGTCCCTATGATTTCTTGTGGGAGATCCGATATCCACAAGAGTCTCGGGAAGAGCTTGCCGGATCGGGTCCGGTATCGGTCATGGAACGCTTCTTGGAGAGCCGGACAGATGCGGGCCCGGTCTTTTTTCATCTGTACGGGCCTGAGGGAAGCGGAAGAAAGAGCCGCATCCTGGAATTTTGCGGCCTAAGAGGACGTCCCCTTCTGATCCTGGACAGCGGCCTTCTGGATGAGGATCCGCATATTCTGGGGGATGCCCTCAGGGAGTGTAGGATTTACGGGGCATATCTGTTTCTGAAAAAACTGCCGGAAGACTGGTTCGCGGGAGACGGACTGTACAGGGCTCGGCTTTTCCGCTGGATGCTTGAGGAGGCGGGCATCGTGTTTACCGTGGGGGAGAGACCTCTGGCGCCGGGGGCTTATCTGGAGGAGGTCTCCTACCTGGAATGTGAGATGGGTCTCCCAAGCTATCAGGAGAGCGTTACCCTGTGGGAGAAGATGCTGGAAGGACAAAAGCTCTGTACACCCTCCGAGTGGGCCAACAAATTTCTCTTTACGCCGGGACAGATCAAACAGGCGGTACAGAACGCCTGGCGGTATGCTTTTATCCGCGGCAGCAGCCAGTTGGAACGGGAGGATCTGCAGAGGGGATGTTATCACCTGCTGCGGGACGGCATGGGCAAAAAAGCCGTCAAGATAAAGCCCTGTTATACCTGGGAGGATCTGATCCTTCCTCCCTTTCAAAAGCGAAGGCTGAAGGAAGCCTGCGATCAGGTCTTTTATAAGAAATGGGTGTATGAGGCATGGGGCTTTGAGCAAAAGATTTCCTACGGACGGGGAATCTCGATGGTGTTCGCCGGACCTCCCGGAACGGGAAAGACTATGGCGGCCCAGGTGATGGCGTCCAAGCTGTGTCTGGATCTGTACCGGATCGAGCTGGCGGCGGTGGTCAGCAAATATGTGGGAGAGACGGAGAAAAATCTGGAGGAGATCTTTGAGCAGGCCAAAAAGAGCCAGGTCATTTTGTTCTTTGACGAGGCGGACGTGCTCTTTTCCAAGCGGATGGAGGTTCGGGACGCCAACGACAAATACAGCAATATGGAGGCGGCTTTCCTTCTGCAGAAGATGGAGGAATACGAGGGGATCACGATCTTGGCCACCAATTATCTGCAGAATTTTGACGAGGCTTTTAAGCGCCGGATGAAATTTATTATTGATTTTCCTTTTCCGGACGCCGCCAGGCGGGAACAGATCTGGAGGAAGGCTTTTCCGGATCAGACGCCGGTGTGCGAGGATCTGGATTATGAATTTCTCTCCGCCAGTTTTGAACTGTCCGGAAGCGGTATCAAAAATGCGGCGCTGTATGCGGCGTTTTTGGCGGCGGCCGACTCCTGTCGGGTATCCATGAGTCATGTCATAGCGGGTATTCGCAATGAATTTGCCAAAAACGGCAAGATCCTCACCAAAGAGCAGCTGGGACAGTATTATATGCTTTTGGAGCCGGAGGACGGGCTGTAATCCGGAGGATCAGAGGATTTGTGCGGATGTGCACGGGGGTACAGGATGGAGCATGTGAAAAAGGATTGGCAGCGCTCTGAGGGGCGGGTGCGAAGCATCGGAAAAAGCGATCTGCGGACGGACAAAAAGCTTAAGGCCTACCATCCGGCGGAGCGGGAGAGAAGCAGAGAAAACAGGTCCAACGAAATGCTGCGCATGGAGAACTCCTACGGAGGCATCGCTATCGGCGCCAGCCGCAGGAAAAAAATGACCATGGTGTTTCATGAAAAGCGACGGCACAACGGACCGAGCATCAAGGAGGATGAGCGAAAGGTGGAGGGGAGCAGGATGGCTCCCTTACGTCAGTTGGAGGGAGACTTTCGCACCAACAGCCACGACCGGGTGGACAGCGCTATGATCTATCGGGAGAATCTGGAGGAATCGCCGGTCAGGATGATGCGCAGGCTTCAGGAGATGATGGATGAAAACCGCCAGGAGAGCGGAGAGAGAAACCTGCCTTTCCTGGACCGCAGAAAGGATCGGCAGGAGAGGGAGGACACGGAGAGGGCGCTTCGGGAGAGTCTGGAGAAACGCAGAAAAAGCGAGTACGACCGTCTGCGGGAGAAAAGGGAGAGCCTCCGTCAGGAGAGTGCGGAAAAGGAACAGATGCGCAGACAGTTTTATCAGAATCTATCCTTTGCCCGAGAGAAGTCGCAAAGGCTGATGCACAGGGAGGGCGCGGCGCTTTGGGAAGGACAGGGAGCCGTTTGGGGCCATCCGGAGGAGGAAGGCATATCCGGAGAAGATCCGGCTGCTTTGAACGACACGGGGAATCCTTCCTCAAACAAAAAAGGCAGGCGCAAAAAAAGCTGAAAAAAGTTTTATTTTGTCGTTTTGTTTATAAATTTGTATAGAGACGCCTGTTAAAGTGAAACTATAATTCTGAGGTTGTATGCAGGTGATGATGATAAAAAGGAAAGGAGGTAACTGGTCTCTCGATACAGGAAGAGGGATCAGGTATGTACATGGCTGAATATTTATCACCGGGAGTCTATGTGGAAGAATTTGAATCGGGTGGTAAGCCTATGGAGGGCGTGGGAACGAGTACGGCGGGCTTTATCGGCCTTGCGGAGAGAGGCCCCATTGAGGGGGTTCCCCAGTTGATCACCAACTTTGCGGATTTCAGGAGGACCTATGGCGGGTATCTGTCTGAAAACGAGTTTGGAGAGTATCGTTTCCTGGCTTACGCGGTGGAGCACTTTTTCATCAACGGAGGCTCCCGCTGCTTTGTGTCCAGAGTGGCTCCCCAGAACGCAAAGTGTGCCGTTGGGTACGCTCCCGCCAAGGAGGGCGCCGTTGTAAGGTTCGCGGCGAAGAATCCGGGTACCTGGGGCGATGATATCCGCGTGGTCGTGACGCCGTCCAGCAAGGCGAAGACTCAGATACTGGAGGTACTGGACACCGCCGACGGCAAGAAATATCTCGTGAAAAACGGAGCCGGTTTCCAGCCGGGCGATGTGGTAATGTATTTTGATAAGACGGAGTCCGTCTACAATCGGGTCGTGAAGAATCAGGACAATGTTATCACATTCCAGAAGGAATTTGAGGATGACGTGGTGGACCGGAATCTTCTTCCGTCGAAGGTGATCACTACCTGTGAATTTACGCTGGAAGTAAAGTACGATGACCAGGTGGAGCTGTATGAGAATGCTTCCTTCAATATCAACGCTCCCAACTATGTGGAGAAGAAGGTTGCAAAGTCCGATCTGATCACGGTTCAGTATATGGGGAAGGAGAGCGGAGAGCCCCAAGCTCCTTTCGCGTCGTTTGTAAGCGCGGAGGACGAGGAAGCGGCGGTTGTGACCATCTCCTTTACAGGCGGAAGCAACGGCTCCGTCTCCAACATTTCCGCGGCGGATTTTATCGGCACGGACAACGGCGCCGGCAAGCGGACGGGTATTCAGTCCTTTTTGGACAACGACGTTGTTTCCATTATGGCGGTGCCTGGCGTGACGGACCCCAATGTGCAGCTGATGCTGGTGGCTCACTGCGAGAACCTGGCGAGTCGGTTTGCGGTTCTGGATATTCCCAGAGATTCCAAGAAGGTGGCGGATGTCATTGCCCACAGAGATATTTTTGACAGCAACTATGCCGCCCTGTATCATCCCTGGCTGACCATTTTTGACCCGCTGGATAAGAAGAATATCGCGATTCCTCCCTCCGGATCCGTCATTGGCATTTATGCCAGAAGCGACAACACCAGAGGCGTACATAAGGCTCCGGCCAATGAGGTAGTGAGAGCGTGCGTCGGTCTGGACTGCCAGTTTAACAAGGGCGAGCAGGATATCCTGAATCCCAAGGGCGTGAATCTGATCCGCACCTTCCCGGGACAGGGTATTCGGGTATGGGGCGCCCGCACGGCCACCAGCAATCCCAGCTGGAAATATATCAATGTGCGCAGACTGTTCATCTTTATAGAGGAATCGATCAAAGCCAATACCAACTGGGCGGTCTTTGAGCCCAACGACGAGGTGCTGTGGGTGAGAGTACAGCGCACCATCAGCGTGTTCCTCACCGGTCTGTGGAGAAACGGGTCTCTGGCGGGAAGCTCGCCGGAGGAGGCTTTCTTTGTAAACATCGGACGCAATACTATGAGCCAGGACGACATCGACAACGGCCGTCTGGTGTGTGTGATCGGCGTTGCGCCTGTGAAGCCCGCTGAATTTGTGATCTTCCGGATTTCTCAAAAGACCAGCGAGTCCGCAGAATAAAATGGCTTGATCAAGTGAAAGGAGTGTAATCATATGCCTTACCCACATGGTAGATTTAGATATAAAGTTGAAATTGACGGATTGGATGCAGGCGGTTTCTCAGAGGTGACCGGATTTGACGCCTCGATCGATGTGATCGAGTACCGGGAGGGAGACATGGTGCAGACGCCCATGAAGCTTCCCGGATTGAAAAAATACGGAAATATCACCCTGAGACAGGGTCTTGCGGATTCCATGGTGCTCTATGAGTGGATCGTCGCCGGCGTGAACGGAGCGGTTGACCGAAAGACGATTACCATCACTCTGCTGGATGAGGAGGAGGCCCCCGCGGCTTCCTGGCAGGTGATCAACGCATGGCCCATGAGATACACGGCTCCGGACTTCAACGCGACTTCTTCCGAAGTGGCTATTGAGTCCCTGGAAATTGCCCATGAAGGAATGACCAGAGTTTCCTGACACAGATGTCAGATTATGATCGGAACGGCTGCAAATGATGAGGACGCTGCAGGATGCGGATGGATATCGGTATCCTGTAGCGCCTTATATGTCATTTAAGGGCAGGTAATTTGGAGCGGAGTAGATCGGAGTCTCAAACATACTTCGACAGGGAGGGAAAGATGGAATTTCAGACGGAATATCCCTTTACATTGCCCCGAGGATATCGGGACAGAGAAGGAAACATACATAAGGACGGCGTTATGAGAATGGCCAATGCCGGAGATGAAATCCTGCCTCTGAAGGATCCCAGAGTCCAGCAGAATCCCGGTTACCTGACGATCATCCTGTTAGCCCGGGTGATTACCAGGCTGGGAACGCTTCCCACGGTGGATACCAGAGTGGTGGAGGAGCTTTATACCATGGATCTTGCCTATCTGCAGGATTTGTATCAGCGGATCAACACCATGGAAATTCCGGTTTATAAGGGGGTTTGTCCCCACTGCGGCAAGCAGGTGGAGATTCCCATAAATTTTATGGAAGCCGGGGAATGATCACCTATCCGGCTGACAAGATATATGAAGAAACGGCCTTTCTGGGGTATTATCTGCACTGGGGGCGCAAGGAAATCTTTGAGCTGAGCCATCTGGAGCGCTTAAGGTGGTGCCGTGAGGTATCGCAGATCAACAGCAAACTGAATCAGGAGCCGGAAAATCCGTTTAAGCTGTGAGAGCAGTCCACGGACCAAAAGGGGAAAGGAGACAAAAGGTGTTTTCGTTGTTTGATGCCAGAAAGCAGTTGGTGCCGGGACATAGTTTCCTGGTGACCATCGGGCCGGCTACGTTTAGCTTTTCCAAGGTTTCCAACCTGGTGGCACAGATAGAATACGACGCTGTCCCGGAAGGGGGAAACAACGATTATCCCCTGTTGTTTAAAAAACAGAAGACGAATCCGGACATACTTGTTCTGGAAAAAGGGATTCGCACGAAATCCTACGACATGGTCTTTGATCTGTTGCAGGAGGGGATGCAGGTAGAGATGGTGACGATCCTGTTGATGGCGAAGGATGCCGGTTTGGAGAAGGCATTTTTTTTTAAGAAAGGAATGATCATAAAGCGTTCGTTTTCCGATCTGGACGCTATGAGCAGTGATCTGGTGATCGAATCGTTGGAAATCGCACATTCCGGGCTGGTGGAGGTTCCGATACCCGGGGTATAGGAGGCGGTAGCTGGTGCGTGTCCTAAGGGAAGACAGGATGAGGAGAGGAGCTGTCCTCTCTGATACGGTGGGAAAAAACTCCCTTTTTGTAAAGGGTATTTTTGAAAAATACGGACAGGGTGAAAAGTATGTATTTGATCCTGTCTCTTTTGTGTATCTCCTGCCGTCGGCTGCCCCGTCGGAGGAAGAGGCTCCGGCAAAGAGGGATGAGGAACGCGCCAGGGAATACGTGCTGAGAGAAAAAGAAACCGTGCGGTTGATGACCAACAGTCTGCGGAGCAGGGAGTTTATTGTACGCCTCACCGAGAGAGCCGTCATGCCGAGCTCCCAGGAGCTGCTCTGCCAAAAGGCCAGAAAGGTACAACTGATCTGTCAGGTGCAGAAGCTGCTGCAGGAATGTAAGGAGTTTGAGAGAGAGCTGTCGCAGATGCCGAACGAACCAAAGATCCAAAGTGCGGCACCGAGTCCGGACAGCGAAAAAGAAAAAAGCCTGAACCGGGAACCGAGCCCGGACGGAGAAAAAGAAAATAGCCCGAATCGGGAACCGAGTTTTGACGTAGACGAACCGAAGATTTTCCGCATAGATCAAAACGTGGAAGCGGCGGAGAGAGAACCATCAACGATTGGGCGCTTCCACGAGGAAATAGAAGGTCTGGAAAAAAACCTCGCGCTGTGGCAGGAGGCGGGTGCCTCCCGAAATGATTTTTATCAGGGGGAGACCGTTCAGAGTGCAAAGCGTCTTCTGAGGGAGCGCAGAATACTGGAGCAGAGGATAGAATACCGGCTGTTTGATCGGGTGCGTCGGCTTTGTGCGGAGCGCATACAAGAGGAATCGAAAGCCTTCTCCCACAAGGGGGAACAGTCGGCGGAACATACAGATGCAGAGGAAAGAGAGAATCTTTTGGAGCGGTTGACGCAGGTGTGGCCGCTTTTGACCGACGCGGAGGAAATCCTGCGGGGAGAGCCGGAGCTTCGGCGTGCGTATCTGCTCTCGTTGATCCTGCGGGAGTCGAACGGCAGTATCGCCGATATTGAAACGCTGACAGAGCGGCTGCGGGAGAATATCGGATCCGAACCGGAGGCAGAGCCCGGGACGGCGTACTCCCTGAAGGAGGCGGACGTGGGGCAGACGCTGGAGCTGCTGTGGCAGACGGCGTCGCAGCTGCGTCCCGAGGAGTTGGAGCAGGCTGTGGAACGGCTTGAGAAAGGACAGGCTCTGACCCATCTTCGACAGAGTGACCCGAAGGTTTCAGAACCGCTGGAGGAACTGCGGGCAAAGATACAAAAAAGGCATCCGACAGAATACCAAGGGGAAATCTCGGAAGCGTCCCGAGGAGAACATCCGGAGAATAGAAAAAGGAAAGCGGTAGAGCAGATCCAAAAGGACGAGATTCCCCGTTTCCTCCGCACCAGACAGGAGGAAATCCTCCGTATCGGGGAGAAGGAAATCCTGCGGGGAAGGCCGGAGCTTCGGCGCGCGTATCTGCTCTCGTTGATCCTGCGGGAGTCGGATGATGGTATCGCCGATATCGAAACACTGACGGAGCGGTTGTGGGAGAACATCGGATCCGAACCGGAGGCAGAGCCCGGTTCGGCGTACTTCCCGAAGGAGGCAGACGCGGGACAGACGCTGGAGCTGCTGTGGCAGACGGCGTCGCAGCTGCGTCCCGAGGAGTTGGAGCAGGCTGTGGAACGGCTTGAGAAAGGACAGGCTCTGACCCATCTTCGACAGAGTGACCCGAAGGTTTCAGAACCGCTGGAGGAACTGCGGGCAAAGATACAAAAAAGGCATCCGACAGAATACCAAGGGGAAATCTCGGAAGCGTCCCGAGGAGAACATCCGGAGAATAGAAAAAGGAAAGCGGTAGAGCAGATCCAAAAGGACGAGATTCCCCGTTTCCTCCGCACCAGACAGGAGGAAATCCTCCGTATCGGGGAGAAGGAAATCCTGCGGGGAAGGCCGGAGCTTCGGCGCGCGTATCTGCTCTCGTTGATCCTGCGGGAGTCGGATGATGGTATCGCCGATATCGAAACACTGACGGAGCGGTTGTGGGAGAACATCGGATCCGAACCGGAGGCAGAGCCCGGTTCGGCGTACTTCCCGAAGGAGGCAGACGCGGGACAGACGCTGGAGCTGCCGTGGCAGACGGCGTTGCAGCTGCATCCCAAGGAGTTACATCCCGAGGAGCTGCGGGCAAAGATACAGGAAGGACGTAAAATTTCGTTGATCCTGCAGGAGACGGACCCGAAGAAAAAGCGCCGGATACAATGGTTTTCCAGGCTGTTGAAGGAGACCGGCCCCTCTGAGCTGGTCGAGCGGTTGACCGTGCGGGAAGTAAGACAGCTTTCCCGCGAGATAGAGTGGCTGGAGAAGCTGGTCAGACAGGAGAGCTTTGGAGTCTCATACGGGGAAGGTTCTGTGGAAGAGCTACGAGATGAGGAGCTGACACAGGAATTTCCCAAGCGGCTGCTGGAGGTGCAGAGACGGCTGGCAGACGGCATGAGTCTGGAGGAGATCGACCGGGCCGAGACCGCACTAAAGGAGCAATATCCCGCCAAGGCAGAACAGGAGCGATCCGCACAGGAGATGTTGCTCCGGATCCGAAGCGAAAGGCTGCGGCGGTATGTAGAGCAGGATTTCCGCAGACTGCTTCAGGTGAAAAGCAGCGGCGGTAAACGGCACAGGAAATTTCCGGAAGGGTTTTGGGCGGAGGTTTCCGAGAGCGTTGGCATTACCACCCTGATCGGGCGGCTGAATCCTCAGGAGAGCAGCCGCTTGGAAACATGGATGCGGAAATGGAAGGGGTCGCCCGGGGAGATCGTTTGGGTGGAGCGCCTTTTGGCCGGAAAACTAAGTCCTGCGGAGAGAGCGGCAGTCCAACGGCAGTCTGCCGAATACCGGACTGCCGTCGAACGGGTCTATGAACGGGGCAAGGGCTCTATAAAAGGTTCTGTGAAAGGCTCTGTAAAAGGCTCTGTAAAAGACCTTCAGCCGGAAAAGCTGCTTCAGGATTTTGAGATCGCCCGCGTGTTACAGCACGTTTCCGGTTTGACCGCTTCTGAGGATATCGCGGAGCCGGAGCGGAACGGACCTGTGTTGGAGACGGCGGAGCCGGATTTGGAGCTGCGTTTCCTCCCAAGGGAAAACGGGGAGCCGGAGCTGCTTCACGAGGAGGCGGCGAACCGGATTTTTCAGACAGAGGCTCCGAAAGCGGACGAGGGCGGTTATGCCGCGGCCGATCGGGAACCGCTTTTCAAAGGCGGGAGCGGGGCCGAAGGAGAGCGGGAGAGCGGGGCCGGAGAGCTCCAAACTCTCCGGTCTTTGATTGTGAGACAGGATCCGGGGAAGCAGGAGCAGACAAGGCAGCAGGAGCGGCAGGAGAGCCAGCGCCGGCTTCTGATGCAGCTTCAGAATCAAAACCGGCAGCAGGAAAATGCGATCCGCGTTATGGAAAAGCGCCAGGAGGAGCTGCAGACACAGCTGCAGGAGCCGAAGCAGACCTGGGAGGAATTGGAGAAAAGGGTGCTGGAACGCCTCCAGGGACAGCTTCGCATGGAGCGGATGCGCAGAGGACTTTTATAAAGCGAGGAGATAGGATATGCCATCATTGGGTGCGCTCGGGGCGTTGAATATAAACAGTATACTGCCGGAGGATCTTAAGAAGGCAAAAATAGAGGTACTGGATGAGCGGGGGAAAAAATCCAAAGAGATCGAGGTGCTTTTTAACCCGTCCCAGTATACGCTGCAGGATTCCGCGAAATACTCCATGCGGCCGAGACCTGGCTCGGATGTTCCGCAGATGACCTTTATAGGCGGCAATGCCACTACCCTGCAGGTGGAGCTGTTTTTTGACACCAGTCCGGTTTTGACCACCACCGTCTTGACCAGCGCGAAGGCCACGGACGTATCGAAAAAGGTGAAGGATTTTGAGGAATTGGTATATATCAAGGGAAATCTGCACGCGCCCCCGTCCGTGAAATTTAAGTGGGGCTCCCTGTCCTTCAAGGGTGTGGTCACGGATGTAAAGAGCACCTACACCAAGTTTACGGAGAGCGGTATGCCGATTCAGGCCCGAGTGGAATTGTCGCTTATGTCCTGCTATTCCTCCAGTGAGAAAAAGCGGAAGAGCCCCTTTGAATCCCCCGATCGGACAAAGTGCAGAATGATTCGGGAGGACTGCAGTATCTGGGATATCGCGCTGAACGAGTACGGGGATGTATCCAAATGGAAGGTGATCGCCAGGGCAAATAATCTGGCGGATCCTCTGCATATCCCGCCCGGAACCATCATCAAAGTGCCCGCGCTGTAAAGGGTGAGGATATCGTCTCGACGGTAGGGAGGTTTGTATGGCAGGTTTTATGACAGATGTCTACACCTATGACTCTCTTGCAAATAAATACGGAAAT
This sequence comes from uncultured Acetatifactor sp., assembly GCA_947631615.1. Taxonomy (GTDB): domain Bacteria; phylum Bacillota; class Clostridia; order Lachnospirales; family Lachnospiraceae; genus Acetatifactor. The sequence continues at coordinate 113,663 of CANRLX010000002.1, forward strand.
TTCCAGGTGCCGGCTTTTGAATTGTGCGTCAACGGCAAGGATGCGGTGGAGGAGCTGAATCTGTCTGTGCTGTCCATGGACATCTCCCTGGCCAGTACGGAGGCCAGCACGGCGGTGATCCGGATCGGCGGCGTGTATGATCTGGAAAAAAGAAGCTTTGACAGCAAAGTCAAAAACAAGCTCAAGCTGGGGACGATCGTGGAGGTCGGCATAGGCTACCTCTCAGAGATCCGAAAGGTGCTGAAGGGATTCGTGGCGGTGCTGGGCGCTGAATTTGCGGAGGAAGCCTGTCTTGTGGTGACGGTTATGGATGTGCGCAGGCTGATGATGATCAACGGCACCCACCACAAGCTGTACAACGTAAAAAATTATTCGGATGCGGTCAGGGCGGTGCTAGGAGAATACTCCAAGCTGTGCAAGCCGGAGATAGACGCCACCAGCGATAATCTGGACAGACCTCTCTCCCAACAGTCTACGGACTATGATTTCATCACAAAGGAGCTGATTAAAAAGGGTCTTTGTGAGAGGGAGTTTCTCGTGGTGGGAGATACGGCGTACTTCCGCAAGCCGCACAAGGAGACGCGGCCTGTCTGTTCTCTGGAGTATGGGCGGGAGCTGTGGTCGTTCCAGATGGAGAGCTCCTACGTCGACGTGGAGATCGAGGTGACCGGATACAATCAGGAGGAGCAGAAGTCCTATATCGGAAAAGCGAAGGCCAAGAGCAGGGAGCCTGTCAGTTCTCTGTCTGCCAAGACGCCGGTGTCCAATATCGTGGACGAGGAGGCGGACAACCAGAACAAGGTGAACGCCCGCGCGCAGATTTTTGCCAATATGCAGGTCGCAGGCGGCCAGAATGCCAAAGGAACCTGTGTAGGGCTGCCGGAGCTGGTTCCGGGCAGGTTTGTGGAGGTGTCGAAGCTGGAGGCTATGGCAAACAGAAAGTACTACCTGAAGCGTGTAAACCACAGGATCAATGAAGAGGGATTTGTCACGGAATTTGAGACGGGAGGATGGGCCTGATGGGCGTTTTTGACGAGCTGCTTAGCAGCGCGGACGACAGGAAGATCGGAGAGGTTCCCGGGATCATCACCGGCCTGGTAAAGGAAAACTGGAGCAAGGAGCATCCGGGGATGGTGAAGGTGGAGTATTTCCTGGGGGAGAAGGGCAAAAATCTCACCGGCTGGGTTCCGGTTATGGTGCCCTATGCCGGAAAGGAGTTTGGTTCCTATGCGCTTCCGGAGGTGGGATCCGAGGTCGTCCTGGCATTTCAGAGAGGCAACCGCAACTGCCCGATCGTCCTGGGGTGTATCTGGAACAAGCAGTCGGCTCTGCCGAAAAACACGGCCAATGAGAAGAATACAATCAAAAAGCTGCTGACCAAGGGCGGCTGTGAGATACAGATCCAGGAGGAGGACAAGAAGGAGCAGATCCTGATCCATACGCCCAAGGGACTGAAGCTTTTGATAGAGGATCAGAACGAAACGATAGAGCTTGGCGACAAGGCCGGAAAGAACAAGATCACCCTGGACACAAAGAATGGAAAAATGGCGCTTTTGGCGGATAAAAGCATGGAATTTAAAGTGGGCGGAAACGTCATGCTGTCTTTGAACGGCAGTTCCAAGGCGGTAAAGATCAAGGGCGGGAAAATCACCTGCAATGCGGATCAAAGCGTAGAGATAAAGGGACAGACGGCGAAGCTGGAGGGAACCTCCACGGAAGTAAAGGGATCGGGAGCTTTAAAGCTGGAGGCAAGCGGTACGGCTCAGTTAAAGGGCGCCATAGTGCAGATCAATTAGGCGGCGCGGAGGTTAGTGATGACGGAACGGGAGAAAGTAAAAAGTTTTCTGGGGACGGGTTTTCATTTTCCCATCGAGGTGGAGGAAGCCACCGGCAGGATGAAGGAGGTCTCCCTGGAGGAGGATATCAAACAGGCGATATGGATCATTCTGATGACCCGAAAAGGGGAGCGAGTGATGCGTCCGGATTTTGGATGCGACATTTACGATTATGCCTTTGAGACTACGGATTACACCACGCTGGTTCAGATGGAAAACGCGGTCAGCGAGGCGCTGATCCGCTGGGAACCACGCATTACCGATATCTCCGTCAGAGTAAACAACGAGCAGGAGAAGGAGGGCGTGCTGTTGATAGAGATCAGCTATCTGGTGCGCAGTACGAACAATCCGTTTAATTTGGTCTATCCTTATTACATCAATGAGGGAACGGGAGCATAGGGGCAGGAGGATACCTTATGAAGGACTGGAAGGGAAAATCTGGAACCGGTGAGGAAATCATTCATAATATTCAGACTGCCGCCGCCAATTATACGCCGGAGTGGAATTTCAGCATGGAGGATCCGGATATCGGCTCCGCGGTAGCCCATGTATATGCCGACATGACGGAAGATACGATCCGGCAGATGGGGCGTCTGGGATATAAGAACCGGCTGGCTTTTTTTAACAGCCTGGGGGCAGACCAGCGCCGCGCCGTGCCGGCCAGAGGTTTTGCGGTTTTCGGACTTGTGGCCGGTGCGCCGGAGGGGACGGAGGTAGATGCCTGTACCGGTGTGACCGCGGAGGTTGAGGAGGAGGAAGGAAATATCCGGTTTGAGACGGGGGAGGATCTCTACGTGACGCCGGCGGAGCCTTCCTGCCTGTATCTGACGGACGGCAGAAGGGATGGCATTTACAGACTTTGCGGGAACCTTACAGAGCAGGACGAGCCGATCACCCTGTTTCGCGAGAAGGGAGAAAATCTGCAGAGGCATGAGTGGATTCTGGCCCACGATGAAATCCTGGGGATTCGGGGAGAAGCCTATCTGGAAATCAGCTTTTATGTCCGTCCGGGACAACTGCTGGAGGAGAGGCTGCTGCGAAGTATGACGGAGCCCGAAACAGCGGAATTTTCTTATTGGACGTTAGAGGGCTGGCAGGATTTTACGGAGGTATCTGTCTATCAGGGCAGGCTGCTCCTGCACAAGAGTGCCGCTATGCCCGCCTTTGAAAGGTTCGATCTGGGGGAGGAGACACAAAGCTTTGCGATCCGCTGCGTTATCCGTGATATCGAAGCCTTCGGGCAAATCCTCGTTCGGGAGATCCGCCTGAAGAGCAGAGGGGAGAATCTACCGCCGCAATATTTGTACGCGGGGGATGTCGAATGTGCCCGAACGGAATTTCTGCCCTTTGGGGAACAGCTGAACCTGTTCGATGAAGTGTACTTTGGATCCGACGAGGTCTTTGCCAAGAGAGGTGCACAGGTGTCCATGACCTTCCATCTGGACTATGCGCAGGTGCCCTTGGAGATCACGGGGGAGGAGCAGCCGGTTGAATGGAAATGGGTGATGAACCGCTCCGAATTTCGTCCGGATCCGGAATACGACATCACGATCGAAGAGGTAATCTGGGAGTATTACAACGGAAACGGATGGAGCCGCCTGTTTTCCGGTAGGGAGTACAGCGATATGTTTAACGCCGCAATGGGAGGGTTGAGCCAGCAGAAGACACTGACCTTTGTGTGTCCTCCGGACATTGCACCCGTGCTGGTAAATTCCTGCGAGACCTGTTATATCCGCGCCCGTATTCTGAAGCTGAACAATATGTTTAAGATCAAGGGAAAATATATTGTCCCTGTGATCGGAAATTTGTTTCTTTCTTATCATTATCAGGAGAACGGAAGGAAACCGGAAGCGCTGAGGCTGGAGAACAATCTGGAAAGGATCCTCTACAGGGAGGAGGATATGGAGGACGGGAAAGAGCCGATCCCTCTGATCACAGAGCTGCCGGAAAAAGAGAAGGCTCTGTATATCGGCTTTGAGGCGCCTCCCGTGGGATCTCCGATCCGGATGCTGTGGGTGATGGAGGATATTCTGACCGGAGAGAGAGGGAGCGTTACCTGGGAGTATGAGACGGAGGACGGTTTTCGGGAGATGAACCTGGCGGATCTGACGGATCATTTATCCCGCACGGGGCTGATAACCTTTGTAGGGCAGCAGGATTTCTATAAGGCGCTTCGGTTCGGAGAGGAACGGTACTGGATCCGGTTGAGGGATGAGGGCGGTTTTTATTCCGTCCGGAACGAGCGGGTGGAATATCCGGTTCTTCGGAAGATATGGATGAACGCGGTGGAGATCCGGCACATGGACCGTGAGGAGACGGAAAGCTTCACGCCGGATCCCTATGAGGAGGACTGCAGCTTTCCGCTTTTGCACGGCAACATCGATAAGATATCGGTGGAGGTGCTGGAGGGCAATGACGAGGAAGAGTCCTGGACCGTCTGGAAGGAGGTGCCGGATCTGGAGGCCTGGCCAGGGGACGCAAGCGTCTGTCAGGTGGATCGGACGAAGGGAATCGTCCGGTTTGGAGACGGCCTCCACGGGAAAGTCCCGCCCTTCGGAAAGCCTCAGGGCATACGGGTACATTATAAATGCGGCGGGGGCTGCCGCGGAAACGTGGCGCGGGGACAGGTGTCCAAGCTGAATCAGACGCTTGGATTTGTCCAGACAGTATTCAATCCCATGGACCTGTGGGGAGGGCTGGATGTGGAGACACCGGAGGAAGCTATGAAGCGATTCAGCGCAAGGCTCCGGCACTGGGATCGGGCGGTCACGGCCAGGGATTATGAACAACTGGCGATGGAAGCCTCCAGAGCTCTTAAGAAGGTCCGCTGCTTTGGCGGAAAAAATGATAAAGGGGAGAGGGAGTCGGGAGCGGTGACTCTGGTGGTGTACCCGGAGAAACACCTGCAGGACAAAAGCTTCTTCTGTTCCGTACAGGAAGAGATCCTTCGATATCTGGGGCCCAGAATGGATCAGGGGATCCTGGAGCGGGGACAGTTTTATGTGGTGGAGCCGAAGATGGTGGAAATTCAGGTGAAGGCAGAGGTGACGGTCTCCGGTTTTCAGAATATTTTTCAGATGCGGCGTCGGGTCGGAGAGCGCATACGGGATTTCCTGGATCCCATGAAGGGGCATTTTGACGGCGGGGGATGGGGAATCGGACAGCTCCCCGACATGATCCAGATACAGAATATTTTGAGGGATATTCCTGAAATCGTATGGATTTCCAAGATCTATCTGCTGGCGTTCATAAACGGGCCTAAGGGGAGACAGGAGACGGATCTGGAGCAGATCCGAAGACATCCCTATGTTCTTCCCGTCTGTGGCGACGTGGATGTGGCGGTGACGGTACATTGAGCGGCAGAAAGAAAGCAGCCGCAGTAATATTTGGACAGAGTAGGGATAGGAAAGTTTGAGTAAGGAGGAGCGCTATGCTGCCGGATATACATCTTGACCGGATGACGTTCGACGAGATAGTGGAACGGGCGAAAAACAGAATCGTGGGCTTTTATCCGGCATGGACGGATTTTAATTATCACGACCCGGGGATCACGCTGATCGAGCTGTTCGCGTGGCAGAAGGAGATCCAGCAGTACGGGATGGATCACATCGGCGACTACCATAAGCGCAAATATCTGCAGCTTATGGGGACGGACATCCGGCACCGGTCGGCGGCAAACTGTTATGTGACGGCGGCGCCGGAAACTCCCGTTCTGCTTCCGGAGGGCAGCAGGATGGAGGCGCCCGGGGTGAGCTTCGAGACAATAGAAGAGCAGATGCTTCCTGCGGTTTTTCTCAAAAGCTGTTTCGGACGCCTGGAGGAAACGGTCAGTTTTCTGGACGGGGAGCAGATGTCCCTGGGACGTTTGCTTGCGTTTTATCCCTTTGGGCAGAAGGCGCAGGCGGGAACCTGCCTGTATCTGGAGCTGTCCGACGGCCTCCCGACCGAGGAAAGGATTGCCCTGACCATACGGGTCAGCAGGCAGGAAAAATGTCAAAGGAATCCGGCGGCTTCCGATACGATCCCTCTGGCGAGGTTGAGCTTTACCTATTGGAACGGGGTGCGGTATGAACCCGTGGAGCTGCTTCGGGACGAAACCTTTGGACTTCTCTTCGACGGGCAGATCGTGTTTCGGCTTCACAGCGTCATGAAGAAAGGTTCGGTGGGGGAAAGAGAAGGGTATTTTCTGCGGATACGCATGGAGGAGGGACAATACGAAGCGCCTCCCACGCTGAGCTTTCTGGATCTGAACACGGTTCGGGTCCGACAGAAGGAGACGGTGGCAAAGTGGCTGCCGGCCGCAAAACTGCCCGAAGAAAATGCGCTGCTGGCGGAGCACTCTCTATGTGCCCGCGGAACGGTTCGGGTGTTCTCCTGCAGAGACGGATATTACCGCCAGGAGAAGATCCTGGACAAAACGGCGGATCCGGATTCCGGCAGAGTCACAATCCGGCTTGAAGAGGACGTGGAAGCGTCCGTGGAGCCGGAGGCTTCAAAGAAAGGCGCACAGGACAGGGCGGCCACCTACTGGGCGGCGGCGGACAACGGGGAGGACTGGTATCGGACGCACGGCGTTTTGGGCGTGGCGCATGGTTTCCCCGGGGAAAGCTTCTTTTTGGATGACGAGGCCGTCTCCTGTGACGATGTGGAGATTTTGGTGGAGGAGGCGGAGCAGCCAGAGGTATACCGGAGATGGGAGAGACGGGAAGATTTTTCCGCCTCCGGACCGGAGGATCCGCACTTTGGCGTGGACGGTATGACAGGACGGGTCTATTTCGGAGACGGAATACACGGTATGGCGCCGGAGGGGAAGATCCTTTTAGTATCCTACGCCAGGACCCTGGGAAGCGGCGGCAATGTGAAGGCAGTGCGGATCGGCCGGATGCCGGATCGGGAAGGGCTTACGGTGTCCAACCTCTGGGATGCCTATGACGGGCAGGACGAAGAATCTGTGCAGGATGCTTTCGTTCGGGTGCGCAAGGCGCTGGCCCAATCGAAGAACCTGGTGACGACCTGGGATTACGAGCAAAGAGTCAGATCCACCCCAGGGCTTCGGATCGAGAGCTGTAAGGCCTTTTACCGTGTGAAAGACGGGCAGAAGCAGGCGGACAGAGAGCTGTCTATCGTGGTAAAGCCCTACAGTCTGGAAAAGCAGCCGAAGCTGTTTCCCATATATGCCCAAAATATCCTGCAGCACCTGGAGAAAAAACGGCTTCTCGGCGTGCGGCTCAAGCTGCTTTCTCCGGTTTATATCCGGCTGTCCGTATCTTTGGAGGTGGCGGTCTATCCCCATTACCATCTGGCGGAGAGCACTGTGGAGCGGGCGGTGGAAACATATCTTGCCGCGATGAGGGAAGAGTTTGGCGGGACGGTTTCCTACAGCGGCTTGTACGGGTATGTTGACCGGCTGGAATGTGTGTGCGGGGTCCGGTCCCTGACGCTGGAGGCGAAGGGAAACGACGTCCGGAGGAATACCTACGGCGATCTGATTTTTCCGGGCAATGGTATCGCGGACGAAATAGAGGTTCAATGCTCCTGCAGTATTCAGGCGTAACGGCCGGAAGCCGTGAAATTCCTTTCACGGGGGTACGGAGTTTGCCTGACCGCAACGGTGGAGGTTGGTATGAAATATTTTTTGTTCAACAAGGTTTCGGATTATCAAAGAGGGTTTGGAGAGCATGTGGCCTATAGCTTTCGGGGGATTTCTGTCAGGGGCGGATACGGCAAAAAAGCCGTTTTCTGGTCCCGCATCCTGGACAGCGCCGAGGAAGGCAATCTCTGGCACAGGATGACCTGCAGCCTGCCGGAGCCGGCCCGGGCGCTGGTGAAGATTTCCTTTTATACCTCTGATGAAATTTCTTTTGGGGAGGAGGGCCGCAGAAGGCCGCTTAGGGAGATCCTTCGCTCGGAAAAGATGTCTTTGGCCGAAAAAAAAGGATTCTGCCGCCCTTTTCTGCGGAAGGAGGAGGCGCTGGGCGAGGATATTTTGCTCCACAGCCTGACGGGGCGTTATCTGTGGTTTCTGCTGGAAATTTATCCGCAGACGGAGGAGACGGTGGAAGTCGGGGACTTTGCGGTATATTTTCAGGCGGAGAGCTGGATGAATTATCTGCCGGAGCTCTACAGAAGAGAGATGGGGAATGACTCCTTTCTGGATCGATATCTCGCGGTATACCAATCCCTTTATGACGACATCTCCTGGCAGATACGGGAATTTGTCCATTGTCTGGATCCACGGACAGCGGATCCGGAGTTTTTGAAATGGCTCGCCTCCTGGATGGGGGTTGAGGAGACCTATATGTGGACGGAAAAGCAGCTTCGCTATCTGCTGGGGCACGTGACGGAATTTTACGAGGCCCGCGGAACCAGAAGGGGAATCGAACTGTTTGTGGAATTGTATACGGGCGAACCGCCCTTTGTCATAGAATGGCAGGATTGGAAGGAATTTGAGGGGGAGTACGGCAGGCTTCTGAAAAGCCTGTATGCGGACGATCCGGAAAGCTTTACGATCCTGGTGAGAGAGGAATGTGTTCCTACCTACAAGGAGCATCAGGCGCTTCTGCGCATGATCGAACAGATAAAGCCGGTGCAGATGGAGCTTCATCTGATCGTGCTGGAACCCTATATTTTTGCTGGCGGATATTCGTACCTGGGCGTCAACAGCGTCCTGGGGCAGTATGAGAGATCTACGCTGGATACCAACAGCAGACTGGAGTTTACTACTTTGCAGGAGGATTAAAAAATGAAAAACACGAAGTATTTCCCCTTTGAGAGAAACAATTATTTTTATGGGAAGCTGCTTTCCGTGGACGATTTTCGTCTGGAACAGAAGTACGGGAACGATAAGCGGCGCATGTTGAACCGCTTCCTGTACGGAACCGGAGTCGTGGCCGGAATGAACGTCGTGGGCGTGGACGACTCTACTGTTTTGGTGGAGAGCGGACTGGCCCTGGATTACTACGGAAGGGAGATCGTCATCGATGAGCCGGTGGCAAGGAAGCTGCAGATGCTGGAAGGATTTTCCGACTATGAGGAGGACCGGAATACGGATTATCTGTACCTCTGCGTGGCCTACGACGAGGAGGAAGTCCAGGCGGTACACAGCATCAGCAACAGCGGACAAAAGGGGAATGTCTCCTACAACAAGATCAAGGAAGGATACCGGCTGTATCTGACCAGGAATGAGCCGGAGCCGGAGTATTTGTCCCACCGCAATCTGGATGAAAACGCGCAGGTCATTTTCTGGGACAAGGGAATACGGGTAAGCCAGAGTATGCCGAAATTTGCCAGAGGCAGGGACCGCGTGGAACTTCGGCTGCAGATCGAAAACATGGGGCAGCAGGAGCATTTCGCTTTTTCTTATGAGCTGGATCTAAAGTGCCTGACCTATGAGGGACAGAATCGTCTGACCGTATCTTTTGACGAACTGCTGGTGGAGAAGGCGGGCCGCTACACCCTGTCTTATGAGCTGGATACGCTGGGTGTGACGGGGACGCAGGGCACGGCCTCACTGGTGCCCAACAGTTTTATCCTGCGGATCGGTCAGAACCAGACCGTGGAAAAGGCGGAGGGAAGTGCGGTCGTCCAGATAGGCGCCGAGGATGAAAAGACGGCGGTGCGGCGCAGCTATTACGAGAAGGGGATGGATCAGATCTTAAAGGACAACGGCTGCCAGAATCTATATCTGGCCAAGATCTCCTTGCTGCGGGCGGGAGACTCCGTCGTGATCAATGAGATCGAAAAAATGCCCTTCCGGCAGTATGTGGCAAACAGTTACCTGGAAGATACCCTGATCCGTCTGCTGGAGCGGGATCGGGACAGCCAGGACGGTCCTGGAGATGCCGCCGGTGAGGCCAGGGATCCGAAGAGCAGAGATATTTCGGGGATCGGCATTTCCGAAGGGGTGGAGGAGATCGAGCTGGGCGCCGGCTCCGGAAAGGGCAGGAAGCTGTTTAGCAGAGAGATCTCCCATGGGCTGGGAATCGGGCGTACGACGATCATTCTCAGTCTGGAAGCAGGCTCTCCCAAGGAGGAATATTTCGGATCCGCGGGTATTTTCGACAGCGCGGCTCCGAGGGTGGAGCTGGCCGCCAAGACGGACGCTCAGAAGGGCACCTTCGTGATCGGGGTTCAGGTGACGGCCTCCACTCCTCGGGAGAGGATTCGGGTGCACTGGACCGCGCTGCGGGATCGCCGCGAGATTTTGAGCGAGCAGAAGGAGAAACGGATTTTTATCCGGCCAAATGTGCTCAATTTACATACGAGAGAGAGCTATTACCTGGAGGCGGTTTGCAGCAACATGAACGAGACCGGAATCCTGTGGCAGGTAAAGGACAACGGAGGTGCGATAGACGAAAACGGTATGTACACGGCGCCGAACGCGGCCGGTGTGTACGAGGTGACGGCTGTCAGCGAGGCGTACCCGGAGGTAAAGGCATCCATATTTGTGATCGTTCGGGAATAACATGAAAAGAGAAGGACAGCGGTATGGTGATTCAGAATGTAAACAAAAATTACGAGGTGATACGGCTGCTGGACAGCGCGGAAAAAATGGAGGAATATCTGTGTCTGGAGCAGCAAAGCGGAGAGAATTATCTGCTGGTAAAGGTGGCGGATGGCTCGGTGGCGAAGCGTTTCACCCTGTTTCTGGAGGAAAAGATCAAAGACAGCCAGTTTCCGGATTATCTGGAATGTTTCCGGCAGAATAAAAATTTTTACGCGGTCTTTACCTGCAGTCTGGCGCCCTCCCTGGAGGAGAAGCTTGCCGGAGAAAACTGCGGCAGGAAAGAGCGGGCGGAAATCGCGCGCAGGCTGTTAGAGCAGATCCTTCTGCGCAATCCCCATCCGTATTTCCTGAAATGTGCGCTCCGGACGGATCTGGTCACGGTCTCCAAGAGCATGGAGGTTTCCTGGAATTATCAGTTGACCGACGAGAAATCATTTGTCTCCTGTCCTCCGGAAACGGCGTATGAGCAGCTCTACCGGATATTTGCGATTTTGTTTCGGGCAGAGATCGCCAGGAAATCGTATCCGCTGCTGGAGGATTATCTTCAGGATCTGGCCGGAGGAAATTTTTCCGCTTACCTGGAGCTATATGAAAGATTTATGCCCGTGTATCGGGATTTGTGCGCGGAGGAACAGGAGGAGCGGGAGCCGCAGACCTTTTTGTTCCGTCTGTGGGAGCGGGTGAAAAAGCTGTTGGGATTTTTGAAAAAGATCCTGATGATGCTCCTGCTGGTGGCGGCAGTGCTGTATGTAGTGTCCTGTTTTCGAGATACCAGCGGCTCCCGAGTGACCCAGCAGACGATCCGGCAGATTGGCGATGTGGAGATCCGATAAGAGAACCTACTTAACAAGAAAGCGGGACTGCCGCAGCGGGAGATGACAATGCAGTTACCAAGCAGTTTTAACCTAAAAAACAGTATGTTGTACGGCGTAAAGAGGATTGTGCGGGCTGTCGGCGCGCCGCTTCAGGTCCTGTACCGCAATCTGGTCCGTATCTTCAGCCCCACCACCATCGTGGGAAAGGTCAGCGGGGACGTAAAAAAGCAGATCAAGCAGATCGGCGGGAAGCCGGATTCCCTGAAAGGATATTATGCCATCGGGCAAAAGTACGTGGCCAAGAAGCTGGTCTATGTGCTGGCGCTGCTTTTGATCCTGATGCCGCTGATCCTGCTGCGCTTCGTATATCCCTGGGTGCAGTCCCGTTTCCTGACAAAGACTATGGTCATCAATTCACAGGATATGGACGGCTACAGCGGTAAGGTCCGGCTGGTGGCAAAGGAGGATCCGGAGCTTGTGCTCTTTGTAGGGACTCTGACGGACGGGAGGATCAACGGCCAGGGAACTCTCTACAGTTATGACGGAAACGTAAGATACCGAGGGGAATTTCTGGCGGAGCAGTACTCCGGTGCTGGAGAAACCTATTATGCAAACGGGAAGATACAGTACAGCGGGCAGTTTTTGGCAAATCAGTATGAGGGAGACGGGAAACTGTACAATGAGGACGGCACACTTTTGTATGAGGGCGGATTTTCCCAGGGAATGTATGAGGGAAACGGAAAGAGCTATCAAAACGGAAAGCTGCTTTATCAGGGCGGTTTTGTCCAAAATCAGTATGAAGGGACGGGCACGCTCTATTATGAGAGCGGACAGGTCCAGTATCGGGGAGGATTCGCGCAGGGATTGTACGAGGGGACGGGCACGCTTTATTACGAAAACGGAGAGATCTTTTACGAAGGAGAATTTTTTCAGGGAAAGAAAAGCGGCAACGGAAAGAAATACGATACAGCCGGCAATCTGGTCTATGACGGAGCCTTCTCACAGGATCAGTACGATGGAGAGGGAACTTTGTACGGAAACGGCAAGATCCTGTATCAGGGCACTTTCCACATGGGAGCTCTGTCGGAGGGCAGTGTCACCCTACGGGAGTCGGACGGGGATCTGCTCTATCGGGGAAACATCCAAAACGGGCTTTATGAGGGGAGCGGTAAACTCTATTCCAATGGGATTTTAGTGTATGAGGGGGAATTTAAGGAGGGACAGTACCATGGAGCCGGTAAACAGTATCAGGAGAGCACGGGCGGCCTGATCTACGACGGAGGATTCGAGATGGGGATGTATTCCGGAGAGGGGAGGCTGTACGATCAAAAGACCGAGAATCTTTTGTACGAAGGGAGCTTTTACCGAAACCTTTACGACGGAGAGGGAAAGCTCTATGACCCGGAGACCGGCGACCTGATCTACGAGGGCGGTTTCAGAGAGGGCAGCTTCGACGGTCAGGGAGTCGTCTATGAAGCCGGCAGCCTGCTTTATGAGGGAGGCTTCCTGCTGGGGACCTACAACGGCAAGGGCACTCTTTACAATCCTGCGGATGGGACCGTGGCCTTTGAGGGGATCTTTAATAAGAATATACCGGCGGCCCCGCCGGAAGAGCCTCCGGAGGAGGATTGTGAGGAATAGTGGAAAAAGAAGAGCTTTGTGTTTGGCGGAGGATCATCCGGAAAACAACATAAGGAGGAAGGTATGGGCAGTTACACAGTGATAGCGGATGCGGGAAGGGCTCTGGTGCAGCTTCTCCGAAGAGAGATGGTGCCGGAGATCATTCTGAATGAGGATGGGATCGGTCTGGCGTCTCCGGCGGACAAGGGGGATCTGACACTGTGCATCCATCTGTACGATATGAGTGAAAGCGAGGATTTTCGGCTGAGCGGCATGGTCGCGGACGGGGTGGACAGGCAGAAGTTTCCACCGGTTTACCTGACGCTTTCCTATCTGATCACCGCCTTTTCCGCCAGCGATGTAAAGTTCCGCTCGGAGGAGGAGCATCGGATCCTGGGAAAGGTTGTCCAGGTGCTGCGGGACTATCCGGTATTTGATCCGGAGACGATGGAATTTGGCACCGGAGGCGGACGGGACGGCGTCCGCATGGAGATGAAGAAAATAGAGATGGAAGAAAAATTAAAGGTGTGGACTTTTCCGAACCTGCCATATAGATTGTCCCTGTATTACAAGCTGGGCCCTGTGCCCCTGGAGTCCGCGAGGACGAAGGGAATACAGCGCGTAAGAGGCGTGGAGTTTAGGACAGATTATACATAGACCCCGCATTTGCGGGATTCTGCTTATAAAGAGATCCGTCTGCAGACGGCAGGAGGTGATGAAGGTGAGTAATTTTATGACGGTAGGGCTGAAAAAAAAGGTATCGCTGGTGCTGCTTCCCATAGACGATTTCACGGACCGGATCATCACGGGCTCCCAGCTTCGCATGTATACTCTGGAGGGAAACCGTCCTGCCATCCGTAAGAACGACGGTTATCACGTATTCTGCGACCTGCAGGGGGAGGAGGCAGACATTTGCATCGACGGCCCCCTGTATCAGAGGCAGACGCTTACGCTGCCGATAAATCGGGAAACGTTGGACATCTACCAGGTGCGGATGGTGCCGGGCCCCAGCTATCCCATTCCCGCAGGAGCCACTGTCGTAAAGGGAAGGCTGCCGGTAGGAAGCCTGATCCGTCTGTTTTTTCAGGAGCAGAAGAAAAGCTGCAAGCTTTTGTACGACTATGACCCCGGGGAACAGGGCGGAAGGCTGTCACTGTTCCAGCCCTTTGAGATGCACCTGGAGGGAAAGACTCTGTGTATCAGCGGAAAAGGCAAGGATCGGGAGTTTTTTCGGGTGTCAGCCCAGGAGGGAGAAACGTGTCTCTTGGAGCGTCCGCTCTCCCGGGCTTACCGCAAAATCGGCACCAGTGTCTATCCGGTCTATGAGACGGCCGCCAAGGAGGACGGAAGCTTTTATCTCCCCATAAACTCGGTTCCGGAGGATGGGAAATGCCTCTGTATGCTGTGCGGGACAGACGGCAAGGAGAGAGCATGTGAATTGACTCTGGCTTCCGGAAGAGAAAACCGGATAGCAGAGGAGCTGTGGAAGGAGGAAAGATAAGTGGGTTTTGGAGTATTTGGAGGGGCGACGCTTATGTGCAGCTTCGGAGCCGCGCCGTCTACGTTGATGGTGCTGCCTACGTCGCGGGTGATAGGGAAGATGCCTATGGCGACAATCCTGGATCAGGTGCCTTTGGTAAATATCCTGCCCTTTGGGATGTGCAGTTCTATGGCGAATCCTACGGTGGCGGCGGCTACGGCGGCCAAGCTTGGGGTGATGACCCCCATGCCCTGCATCCCTGTCATCGCGGCGCCGTGGGCGCCCGGCAGCCCCACGGTCCTGCTGGGAGGAAAACCCTGTCTGAATAACAGCAGCAAATGTATCTGCAACTGGGGCGGCGTGATCCAGATACAGAATCCGGGCACGACCAACGTACAGGTGAAATAGTGGGACGGAGGAGAAAAAGATGTGGGCGATAATAATAGTACTTGCGCTGTCGACGGTCGGCCTGTGGATCTGGGCGGTTGTGCTGTTGCGGCAGAAGCGCGGTTTGTCCAAAGCCTTGCGGGAGAGCGAGGAAAAGCGGAAGGAGGCGGACAGCAGGGAGCGGATCTATGGCGCTATGCTTCCGGTCAGGCTCTGCGCACTGTTTCAGGACGGAAAACCGGAAGGGATCCATATCGGCGCGGAGAAGAGTGTGAGGGCGGCGGTTTTGTCCGTAAATATTCACGAGTTTGACACGATTGTCCGGCAGCAGGACGCGGCGGGGATCTTCCGCTTTGTAAACCGGATCCTGAGTCTGTCGGTGCCCTGCGTCCTGTACCAGGAGGGTGAGATCGATAAGTTTGTGAACGCGGGTTTTTTGGCATTTTTCTTAAATTCTCCGGAGCGGGCGCTGAAAGCCGCGGTCTCGGTCTGTGAGGCGCTGAATGAGGCGGGGATAAAAGAGGAATATGCCATTGGGCTGAGCTATGGAGACGTCAAGGTAGGTGTGGCCGGACATGAAAGACGGTTTGGGATTATGACCGTTTCCGATACCACGGGATTGGCGGATTTCCTGCAGGAGCTGGCGCCCAAGTATCGGGCGCGGATCCTGATCACCGGAAGCTTTCGGGAACAGATACCTGACTTTGAAAAGAATTATAACGGCAGGTACCTGGGAAATCTTTATTTGAAGGCGGCCGGAGAGACCGAGGAAATCTATGATGTTTACGACGGCGATGAGGCGGCGGACAAAAACGGGAAGCGCAAGACCAGGCTTTTGTTTGAAAAGGGTGTGGTCCTGTTCCAGAGGGGAAAATACTACGACGCAAGGCTGCATTTTATTGAAGTGCTGAAGGCCAACCGGATGGACGGCGCCGCGAAGGAATATCTGTATCTCTGCGATCAATATTTGCAAGCTGTTTCCGAAGGGGAAACACAAAAAAGTTTATCCGGCGATTTAGAGGTATATTGAGTGAAAAAGATAAAATGGATTCTATTGGCTGCCATAGTTTTGTTGATTTTTGTTGTCTGCAGCCGCGACATGTTTTTCTATAGTCCGTTTGAGAATACATACACCTTTGATTCCGTCAGCAATATGGCATACGGGAACGACGGAAAGCTCTATGTGATAGACAACGGCAAGGTAAAGATTTCCGTGATCGATAAAAACGGGAATCTGGTCAGACAGATAGACGGTGGAAGCGAGAGTGACAGCTTTTACTATGCCAGTGAGATCTGCGCTGACGAAAACGGCAATATATTTATCGCGGATATTGTATACGGAAAGGCCGGAAACAGGATTCAGAAGGAGCGGATCCTGATGCTGTCCGGAAACCGGTTAAAAATACTATACGAGGATGATTTTGCAAACGATACGGATCCGCCTCTGCAGTACGGAAACATATACCACATGGTTTTCTATCAAGAAAAACTTTATTTTACCAGGAAGGAAGAGAAGGGCCTGTCTGTTTATCAGCTGGGGAAAGACGGCAGTTTGGAGAAGCGCCATTCTTACAACGTTGATTTTTATTTGAGCGATGGCGCGTATGATCCCCAATCGGATATAACGGCGGTATCTACCCGAAACGGCCGCGTATTTTATGTTCAGGGGGACGGACAGTGGATGGAGGTACCTTCTTTTGCGGCAAAGCAGATACCCTGGGATCTGTCCGTGAGGGACGGCGCGATTTATTATACAGATCTGCTGAATCCCGGCATTTTAAAGGTGCAGGCAGGAACCACGGATCGGCCGGAGCAGATTATTTCCGGAGAAACCATCTATTATAAGCTGGCAGTCGGAGACGGAAAGCTCGTAACCACGGATTACGGATATTTTGGGGAGTACGATCTGTCGGATCCTTTTGCAGGGCGGGCCGTCTACGAGAGCGCTCCGATCGCCTTTTACGCAAAGGTAGTGGCCACATGGTTCTGTGCGGCACTGCTTGCCGCCCTTCTGGTTTTCATCGTCGTGCTGTTCGTGAGGAAAATCCGGCTTGCGCCGGAGGGCAAGACGTATTTTTACCAAATTCTGATCGTTGTGCTCTCCTCCCTGTCGGTGGCGGGAATCGTTTCTTATTCCACGATTATGACAATGGTGGACAATCAAATCGAGGATGAGCTGGATAACCTCAACCTATTTGCGCAGACGCTCTCCCTTCAGGTGGACGTGGAGAGTCTGGAGGATATCGATCAGGTAGACGATTACAGAAGCGAGAGGTACAACCGCGTGAAAGCGCCGCTGGATGCCATGATCGAGAAGGGCTATGAAAACGGCAATTATTATTACTATATCATCTTAAGGCCGGACGGCGATGTCATCAACTGTGTCATGGATTATGAAGATACCACCACAAGCGTGCAGCCCCTCTACGAGTACGGCGGCAACGTGTATACGGAGGTTCTCGAAACAGGCGAACAGCGGACGGTTTCCGATGAAATCAGCGCTTACGGCGCATGGGTATTTACAGTGCTTCCGATAAAAAATGCCGATGGCGAGACCATCGCGGGACTGGAGGTGGGAACCAACCTTGATCGGGTGAACGCAGAGAAGGACAGCATGATCTTTAACAATATCTGTTCCGTTTTTTGTTCCTCTACCGTTGTGGTCATGCTGATTCTGGAGGTGATGTTTGTAGTGATGTTCTACGAGAGGCAAAAGGGCATCCCTGTCGGGCAGCGGGACATCACGGAGAGCCTTCCTATCCGCACCGCAGCGTTTATCACCTATATGGCGGATTCTATGCAGGATGCGTTTATTGCCATCCTGTGCTCCAGGCTGTATGCCGACAGCATCCTCGCCGGACAGAGCATCCTGTCGGAGGGGCTGGCAGTGGCGCTCCCCATGTCCGCGCAGCTGTTTATGTCCGCCCTGTTTGCACTGATGGGAGGCCAATTTGTCAAGCGCTTCGGCACGAAAAATATTATGCTTTTTGGATTTGCCACACAGGCTTTGGGGTTTGTCGTATGCTGCGCTATGGGAAATTATGAAGGAATACTTTTGGGAAAGATACTGATCGGTACAGGACAGGGATCCGTTTATGTCTCTGCCAATACTATGGCAGCTATGGGGCGGGACGATGCCACGAGGGAAAAGGCGTTTGCGGATGTTTCGGCGGGAGTCCAGTCCGGCGTGACCATTGGTGTCGGGCTTGGTTCCATTATACTGATGTTCGGCGATTTCCACCTGGTCTATGCGACGGGCGCCATAGCGCTTGTGCTGGGACTGATTATGGCGATGAAGTCAAAGCAGAGCTCTCTTTCTCAGACGGGCGATGAGACGGAGCAGATGAAGGTCGGATTCTTCCGGTTTATGTTTAACAAGAGAGTCATTCCGTTTTTCCTGCTGATCCTTATGCCGTTTATGATGGCTCTGTCCTACAGGGAGTATTTCTTCCCGCTGGTTGCGGACGAGAACGGAATAGACGAAGTCAGGATCGGGCAGATCTACCTTGTGTGCGGCATGATCGTTCTGTATATCGGCCCCCGACTGGCAGCGGCACTGCTGCAGAAGCTTGGAGCAAAACGGAGCGTTCTTCTGGCAAGTATCGGTATGGCGGCAAACATGGGCCTATATATCCTGTACCCTACGCTGGCCAGCGCGATAGCGGGTGTCGTGATCCTGTCCTGCCTGATATCTTTTGCCTATACGTGCCAGTATACCTACTTTGAACAGCTTCCGGAATGTAAGGCTTACGGGGAAGGCAATTCCATGGGCATCTATTCCATGTTTGAAAATGCAGGACAGATGCTAGGGCCTATTATTTATGGTATGGCAATGGCGTTCGGCAGGAGGAACGGGCTGACGATCATTACGGCAGGCATGTTTGTTCTGATCGGTCTTTTTGTGGTGATATCCGCAAGGCACGGGGGTATGCGATGCGGAAAACGGGGAGCGGGGAAGAAAGATTTTCCAAAGGAGACAAAAGAAAAGGGGATTGTAAGGAAATGATAGAATATTCGGAAATCAGAGAGGAAGATATCGAAACACTGTTAGATTTGTATGAAAAGTACCTGAACAGCGGGGAATATGTGAGAAATGACATTGAAAAAAGTTATCGCAGGGAAGATCATATCGGCTACAAAGCCGTGGAAAACGGCAGGATCATTGGCTGGACGGGTGTGAGCGAGGGGATTGCCTTTACCTATCCGCATCCGGAGCTGGAGGAGAAGCTGGGCAGACTGGTTCTGGGCAGGAAAATATGTACGCTGGATGCGCTGCTGGTGCTTCCCTCATACCGGAATCACGGCGTCGCGCATATGCTGAATAAACAGTTGATGAAAAAGGTATTGGACAGGCAGTATGATTTTATACTGTATGAAATTTGGGTTTACCCAGACGGGGAGATTCCGGCGCAAGAGATAGAAGGAGCTTCTTTACATATCGTATATGAGGAATTGATAAAGGGATTTTACAAGGATGGCGGGGCCTACGGTGTTTCATGTCCCATATGCGGCACAGAGTGCAGATGCAGCGCACTTGTGAGGCTTGCAGAGTTAACGTCGAAAGGAGAGGAAGAGAGTGAAATTCAAAAGTCTTAGAAAAACAATCAATCTCAGAATTTGTCTGGCAATCATTTTGCTGGCCATCGTGATTATCGGGATCGGTTTTGTCTCTCTGAATATGACTTATACAAGGTTCTATCAGGAAAAGGCGCTGGATATCGCGACCATGACGGCTGCGATGGTGGACGGCGACCGGATTGGGCAATACGAGAAGACGTTGACAAAGGACGATTATTATAATGACCTGCAGATCCGGCTGAACGACATCAAGCAGGAGCTCAGCGATGCCGATTACCTGTATATCTGTGTGCCGCATGAAAATTACTGGGTATATATCATGGAGGCCAGGGCAGAGCGGGACGATATGTCGGAAATTACAATATCGGAGCTGGGCGAGGTGTACGAATATCGGGAAGCGGATTATGACAAGATGGTAGGGCACATGGACGAGGCGATGAGTATGGTCATGAATTATCAGGGCCAGAATCATGAAAAGCTCATATCCGCATGGGCGCCTATCTATGACTCCGACCAAAATATCGCTGCCGTGGCGGGGGTGGATTTCCGCTATACGCCGGTGTTAATGGGGATCCTTCGGTTTTCCCTGTTTATTGCGGTGGGCTTTGTCCTTGCCATTGTGCTCATTGCCGTCTTTATGATCGTTACGGTGGAAAGGAAGGTCGTGTCGCCGATCCGGAGGATCACGGACTATATCAATTCTTATGAGAGCGGAAATGCGACCGGAACGAAACCGGAAATCAAGGATAACAACGAGCTGAAATATCTGTCGGATTCCTTTAGCGATACCATTGACAAGAATACGCGGTATATTGATTATATTACCAATATTACAGCCGAAAGGGAGCGAACCGAGGCGGATATGAATGTGGTCCAGAACATTCAGGCCAGTATGCTCCCCAGCAAATTTCCGGCGTTTCCGGAACGGACGGAGTTTGATATCTACGCGACGCTGCAGATAGCCGGCAACATGAGCAGCAATTTCTATGACTTCTTTCTGGTGGATCAAAACCACCTGGCGCTGGTGATCGGCGATATCAACGGAGCCGGAATACCGGCGGCGCTGCTTATGGTGATCACGCGCACCCTGATCAAGAATTATGCCCGGCTTGTCTTCGAGCCGGAGAAGGTTTTCGTAGAGACCAACAATCAGCTCAGCGAGAGCAACGAGGGGATGACCACGGCGGCCTTTCTGGGAATACTGAATCTGTCCACGGGCCTCTTTTGCTATGTGAACGGGGGGCACTGTGTGCCGCTGTTGAAACACGCCGGCGGGGAGTTTGAGCCGCTGTCCGCAAAGGATTGCTTTGTACTGGGAAGTATGGCCGGAGTGCCCTACTGGCAGCAGTCGGTGCAGATGACGCAGGGCGATCTGTTGTTTTTCTACACGAAAGGGCTGACGGACGCTGAGAATAAAGAAAAAATGCAGTACAGCGAGGGACATATGCGCCAGAGACTGAATCAGACGTTGAGCCAGGTCTATGAGCTGAAGGATATTTTGGAGCTGATGCAGGAGGATGTGCGGGAATTTTTGGGAGGAGACCTGCATGGGCAGGAGGATATGACCATGTTGATACTCCGTTATTTCGGGTAGCGGAAGGAAGGGCTTCCTGTTTTCTTGCCTTTTAGGGACGGAAAAGCTATAATGATGTCATTATGAGTGTGACGGAAGAGAAAAAAGCCGCCTTTGAGGCGGCCAGGAATAAAATTATAGGCGTGGACAGGCAGAGGCTGGGGATCGGCACTTTGTCGGAAAAATCTGTCCATGCGGTTTTAAAGTATTATCTGGAGCCGGATGAGGACAGGCATGAGGTTCCCGTTGAAAATTATGTGGCGGATATCTACGGGGAGGGAGGGATCACAGAGATCCAGACCAGACAGTTTTATCGTCTGAAGGAGAAGCTGGCGGCCTTTCTTCCCTTGTATCCGGTGACGGTGGTCTATCCCATCCCCAGGGAAAAGTGGGTCGTCTGGATCGATCCGGAGACGGGGGAGCTTTGTGAGAGAAGGAAGTCTCCCCGAAAGGGAACGGTCTATCATGTTTTTCAGGAACTTTATTACATCAAGGCTTTTTTAAAGGATCCGCACCTGAAGATCCGTCTGATTCTGATGGATATGGAAGAATACAAGCTGTTGAACGGCTATGGGAAGGACAAAAAAAAGCGTGCCGGAAAATTTGACCGGATCCCCACCAAGCTGGTGGAGGAAGTGGAGCTTGGCTGTGTTCAGGATTATGTGCAGTTTGTCCCCTATGAGCTGGAGGAGCCCTTCACGGGGAAGGAATTTGCAAAGGCGGCGCACACGCCCGTCTCTCTGGGCCGGTCCGCCGTACATGTCCTGGCCTACCTCGGGGTGATCGAGAAGGTGGGAACTCGGGGGAGAGAGTATCTTTATCGGGTGTCGGAAACCGTTTTATAATTCCTCTTCGTTTTTTTCGGACTCCTGAAGGGAGAAGATAAACTCACTTCCCTCTCCGGGCGTGCTGATCACATTGATATGTTCGTTGTGGGCGTTTATGATTTCCTTCACGATGGAAAGACCGAGTCCGGTTCCCTTTTTATCCTTTCCTCTGGAGAGATCCGACTTGTAAAAACGGTCCCATATCAGCTTCAGATCCTCCTTTGGGATTCCGATTCCGGTATCTTTTACGGAGACAAAAATTTTGTTTTTCTTGATGGAGGTTTCGATGCGGATGACGGAATCGTGATGACTGAATTTAATGGCGTTGTCGATCAGGTTGTAGAGCACCTGCTGGATTTTTCCAACGTCCGCGTTTACATACATGGTATCGCCGGTGAGAATGATCTCAATGGCGATATTTTTCTTTCTGCACGTACCCTCAAAGGAGGCGGCAGTGTTTCGGATGACCTGATTGATGTCGAAATCCGTGCGTTCCAGCAGGATTCCCTTGGTGTTTAGGTTGTTGAGGGTAAGGAGGCTGTTGGTCAGCTTGGTCAGCCTTTCCGTCTCATTCAGCACAATGTTTAAGTATTTTTCGTGCATTTCCGGAGGGATCGTCCCGTCTATCATAGCTTCCAGATAACCCTTGATGGAAGTGAGCGGGGAGCGGAAATCGTGGGAGACATTTGCCACAAATTTTTTTTGGTCGTCCTCCGAGCGCGCAATTTCACTGGCGAGGTAATTTAAGCACGCCGCCAGATAGCCGATCTCATCTTCGCTGTCCACCTGAAATTCATAGTGCATATTGCCGGAGGCGTATTGCTCTGTGGCGTACGTGATCTTTCGCAGAGGCACATACACGATCTCCGTAAAAAAAATCAGGATGATCAGGGAGAGCAAAAATACGATCACCAGCGTGATGTAGGAGATATTTAAAAGGCCGTTGCAGGAGGCCGTGATATCGAGCATATCGCTGTGAATCGCCACATAGCCTTTCACCTTGTAACCGGAGGTGATGGGGGCCAGAACGGTCAGCACGTCCGTGTCGAAATTCCCAAAGAAGTCCCCGATGATATAGTAGGATCCCTTGGTGATGGTGGGGTCAAAATTTTCTATTACCACCACATCCTCCACGTTGATGGGGGAATTTGTGTCCAGAACCAGACGGCCGGAGGGGTTGATGATGCGAATGGAGGAATCTAAATAGATGGCCAGAGAGTCCAGCTGCATCTTCACCGTCTGCAGGCTGGTTTCGCTGGTGTAGAGGCCGCTGGCATAGGTGTCCGCGATCAGCGTGGCTTCCGAGTAGAGATCCTCCGCCTTCTCCCGAATCAGATGCTCCCTCGTCATGCTGGGGACAAAGGTAGTGAAGATAATAAAAGCAAATACACCAAAAATAAAGTATGCCAGCACAAATTTCAAGTAAAGTGTTCTTTTCATTTGATTACCTCAAATTTGTAGCCGATTCCCCAGATGGTAGAGATCTTCCAGTTTGCGTGATCCTTGATTTTCTCCCGAAGACGCTTGATGTGGACGTCCACCGTGCGGGTGTCCCCGATGTACTCATAGCCCCAGATCTGGTCGAGAAGCTGCTCTCTGGTAAACACGTGATTGGGAGAGGCGGCCAAAAAGTACAAAAGCTCCAGCTCCTTCGGAGGCATATCCACCGTCTTTCCCATATAGATCACCGAATAATTGGTCAGGTTGATGGAAAGGTCCGGATATTCCACCAGCTTTTCGGAGGCGTTTTCCGGTGCGCTGGCGGTGGACTTGTAGCGCCTTAGGACCGCCTTTGCCCGAGCTACCAGCTCTTTTGAGTCAAAGGGTTTCTCGATATAATCGTCGGCGCCCAGCTCCAGTCCCAGCACCTTGTCAAAGACCTCTCCCTTTGCCGAGAGCATAATGATGGGTACGCTGTACTTGGCCCGAACCTCCCGACACACCTGATAGCCGTCTATGCCCGGAAGCATGATGTCCAGCAGGATCAGGTTGGGGGAGAAGCTTTTCATCGCCTGCATCACGGATTCGCCGTCGTTGACGATCATCGTCTCATAACATTCTTTTGTCAGATAAAGGGAGATCAGCTCCGCAATGTTGTTGTCATCGTCCACAATGAGAACTTTCTGTTTAATTGCCATAAAGGACTCCTTATAAAAAATTTATTGAAAGGTTACGATCGTGACGCCGGCGTCTCCTTCGCCATATTCTCCCAAACGAAATTCTTTCACATATTTCAAACGCTTCAGGTGATTGTGAACGGCGTTTCGCAGCGCGCCGGTTCCCTTGCCGTGTACCACGCGGACGCTGGGCAGATGAGCCAGGTAAGCGTCGTCCAGATATTTGTCCAGCTCCGGAAGGGCTTCGTCCACCGTCTTTCCCAGGAGATTGATCTGAGGGGAAACGGACAGGGATTTGGACATCTTGATGGCTCCGGCGCCCGTGCGCTTGAAGGAGGGAGCGGCGGCCGCATCCTCCTGTATCAGGACCAGATCCCGAACGTTTGTCTGAGTCCGCATGATACCGCACTGTACAAAGAGATTTCCCTTCCCGTCGGGCAGGGAGCTGACGGTCCCCTTGAGGCCCATGGAGAGGATCTTGACGGAATCGCCTTTTTTCAGCTTTTTGGGGTCGACGGTGTTTTGACCGGAGGGCTTTTTGTCGGACCGGATGGAGAGCTTCTCGTTTTTTTCGTTGATCCTGTCCCGAACCTTTTGACGTTTTTTCTCCAGCTCCTTCACATCCGCGTGATCGCCAATCCTGTTAAAGTCACGGATCGTCTCGTCCGCAAAATCCTTTGCCTCCTGGAGGATCGCCCTCGCTTTTTCGTTGGCTTCCCGTAAAATTCGATCCTTTGCCTGATCGATCTTTTCATTTTTGTGCTGAAGCTGATCCTGCAGAGTGCGAATCCGTTCCTTATATTCCGCGATTTCCTGGCGCTCTTTTTCAATGGTGACGCGGCTCTGCTCCAGGTCGGAAATCACATCCTCAAAGCTCTCGTCCTCTTTGCCGATCTGTTCCCTGGCGGCCTCTATGATGGCGTCGGGGAGCCCCAGCTTAGAGGAGATGGCAAAGGCGTTGCTCTTTCCGGGAATCCCGATGAGGAGCCGGTATGTGGGCTGCAGGGTATCCACATTAAACTCACAGCAGGCATTTTCCACAAGGGAGGTGGAGAGGGCATAGATCTTTAATTCACTGTAGTGGGTGGTAGCCATTGTGCGGATGCCCCTGTCGTGCAAAAAGTTCAAAATAGCGATGGCCAGAGCGGCGCCCTCCGTGGGATCCGTCCCCGCGCCCAGCTCGTCAAAGAGACACAGAGAATTTTCATCCGCATACTTTAAAATGTGGATAATGGTCTTCATATGGGAGGAGAACGTGGACAAGCTCTGTTCGATGCTCTGTTCATCTCCGATATCCGCGTACACCTCCGTAAAGACGGAGAGCTCCGAGCGGTCCAGGGCGGGAATGTGAAGCCCCGCCTGCCCCATCAGGGTAAAGAGCCCCACCGTCTTTAAGGACACGGTCTTGCCGCCGGTATTTGGGCCGGTGATAACAAGCAGGTCAAAGTCCCTCCCCAGGCGGATGTCGATGGGCACCACCTTCTTCTTGTCCAAAAGGGGATGTCTTCCCTTTCGGATGTTGATAAAATGCTTTTGGTTAAAGAGCGGCTCGGTGGCGTTTTGCTCCAGCGCCAGCTTGGCCTTGGCAAAAATAAAGTCCAGCCTGGTCATCGCCTGCTGGTTTTGGCTAAGCTCCCGGGTGTGCAAAGCGGCCTCCGCGCTTAAGTCGGCCAGGATGATCCGGATCTCCTCCTGCTCCTTTAGCTCCAGCTCCTTCAGTTGATTGTTTAAATTTACGACGGCGGCGGGCTCAATAAAAAAAGTGGAGCCGGTGGCGGACTGGTCGTGAACCATGCCGTTTACCTGGCTCTTGTACTCCGCCTTCACGGGAATACAGTAGCGGTTATCCCGCATCGTGATCACGGCGTCCTGCAGATAGGTGCGGTAGGCGCCGTTTACCATGGAATTGAGCTGAGCGTGGATTTTTTCGTTGGTGGACCGCTTGTTCTGACGGATGTTTTTTAATCTGGGGCTGGCGTCGTCCGCAATTTCTTCTTCGGACAGAATACAGCGGTTGATCTCGTTGGCAAGCTGGGTCAGAGGAACCAGTTGTTCAAAATAAGGATCCAGGCTGTCGTCCGGGGTATCCTCCCGTTCCTTCCTGCTGTAGGTCTTGACCCGGCCTACATTGTCCAGAAAGGCGGCAAGCCTCAAAAGCTCGGATATGGACAGAGAGCTTCCGATCTCCAGAGATTTTATGGAGAATCCCAGGTCCCGATTGCTGCCAAAGGAAGTGCTTCCTGCTCGGAACAGGCGGGAGAGAGCGTCCCCTGTCTCCCGCTGGGAATCTCGGATCTGGCGGATATCCGTCGAGGGCGCAAGCTCCCTGCAGAGCTTCCTGCCGGGGTCGGAATCCGCCTTGTCCGTCAGCATCTGCAGGATCTTATTGTATTCCAGCGTGTTTAATACCTTTTGATTCATGGGGATCCTTCACACCTACTCCTTCTTTTTAAACATTTTCGGAATGTTGCACAAAAAGGCGATGAACAGAACAAAGGTGGCGGCTAAAAAGACGAAATAAGCGTAGAAAAGAGGAGTGGAGGTCTGTACGCCCGCCTCGTTTGCATAAATATTTTTGCCCACTTTATATGCGGGGATGGTTCGGCCCGGCTGGTAAGAATAGGAATCGTAAATATTTTTCAGCTCGTAGGTCTCGCCCTCGTAGCTCACCGTGACATGAGGATGCAATACGGTTTTTCCGCCGGCCCGGACCTGTTTGGTCTCCGAGGTGACCACGAGGACGTTTACCTTCTCGTAGGACAGCTCCTGGTTATCGCTCTGGATGCGGAGTACAATCGTCAAAATCAGACAGACAACCGTTCCGACACCTAACAAAATTCCCTTTACCTTATTGCTCATTTTTCCGTTTCTCCTTGTCCTCATATGAAAATTCCTTATTATTAAAAAAATACCACAGTCAGGCAAAAGAATCAAGAGCGGCGGGCATCTCTCCTCTTTACTTTTTTCGGCTAATCCGATATACTTATGCCGTGAGACGGAATGGAAAAAGTAAGTTGCAGCGTCGCACAGGGAGGGCCCTCGCCTGCCGCGGGGACTCTGCGGAATGGAGAAGAATATGCCGGAGCCGGAAGACAATCAGCAGAGCAATTTTATGATAGAGAAGATTAAGCAGCGCCCCATCAACAAGAGAAAGCTGGTACAGCGCACTCTGATCACGGCGGCGATGGCCGTTATATTCGGCCTGATCGCGTGCTTTACCTTTTTGGTGCTGGAACCGGTGATCAGCAATCTCCTCTATCCGGAGGAGGAGCCGCAGCCTGTGGTGTTTCCGGAGGATCAGGAGGAGATGTCTCCGGAGGAGATGCTGGCGGACAATATGCAGCAGGAGAGCCTGCTGACGGGGGAGAACGAGCCGCCCTCCCTGGAGGAAGAACAGATACAGGAAATTTTGGATGAAGTTTATTTAGATATAGACCACTATACGCAGCTTTACGATACCCTGTACGATTATGTGTATGAGTCGGAGGATATGAGCGGAAGCATTTCCGTCAGCCAGCATATTGTGACGATTCGGGGCGTGACGTCAAATGTGGACTGGTTCAACAACATTCAGGAGAGCAGCAATCAATCCACCGGTGTTATCATCTACAACAACGGGAGTGAACTGTTGATCCTGGTAGATTATACGCCGTTACAGGAAGCACAGAATCTTGTGATGGAGCCGTATGGCGGCCTCTACCAGATACCGGTGAGCTTAAAAGGCTTTGATCCAATCACGAACCTGGCGGTGGTTTCCGTAAATTGTGGGGAAATTCCCACCGAATGGCTGGAGACGGGCGGCCTGGAGGTGGCTTCGATGAGCTCGCCCTTGTTTTACTCCAGCGGGAATACGGGCGCTGTGGGAAAGCCGGTCATAGCGGTGGGGAGCCCTATGGGAGTAAACGAGTCTCTGGGGTATGGAATGATCTCCGCCGTCTCGCCCCTGGAAAACAAACCGGATATGCAGGTATATTTGCTGCAGACGGATATTTACGGAAGCAAAAACGCAAACGGATTTCTCTTTGATCTGTATGGCAATCTGGCGGGAGTCATCACCGCGCAGGAAGCCCCCTCCGGAATGGAAAACCTCATTGTGGCGTACCGCATTTCGGATCTGATCGGACGCATCCAAAAGCTGTCCAACGGGGAGGAGATCCCGTACCTGGGGATCAACGGCGTGGAGGTCCCCTACCTGGTTCGGGAACACCAGGAGGTGCCGAATGGCATTTATGTCACGGAGGTGGAGATGGATTCCCCCGCAATGCTCGCCGGAATCCAGCCCGGAGACGTGCTGACGGAGATGGACAATGTGGCGATAGAGAGAATTTCCAATTTCAGCTCCAAGCTGATGCAGCATACCCCAGGCGACACCGTAAACCTTGTTATTATGCGGCAGTCCCAGAACGAGTATCGGGAGATCGATTTTCATATTGTGTTGGACAGTGTAAAATAAACGTGTAAGAGAAACCAGGAGACAGTGGAGGATGGCATGAAGTATATCAAGGATTTCAAAGAAGGGGACCGGATATTTGACATTTATCTCTGCAAGCACAGGCAGTCCGCGGTGACCAAGAACGGAAAGCCCTACGAGAATGTGATCCTGCAGGATAAGACCGGAACCATAGACGCCAAGGTGTGGGAGCCCAACAATCCGGGCATCGAGGAGTATGACACGCTGGATTACATCGAGGTGTACGGAGACGTGACTAATTTCCTGGGGGCGCTGCAGGTCAATGTGAAGCGGATCCGCCTGTGTCGGGAGGGGGAGTACGACCCTTCCAATTATCTGCCGGTCAGCGCCAGGGATATCAATACCATGTACGAGGAGCTTTTGGAGCTGATCCGGAGTATTCAGAATCCCTATTTAAAACAGCTCTTGGAGTCCTTTTTTGTAAAGGATGAGAAATTCAGCAAAGCGTTTCGCAGCTCCTCCGCGGCAAAGACGGTACATCACGGATTTGTAGGGGGACTTTTGGAGCACACTCTGAATGTGACGAAGCTCTGCGATTACTATTGCGGCGTTTATTCCGTCTTAAAGAGGGATCTTCTCCTGACGGCGGCTATGTGCCACGATATCGGAAAGACCAGGGAGATCTCTCCCTTTCCGGAGAACGATTACACGGACGACGGCCAGCTTCTGGGGCATATCGTCATGGGATCCCAGATGGTGGCGGAGCACGCGGCGGCGATCGAGGGATTTCCCCACGGCCTGCTGACGCAGATCCAGCACTGTATTCTGGCCCACCATGGGAAATATGAGTTTGGCTCTCCCAAGATACCCGCTTTGATCGAGGCGCTTGCCCTCAACTATGCGGATGATACCGACGCGAAGCTGGAGACCTTCAAAGAGATCCTGGAGAACAATAGGGATAACGGCGGCTGGTTTGGATATAACAGACTGTTTGAGTCCAACTTAAGAGCTACCAGATTGGACTGATCTGCAAAAAGCAAACTATCATCGAGGCAAAGCAGGGAAAGAGTATGTCGGAAACACTGGAATTTTCCCCGATCTGTCTAAAAGATCGGGAGTGGATAAACAAAATGCTGCTGGAGGAACAGCCGGAAGCCTGTGAATATACCTTTGCCAACAACTTTATCTGGCGGGGCGCATATGAGGTGGAGGTAGGACAGGTGTGCGGCTGCGGAATCGTCCGCTATCAGGACAAAAAGGGCTATCGGTTTTCCTTCCCCTTTGGAAAAGGCGACAAAAAGGCCGTGATAGAAATCCTCAAATCCTACTGTCGGGAGAAGATGCGCCCGGGCTACCGGCTGGATTTCTATCCCATCACGGATAAGCACAGGAGGGAGCTGATCGAGTGGTTTCCCGGTCAGTATGTGATCGATGCGGACAGGGATGATTTCGATTATATTTATCTGACGGAGGATCTGGCCTCCTTAAAGGGGAAGAGATACCACGGAAAGCGGAACCACATCGCCCGCTTCCAGGACGACGACGATTGGAGCTACGAACCTCTGAACGAGGAGAATCTGGAAGAGTGCCGCAGAATGGAAAAGGAATGGGTGGCCATTCGGGAGGACAAATGGGAGGAAGGTGTAGACGAGGAGACGACCGCGCTGAGGGAGGCCCTGGATCACTACGGGGAGCTTGGTCTGATCGGCGGCCTGATCCGCAAGGCGGGCAAGGTGGTGGCGTTCACCATCGGCGAGCCCATGAGCGATCAGATGATGGTGGTTCATTTCGAGAAGGCATATCCGGATCTGCAGGGAGCATATCCCATGATCAACCAGCAGTTTGTGCTCCACGAGTGTCAGAAATATAAATATGTGAACCGAGAGGAAGATGTAGGAGATCCGGGGCTGCGCAAGGCGAAGCTGTCCTACTATCCGGAAATTCTGCTTCGGAAATACAACGCGGTGGAGAGCGGTGTCGTGTACGCCAATGAGAACGACGTCCGGCAGATCTTGCGGATATGGCGCGTGTGTTTTGGAGACGAAGAGAATTATATCCGCTTTTATCTGGCGCATCGGTTTGAAACGGAGAACATGCTGGTGATCCACCGGGACGGGAGTCCGGTCTCTATGGCCAGCTTTTTGCCGGCAATGCTGCGTCAGGGGGAGGAATGGATTCCGGCCCGCTATGTCTACGCGGTGGCGACTCTGCCGGAATACCGCGGAAAGGGTCTGGCCTCCGAAATCCTGAGATATGCCTCCGAAAAGTACAGAGAGCCCCTGATCCTGCAGGCGGCGGATGCGTCTCTGCAGACATTTTATGAGAGACTGGGATTTGTGGACGCCTTTGAGAGGGAGGAGTGGGAGATCGAAGCCCAAAATGGGGCGATTGGAGGGGGATTTTCTGTTCAAGGTGAGCAGAGGGCGGCGACTGGAGGGGAAACTCTTGTTCAAGGCGAGTTGAAGGCGGTGTCTGGAGAGGAAACTCTTGTTCAAGGCGAGTTGAGGGCGGCGTCGGAGGAGGAAAGACTTTCCCGAGAGATTTCACTTGCGGAATATAAAGAAATACGGGACGCGCACTTTGACAGGGAAAATTATGTGAGCTGGGATGAGGATGCCATCGCGTACGCGCTCCTGGAAAATGATTTCTGCGGCGGCCACGTTCTGAAGGTGGGACAACAGATTCTTTTGTATCGGATAGAAGACAATGCGTTGCGGGTGGTGGAGACCAGCCTCACAGGCAGGGAGCTGCAAGCGTGTATTCAGGAGCTTTTGGCCAGGCACCAACTGCCCAGAGCGATCTATCAGAACCGGGGAGGCATGATAAAATACCCGAGGGATGAGAAGGGGGCGCCTGAGAATCCTGCCTGCGGGTATCTGAACCTGACGCTGGGATAATAAACGGTTTATGGAATATTTTTGTAAAATTTGTCCCTTGAGGAAATAGGATATGACATACAAGAAAAACGATTACGTGACAGTTTCGATCGAGGATATGGGAAGCGACGGGGAAGGGATCGGCAGGGTGGAGGGATTTACCCTGTTTGTGAAGGACGCCGTGGTTGGAGATACGGTCGAGGCCAGGATTGTCAAATGTAAAAAGAGCTATGCTTACGCGCGTTTAGAGAAGGTGATACAGCCTTCTCCTTTTCGTGTGGAGCCGAAATGCCCCCGTCACAGAGCGTGCGGCGGGTGTCAGCTTCAGGCGCTTTCCTACGAAAAACAGTTGGAATTTAAGAACCGGAAGATCCGCAATAATCTAATCCACATCGGAGGCTTCGACGGGAGGGACGTGGACGCCTGTATGGAGCCGATCCTGGGCATGGAAGAGCCATATCACTACCGCAATAAGGCGCAGTATCCTGTGGGATATGACCGAGAGGGGAATCTCGTCACCGGTTTTTATGCGGGCAGGACCCACAGCATAATTGCCAACACGGACTGCTGTCTGGGAGCGCCTGAAAATGAGGCCGTCTTGCAGACGGTTTTGGAATATATGAGAGCAAATCATGTGAGCGCGTATGACGAGAACACAAAAAAGGGTCTGGTGAGACATATTTTGATCCGAACCGGCTTCACCAGCGGGCAGATCATGGTCTGTCTGGTGATCAACAAAGAAATGACAAATGCGTCATACAAGAAGGCAAGGCCGAGAACGGACGAGGAGGGAAGGCTTTTGTCCCGTTTTGAATTTTTGCCAAATCAGGCGGAATTACTGGGAAAGTTGCAGGAAATAAAAGAAATGACAAGTGTGTCGGTAAGCGTCAACACGGAGCCCTCCAACGTGATTATGGGAAAAGAGTTTTTTCCGATCTGGGGGGAGCCCGTAATTTCCGACACCATTCATATACGGGACACGGGCAAAGAGGGATATCCGCTGACCGGCCAGGAGCTAATCTTCAAAATTTCGCCGCTTTCCTTTTACCAGGTCAATCCTCTGCAGACGGAAAAGCTTTATAGCACTGCCCTGGAGTATGCGGGACTCACGGGAAGGGAAACGGTTTGGGATTTGTACTGCGGGATCGGCACGATCTCTCTTTTTCTGGCAGCAGCCGCAAAAAAGGTGTATGGCGTGGAGATCGTCCCGCAGGCGATAGAGGACGCAAGGGAGAACGCCAGAAGAAACGGGATCACGAACGCGGAGTTTTTTGTGGGAAAGGTGGAGGAGGTGCTGCCGGAGTTTTATGACAGGATTGGCCGACAAGAGTGCCAAGCGGAGAAAGCGGGAGAGGGACAAAAGGAAACAGGGCAAAAAGAAATAGGGCAAAAGGAATCAAGGCAGAAAGAAGTAGGGCAGAAAGAAGTAGGGCAGAAAGAAATAGGGCAGAACGAAGTAGGGCAGAAAGAACTAGGATGGCAGGAATCGAGGAAGCAGGAATCGGATTTCGATATGCTCCATCCGGATGTCATTGTAGTGGATCCTCCCAGAAAAGGATGCGATGCGGCATGCCTGGAAACAATGTTAAAAATGCAGCCCCAGAGGATCGTGTATGTGAGCTGCGACTCCGCCACTTTGGCACGAGACCTGCGGGTGCTGTGCGACGGCGGATATGAGATAAAGAGGATCAGAGGATGCGATATGTTTCCTCAAACGGGGCATGTGGAGACGGTGTGCTTGTTGTCCAAACTTAATGTCGAGCATCATAATTAAGTGGATCTCACCATGGACGAATTAGATTTGACGACGGTGGAGAAGAAGTAGAAAGACAGACAGTATGAAGAAATCAAGACGTATGTGTTGGAGCATAGTGGACTAAAGGTCAGTAATTTGTACATTGCGCAGGTTAAGAGGAAATGTAGAATTATTGAGAGAGAATTATAATCTGCCAAAGTTTGAGGGCGCATAGAAGAGGTCCGGTGGATCTCTTCTATGCGCCGACCGGAGTGGAAGCGAAGACTGCAAGACAGCCTAAGTGTCCGGAGGAGAAGGAGAGAGTGATTCAGGAGGCGTTGGAATATTTTAAGATGGTGTAAGTGTATTCACTATCTATAAAAATTCTTTAATATTGACTAAATGTAAAGGCAAAAAACTCTGTCATATTATAGCTTTATTTTGCTATCATAGCGTATAGAAATCCGTCAAGGTTTCTTGATTTCATTCGCGCTTTCGAGTATAATACGATTGTTGAATTATAGGGAAAAGGAGCGATGGAAGATGAAATATCTGTCTGTCCGGCAGACATCGGAACGCTGGGGCATCTCAACCCGACGCATACAGCTTCTTTGCTGTGAGGGGCGTATTCCAGGAGCGGTACGGATAGGCTACGCTTGGGCTATACCTGACGATGAGCCAAAGCCGAAGGATGCGAGAATTAAGAGCGGGAAATATATCAAACAAAAAATAGAATGTTAATGTAGGAGGCTGTTGTATGGCACAAGAGACTACAAATGTTATGACTACATATGAAATAATCGCAACAGTTATTGCTATATTGGCGTTGCTACAACCATGGATGATAAAGCTTTGGGATCGCTTTTGTCGAAGAATCTGCGTAAACTTTATACCTTCGTCAAAAATAAAACTTTATTATAACCGAAGCGGTGCTTATGTTTATTTGGGCGGTGTTATTGAAGCCAAAAATAAAGCAGCTGTTGTTAAAGATATTGCAGTCAAAGTTGTTCGTAAAAAGGATAAGGCTGAATTGTTGCTGGATTGGTCATCTTTTATGATTCCCGTGTTTCAATCTGTTGGCGGCAACGCAGTAACAACTAGTGAAATCGCCAGACCATTTAAAGTGGAGGCAGATAGCCTCTATCCGGTGTTCGTAGAATTTGCTTCAACAAACATTCAAGAGAGTAATCGTCTGACGGAAATCTATAACACGATGGCTTTTGAACTTGCTGGTATTATGTGGCCAAACATTACAATTGATCAGGCTAAATATGCACTTGCCGCTTTGAGCAACTACAGAACGTTTAGAGATGAGCTTTTGCAAAACTTCTATTGGAGAGCAGATGACTATGTAATTGAACTTACGATAATGTACAACAATACGAAAACTCAGCGGTATAAATTCAAGTTCAGTATAGATGTCAGCGAAGCTGATTCTTTAAAAGGAAATATAGAAAAATCTCTGCAAAGCGTGGTGGATGAAATCTATAGAGTTACCACTAATTTTTGTTACCTGCAGAAAGATTTCGTCCTTGATGATGGTGAATAAGCGGTTAAGCGACTTTGACTCGAAAACATGGCACTCTTTTCGTCTCATGCGGGCGAATAGGCGCACTTGTCCTTTGGTTGAGATTCTGCTGTAGCCGTCTATTCGACAGATAATGACAAATTACACGCTGTATCGCAAAATAGAACACTAAAAGCCACTATTCTGCCGATATAGAAGCGACCAATCGTTTAATAAGACAGAATTTAGGAGGATTAGCGTATGCCTACCCTTGAATGGATCGGAAAAGATAAAGTAATTAACCACCACCAGGAGGTGCCCTACCGGGTGCTGGAGCGGCAGTACAGCTTTGACGCGGACGGACAGCACGACATCGACAATGGCAGCGAGAACATGATCATACGGGGCGATAATCTGGAGGCGTTGAAGGCGCTCCTGCCCCGGTATGAGGGGCGCGTTAAGTGCGTCTACATAGATCCGCCGTACAACACTGGCAACGAGGGCTGGGTATACAACGACAACGTGAACGACCCGAAAATCAAAAAGTGGCTTGGCGAAGTCGTTGGCAAGGAGGGTGAGGATCTAACTCGACATGACAAGTGGCTGTGTATGATGTATCCACGGCTCAAACTGCTACAAAAGCTGTTGGCAGATGACGGAGTTATTTTCATAAGCATTGGTGAAGATGAGTATGCTACGCTTAAACTCATATGTGATGAAATATTTGGGCGTTCAAATTATATAACTGGTTTTGGTCGACAAATGAAATCCGGAGGAGCAAAGGGAAAATTTTATACTCCAAACTTGGATTATGTTCTTACATACGCGAAGAACGTTAATGGCATCCCAAATTTTAGAGCAGTAATGACGCAAGATCAGATTGACACATTTTATAAATTCACTGAATCTTCTGGTCCACGCAAAGGTGAAATATACGGTGAAGAGCGACTGTTTAAGGCGAGCCTGGAGGCTCGGGCAAACCAGCGATATTATATTCAATGTCCGGACGGCTCATTTGTCATTCCGCCCGGAGAGACATTCCCAGAGGTTTTGTCAGAAGGGGTAACAGTACTTCCCCAAAAAACAGATAAGGTATGGAAATGGATTTATCCGCGATATCAACAAGAGCTGGCAGCTGGTAATATTGTATTTAAGCAAACAAATACTTCTGGGTTGTGGGATGAACATGGAAATAAAGCGAAATGGAATATATACAACAAGCTTTGGTTGAGTGAGCAACAAGAAAAAGGTGTTGTCCCCTCAAATTTGATTGTTGGCTATGAGAATCGGCAGAGTGCTGCCGAGATGAAAGCGTTTGATTTGGAATTTAACTATGCTAAACCTATCCGGCTGATAAATTACCTGTTTACTATTACTAATCAGGACAAGGACGCTATCATCCTCGACTCATTTGCCGGTTCCGGCACCACTGCCCACGCCGTTCTTAACATGAACAAGGCTGACGGCGGCAATCGCCGTTTCATTCTTGTTGAGATGATGGACTACGCCGATTCCATCACCGCAGAGCGGGTGAAGCGAGTCATCCGCGGCTACGGAGAGGGCAAAAACGCCGTGGAGGGTACAGGCGGCGATTTCAGCTTCTACGACCTCGGCGAGCCGCTTTTGATCGGAGAAAATCTCAACGAGGCCGTGGGAACGGAAAAGATACGGGAGTATGTGTGGTTTATGGAGACAAAGTCTCCCTACGCTCCCACCGAGGGTAATAATCCCTATTTCCTCGGATGCCACAATGACACCAGCTACTATTTTTATTATGAGCCGAAGCAGATCACCGTCCTCGACTACGCGTTCCTCTCTGGCGTCACGGAAAAATCCGGTGGCATCGTTATATACGCCGACCGCTGTGCCCTCGGCGAGGACAAGCTCGCGCAGATGGGGATCGTGTTCAAAAAGATACCAAGAGACATCAGCAGACTGTAAAGGAGATAGGATTCTATGCCATTTACATATTGCTTGCCCAATGAGGCTGGTCAGAAAATAGAACATACTACAGATTGTAATGCGGTGATTATCATTGGCGCAAACGGCTCGGGAAAAAGTAAGTTGGGCGCTTGGATTGAACAGCAGAATTTTGAAAACGTCCATCGAATTGGTGCACAGAGAAACTTGAACTTTCAAGAAATCACACCTTTGAAGAGTTATGATCAGGCTGAAGGAACCGTTCTTTATGGAACTAATGATAAAGCTAATCAAGCAAGCAAAGGTTATCGTTGGGGATGGGGAAAAGAATATACCACAAAATTAATAAACGATTTTGACGATGTACTTGCAGCACTTATTGCTCTTCAAAATAATGTAAACGCCGAATTTGTAGAACAATGTAAGAGGATTCAGAATAAATCAGATAGACCAGACCCGCCAGATACGGCCATTGACAAATTAATTCGGATATGGAACAAAATTTTTCCGCAAAGATCGTTAAAATTGGTTGATGCTAAATTCCTAGCATGGTTCACAAAGGGAGATGGAATACCTGTTGAATACAGCTCTACCCAGATGAGCGATGGTGAAAGGGCGGTTCTGTACTTAGCGGCTCAGGTATTATGTGTTCCAGAGAATAAAACGTTGATAATTGACGAGCCCGAAGTCCATTTGCACCGTTCAATAATGAATCGGCTTTGGAAAACCCTTGAATCCTACCGCCCCGACTGCCTTTTCATATACATCACCCACGATACACAATTTGCCTCGATGCATGGAAATGCGGAAAAGATTTGGATCAAGGAATTTGACGGGACAAATTGGAAACTTGAAATAATCGAGAGTAACGATCTGCCCGAGGAATTACTGCTCGACATCCTGGGGAGCCGAAAGCCTGTACTGTTTGTGGAAGGAGAAAGGAACAGCTACGATACACAACTTTACTCAGCTTTATATCCAGAATACTATATAGTTCCATGTGGTAGTTGTACGCAGGTAATTGCTCGTACAAAAGCGTTTAAAAATGATTCTACTTTGCATCATTGCCAAGTTTACGGGATCATTGACCGCGATTATCGATCGGATTATGAAATTTCAAAGTATAGAGAAGATAATATCTATACCATTGATGTTGCTGAAGTAGAAAACTTGTTCCTTGTTGAAGAACTTGTACGGTTAATTGCTTTACATTTGGGAAGTGATTCGGACACAGTATTTGATGAGGTAAAAGAATATATCATTCAGCAAAGGTTTGCCAGGCAAATTGAAAAGCAAATTTGTCAAAGTGTAGTAGCACAACTCAAATACCAACTTTCTTCCGCGGAGCTATCCCAAAAGAGCGAGGAAGAAGCAAAAAGCAGCTTGCAAAGTGTACTTACAAGCCTTGATTATGAAAAGGCAAAGTCGGAACAAGAGTCTAAATTTAGGGACACCCTTACGGGCGGTGATTATAGGAGGGTACTACAGGTTTTTAACGAAAAATCCTTGTCAACCTCCATTGGACACTATTTCGGCTTGAATGATAAAGTATATTGCAACAAAGTTATTGCACTTTTGAACGGAGTAAAGCACAACGAAATAGTTGCAGCAATATCTCCGTATTTACCTACAGAAATCCCGCGATAAAGGAGGCGGCGCAACATGGAAATGAAAACGTATCAGAAAAAGGTCATAGCCGACCTCGTTCGCTATCTGGAGTTGCTGAACGAGGTGTGGGACAGCGGCGCGGCGTTCTACCACTTCTGGCACGAAGAAAGCGCACCGTCTCTCGGCATCTATCAGGACATCCTGCCGGGCGTGCCGAATCTCTGCTTCAAGGTTCCCACGGGTGGCGGAAAGACGTTCATCGCCTGTAATTCCGTGCGCCCGATTTTCGACGCGCTGCCCGTCACAAAGACGAAAGCCGTCGTGTGGCTGGTACCGTCAGATGCAATCCTCACCCAGACCGTCAAGGCACTGAAAGATGTCCGCCATCCGTACCGTCAGAAGATTGATGTGGATTTCGGCGGGCGCGTTGAGGTCTACACCAAAGAGGAACTTCTGAACGGACAGAATTTCAACCCCACCGCCGTTACGGAACAGCTTTCAATCATGGTGCTGTCGTATGACTCGTTCCGTGGGCGCGGCAAAGAGGGGCTGAAAGCCTATCAGGAGAACAGCAATCTCGCTAACTTTGCGAAAGTGCTTGGCAAGCCGGAAAATCCCATTGAGAAGGCGGACGAGTCCGCGCTGTTTCAAATTATCAACCAGTTGTCGCCCCTTGTGATCGTGGATGAGAGCCACCATGCCCGGTCTGAGTTGAGTATCGAGATGCTGGCAAATTTCAATCCCTGCTTTGTGCTTGATCTGACGGCTACGCCGAAAAAGGAAAGCAATATCATCTCCTATGTGGACGCTGTGCAGCTCAAGAATGAAAACATGGTTAAGCTGCCCGTTATCGTCTATAACCGGGACAGTCAGACGGAGGTTCTGACCGATGCCATCGATCTGCGGAACAAGTTAGAGGAAATAGCCGTCGCGGAGCAGAAAAAGACGGGACGGTACATCCGCCCCATCGCCCTGTTTCAGGCTCAGCCAAAGGGCAAAGAGGACGCGACGACATTTGAAAAACTGCGGGAAAAGTTGATTGACGCCGGAATCCCAGCGGAGCAGATTGCTATCCGCACCGCCGATGTGAACGAGCTAAAAAATGTAGAGCTGATGTCGCCAAACTGTCAGGTGCGGTATATCATTACCGTTAATGCGCTCAAAGAGGGGTGGAACTGCCCGTTTGCGTACATACTGGCATCTCTCGCAAACAAGACGAGCCAAGTGGACGTGGAGCAGATTCTGGGGCGTATTCTCCGGCTGCCGCACACTGCTCAGCACAGCCAGCCCGCGTTGAACATGTCCTATGTACTGACATCCTCCAACGATTTTGACGAGACGGTTCGCCGTATCATCCGTGGGCTCAACAGCGCCGGATTCAGCGATAAGGACTACCGTTTGTCCACGCCGGTCGCTCCAAAGCCGGTCGTTCCCCATGAGCCGGAGCAGCTTGGGGTTCAGCAGCCGGAAACGTCTGAAGAGGATCATTTTGATAATATAGACGGCGAGGCGATTGGGAAAGAACTGGAGCGGCGTCGTGCGCAGGGCGAGACACACGATATACCCCAGAAAGCAGTGGATATGCTGAAAGACGCGGAAAAAGCGGGGCAGGATTACGACAATGCGCGTAATGGTGCGGAGAATGATCCCTACACAAATGTCCTCCCGTGGGAGGTGCGTGAAAAGGTGACGACTTTCTATG